>LCQW01000019.1 GCA_001004345.1 Candidatus Kaiserbacteria bacterium GW2011_GWA2_52_12
GGTACTGGCGCCGGGGCCAATCCCTGTTGCACCCGATGCACCGACATACCCGACGCTGTTGATGTAGAAATGGTCTGCATTGGTTGAATTCCAATACATTGTCGTGCCCGCGCCGGATTGGATGGGGTTCTGGTCGAAAGTGACACTGCATGTGGGGAGAGGTGGTGGGGGTGGAGGGGGTGTAACGCAAGTAGTTCCCTGTTGGACTTGGCCTGCCGGACAGGAACAGGTCGGGTACTGGGCGATGTTGAGGCCGTTGGGGCAGACAGTTGGTGGTGGTGTGATGCAGGTGTCGCCTTGCTGGACTTGACCGCTCGGGCAGGTGCAGGTCGGGTACTGGGTGATGTCGAGGCCGTTGGGGCAGGAGGGGGGAGGCAGACACTGGCTCGTATTGCCCTGTGCGCATGTACATTGATTTGAATCACCGTTCGGCGCGGAAGAGCCGTCGGGGCAGTGTTGTGTCGGAGGCGGTGGCTCCGTCCATGTTACGGCGACTGAACCGTCCGGCGCACCGACTTTAACGGGAATGCTACTGCCCACAGGGAGCTCACCCGCCGGGAACGTAACGTCGACTTCTTCTCTAGGAACAACAGTGCCGTCCGTGCCTGGAGAATAGCCGCAATAAGAAGTGGGGCTGTTGGCATCGTTTACGAATGAACACGTATTGGTATTATTATTTGCAGGATAATTTCCAGATGCTGTGATATCGCCAAAAGAACTGTCGTAGCCCATGGACCCTCCCGCCCAATCGCACGTTATAATGCCGGTACTTGAATCGTAAGCGTTGCATGTCCACAGCGATGGTAACCCGCTACCACCCTGCACATGGACAGTCAACGTACCGTATGCGGGCACGGTGAACGTGTATCCATCTTGGAAAGTGTCACACCATCCTCCGCAGTGCAAGAACGAGAAGGTGTATGACTGCGAACCGGCAAATGCGAGCACCGGGATCGCGAGGAACAATGCGCTGAATATAAATAAATATTTTTTCATATCATTGCACCACCATAGTGCCGATCATATTTGGATTTGATTTGTTCTCAAACGTCCACGTGCCCACTGTGGCAAAGTTGAACTCCCAGTATTCGCCGGGTTTCAGGTCTTTGCAGGAGGTAAAGGCGGTGCCGCAGAGATTCAGTTCGGCGGTGGAGTTGTTCACGAATCTAACAGTCTCACCCGTCCTGACGCGAGCGACCTTCGGTTCGAAATTATTGTCGACGTAGGAGACGAGGACGCTGAACATCGTTTGTTTGAGCGCGGCGGTCGTGTTCGCCTTCGTGCGCGGAGGCGGGGTGACAGTGATCTGCCGCAGGGGGGTGACGATGGGTTGGGGAGGCGAAAGGAGCTGTGTGATGGATGAGGAGTAGGGCGAGGCGATGAATGCGATTGCAGCGATGAGGAGGAGCAGCGCGAGGAGGATGAGGAGTGTGCGCGTAGGGTGCATGGGTATAGTATATCGTCAAAAAAGATAATTTTTTTCTTCTTACGCGGCACGAGTGTTGATATGTGGAAACAAGAAAACCCGCCGAGAGGCGGGGCTTCCTGTATTTTTTGGAGAAGAAACTAAGCGACGACTTTGGTTACCACGCCAGCTCCTACCGTTTTACCACCCTCTCGGATGGCGAAGCGCATCTGATCTTCGAGCGCAATCGGCGAGACCAATTTCACCTTGAAGGTGACGGTGTCGCCCGGCATGACCATTTCCACACCCTCCTTCAGTGTCACCTCGCCGGTCACATCGGTAGTGCGGATATAGAATTGCGGCTTGTAGCCCGAGAAGAATGGCGTGTGACGGCCACCCTCTTCCTTGGTCAGAATGTAGACTTCTGATTCGAATTCGGTATGCGGCTTCACCGAGCCCGGCGCGCAGAGGACCTGGCCGCGGTGCACATCGTCTTTCTTGGTGCCGCGCAAGAGCACGCCGGCGTTGTCGCCTGCCTGCCCTTCTTGCAGTGATTTGTTGAACATTTCGACGCCCGTGACAGTCGTCTTGGCGGTATCTTTGATGCCGACTATCTCCACTTCACCGCCCACCTTGACAACTCCGCGTTCGATGCGACCAGTGACGACGGTGCCGCGGCCTTCGATGGAGAACACATCTTCGATTGGCATGAGGAACGGCTTGTCGAGTTCGCGAACCGGCTGCGGGATGTACTCATCAATCGCCTTCACGAGTTCCATTATCTTCGCGCCCCATTCGCCTTTCGGATCCGGGTTTTCAAGCGCCTTCAAGGCGGAACCGCGGATGATAGGTGCGCTCTTGCCATCGAATCCTTGCTTCTCGAGCAAGTCGCGTACCTCTTCCTCGACGAGGTCGATGAGGTCTTTGTCATCCACCATGTCAACCTTGTTGAGGAACACGACAATCTTCGGCACGCCGACCTGACGTGCGAGCAAGATGTGCTCACGCGTCTGCGGCATGACGCCATCGGTCGCCGCAACGACGAGTACCGCGCCATCCATTTGGGCTGCGCCGGTGATCATGTTCTTGATGTAGTCGGCGTGGCCGGGAGCGTCGACGTGCGCGTAGTGACGCTTCGGCGTTTCGTATTCGGAGTGCGAGAGCGAGATGGTGATTCCGCGCGCTTTCTCTTCCGGCGCCTTGTCGATGTCGTCCACGCCCTTCACCGTCGCGGTGTAGCCTTGGCCCGCCTTCGCGAGCACGTTCAGGATCGCCGCGGTAAGAGTGGTCTTGCCGTGATCGACGTGACCGATGGTGCCGACATTGACGTGCGGCTTGCTTCGATTAAATTCTTCTGCCATAAGCTGGTTGCTGGTCACTAGTAATTTATCACTAGTAGACCAAAATTAATTTATAACTAATAATGTTTAAGCCAACGCGTATAGAGACGTGCATAAAAAAACAGACGCCTTCTGCGTATGCACATACTAGCAGACATGGTGCCTGCGTCAACCCTGCCTACCGGCACAGAGGCCCGTTAGAGGCCGCGATCAGGCTCCTCGAAGATGGGGACGACGTTGACGGGGACGCTCTCGGGCACAAAAGTCGCGTTGCCAATCGGCGTACAGTTGAGCGTAAATATCGTCTGCTGCATGATGGGCCACGACTGTTGCCCGCCTGCGGGAGCGGCGATCCCCGTCCATGGTGCGTGACCGTCGGTATCCGTGACAGTGCAGCTCGAAACATTGCCGACATCCCAGTAAAGCCTTGTCGTATCGCCTTTCGTGACAATACTCGGTATAGCTTGGAGATGTCCTGTCAGTGTGCCCGTTGGGTTGAATATCGGTGGCACATCAAGACAGGCGGGAGACCCAGGCGAGCAAAAGTTTGTAACACCGTTACATGAGGGGGTAATGTCGGATTCCACGCACGACGTATCCAGTTTGTGGATAGTTTGATTCCCCGCCCCCGTGCACGTGTACGTAAGATTGCAGCCGACGGTGAGCGTCGCTGAACATGTATTTTGCTGCCCAAAAGAATCGGTGACCGTCCCCGCATATATCGTTGTTTGGCTCGGGTACACCTTGACACCTATCGCATTCGTCTCTGGAGGAACAATAGGGCCTCCCAATGCAGGTATATTGAACGTCGACGCTCCAGGGGAAACCGTCCATGTAACCGTACTACCATCTGGATCATCTCTGATCATACTCGGTGGAGTCGCGGTGAGAGTGCACGCCGGTGCCGGTGTGTTGTCGGCATATTGAAAATCGATCCAGCCCACCACGTCGCTTCCCCACAGATATCCGGAGAAAATGGTGCCGGAAAATGTCGGGCCATACGCATACGGGCTCGTGCCGCTCAAACTTATCCAGCCGTCCCATCCCTGCCCGTTTGCCGCAAGCGCTTTGAGCCAACCGGTGAGTGCGGTCCCCGAAAGTGTCGCCGCGCATGTTCCCGACGGACAACCGGAAAGGTCCGCGCTGTTCGCAGAAATCCATCCAATATTGTCGCTCCACGCGTATCCTGAAATGGTACCGTTATCGGCCACCGAGAGTCCGTAGTTTACCGTGCCGCACGTGCCAAGACCGAGACAGTTGAGAGATATCCAGCCGGTATTGTCGCTCCACGCCCAGCCGGTGAGCGAGCTTGCGGCGTATGACAGCCGCGGAGCAGCGAAGAACGCAACGCACACAAGCGCGACAAAAATTCCCACCTTTATGACTGTTTGCTTTCTGACCCGTCTACGCATATTGATAAATAAATTATCGCATACTCCTCGCTGTAGTCGTGCACCATCCTGTTGCGATCATCGATGACGGAAAGCAGCGTTATTTTATCCATACGATAGGCTCATTTTGTAAAACATAATCGCGGAAAGAATCGTTTGCCGCATCGAAATCGACTACATCCACTTTGTACGGGATACGTGAGTCGTAGAAGCGATCCCGCAGTTCCGACAGTTTCTTGCGTGACGCTCGATTTCCTACGACGCCGAGATCAATGTCGTGAAAACGCTTCTTCCGCACCGCCGAGCCGAATAGAAAATAGCGATTCGAGCCCTGTGGATCGAATTCGGCGATGGCGCTTTTCACCTGATCTATGTACCGTGGCTCCATAATTGCAATATATAGTAGCATGAAAAATGATTGCAGCTCGCCGCCGGAGCCGGCGGGGATGAAATAGTGGAGGCCGGAGTTGTTGGTGACGCAGTTGTTGTACCCTTGCTGCGTGATCTTGCGCGTCGCGCCGCTGTATAAAAGGAGACCATACGATTGCCACGGCGTGTCGATGTATGAGGGGCAAGGGTCGTAGTAGAGTGTCGCGGGACAGTTTGCCAACGGATATTGCGGTGACGTATAATCTCCCGCCCCCTCTATCCATCCATAAACCCACCCTGTGAAATCAGTTGTTCCGCCAATAGTCACATACGCATCTCCGCCAAAAGGCGCGTAGCCATAACATAACTAGTAATGTAAAAGGCGGACTCCTCACAATCCGGACCCGGACAAGAATTCCCATACGCCGTAGAACTCCAGTGCATCCACGTGCCACCAGGACCCACAGGGTTGCTATCAAACCATACCGAGCACGACTGCGCGAGCGCGAGCACGGGGAGAAGTGTGACAATCGCTGCGGCGAGTGCGAGAATTTTTTTATACCGCCGCTCATTGAACGGACGGCGCGCTAGAGGATGGTTGCACCGGAGACACCATGGCTGTAATCCTCGCCGCGCGAACCGTCGTCGCATTCTCCTTGGTACCATCCACAGGCATGACCCCGACGGACATACCAGCCTTCAAACCGGAGAGTTCGATTCTCTCTTCAGTGAACGGCAACGGGGGCGTGGGCGGCGGACTGCCTGCTGGCGCGGTGGACGTCGCGAGCGGATACTTGCTCTGGAAATCTTTCACTTCCTTTTGCCAGGCGGCTGGATCTTTCTGCGTTTGCAGCGTTATTGTCGTCGAGGCATCGGCTGTGATGGTCACCTCCTGCGGTTCCTTTCCATCCGGCATGAGCGCGCGTATCGTAATCGTCCCGTTTCCGATGGAAACAATCGGGCCGCTCACGTAATGTAGGAGGCCGTCGGGCGAGCGGGGCATCATCGGCGCGGGCGATGCGTTCTTCGAGGAAGTTCCGGCAGGACCGGAACCCGGGCCCAACTTTGAGAGAGCAAACACAACGAGTAAAAGCACAGCGACTGCTCCGGCGCCGAAAACGATTTTCCACTTTATCTCATTCATGTGCATACATTATCTTGCCTTCAGCGCCTCTATCTCCGCTTTCAGTCCGTCGATCTCCTTCTGCTGCTCGTTCACCGCATTGATAAGGAGCGGAATGAGACGCGGATAATCCACCGCTTTCATGCCATTTGCATCGGTGGTGACTGCTTCAGGCACGACCTTCTCGACATCCTGTGCGATCACGCCGATATCGTGCTGTCCCGCGCGCGGCGTGCCCTCCTTCCACGTGAATGAAACGCCGGTTATCTTCCCGAGTTTCAGCAGACTGTCCGAGATGGGAACGATGTCCTCTTTCAGCCGCTCGTCGGACGCATAGATGAACGCTGCCGCATATAAATTGCTCGTCACATATGCAGTGCCGCACACGCGGAAGGTGTAGCCGCCGCCGAGTCCTCCGCCGCAGGCGATACCCGATGCGCCGCCCGTATCCAACCCAGCTGATATATAGAGATATTTTCCATTGTATGAACGTATCCACGTCGAGTCCTGCATATACCACCCACCACCATATGCCTGCCAGTAGATTCCCCCACCGCCGTTCACGCGAAACCAGCTGTTGGCGTACCAGTCGTTCGCCGTCGCGTAGTTGAGATTTGTGCCGTTGTTGAGATCGATATAGTAACCGGTATTATTTCTGTCGTAGCCATAACTGAAATCAACGCGCTCCATGTTGCTCATACTGCTTGGATCGACGTAGTATCCGGTATTGTTTTGGTCATAGAAAATAGCGGCTCGTACATCGCCACTCGCGGTGAGGTTGAGAAGATTGGTCCTGTTGTCCAGATCAATATAGTAACCGGTATTATTTCTGTCGTACCCATAGCTAAAATCAACGCGCTCCATGTTGCTCATGCTATTCGGATCGACATAGTATCCGGTGTTGTTCGAATCATAGATGAAGGGCACGAAGAAGTTGCCGAGCGAGGTTGCAGAGCTGCCGTCGCTCGTGATGGATGAATTGCCGAGCGACGTCGCTCCGGTCCAGCGCGGAATGTAATTGGTCGAACCGGAGCCGGAGAGGGAGCCGGTAGACCAACTCGTTACGCAAGATGCGCCGATGCAGAATCCGGTAGAAGATCTGACGTTGCCGACGACATCTAGCGGAACGCCGGGAGTCACTGTACCAACTCCGAGCTTGCCGAGGGTCGCGAAGTCGCCCGATTTCACCTGTCCTCCGCTTCCGGTGTTGATGGGCGGGGAGACATTGCCGCCGGGAGGAGATTGCGTGGGGCCGGTCCATGCGTATACCGAGTAACCGACAAGCACAATGGTCGCCCCGAGCATGGCAACGCTGAAGTAGTAGAGTGGTACGCCAAAAAGTTTCTGCTTCATACATCAAATTATCTCACATCTCTCTATAATTTCAGTCGAGAGAGTGTTCATAACCAATGTGATGCGTATTAGCGAACACGACTCGTTCCGGTGATTTCATTTTTCTCATTGAGTATCGTGTGGGAGAATTGTCCGTTCAATAGATGCCAACCGTCGCATTACAAATGAGGATCGCACACGAATTCCGGGAATCTTGTCGCTTTTTGAAAACGCATGAGCTTCGCGCCGCTTTCAACATTTCGATCGCAGTCAATTTGTTCCGCCGCAGTGACACGGCTACTGCGGGATGGTTATATTCACGGTGCCCAGATCCTTTCCGCCTGCCTGGAGTGTGCTTATGAAGATGAACAAAGCGTTATACGGAGCGGTGTACGTATGCGTGATTGATCCGGTTCCGATAGCAAGATTGTATGAACTGCCGTCGCCGAAGAAGATGGCACCCGCTCCATCACTTGATGGGACCGTATATGTGAACGTAACCGCAAGCGGAGATGTCCCCGATGTCGGCGATGCGCTGAACGATGCAGTCTGTGTTCCTCCGCCACCTACTGGAGGTGGAGCGGGCGCAGGTTGATTGAAGACGCAATTCCCGCTCCCGTCAGTCGTCATCCCGCTCGGCACGACAGTCTGCAGTCCCTCGATGTTGGGGCAGACGTCGACGGGCGGAGCGGAGACCGTAACGGTCGCCGCGTCCACCTGCAGCTCGCGCACGCAGCCGTAGGATGTGACTCCGACGCCGCAGAGATATTGACTCTGGAGGAGGCGGGCCGTCATGGTGCCGCCGGTCTGGTAGGAGTGGCTAACCGTCAGCCTGCTCTCCGAGTCTTCCGACATTTCGCCGCGTGCGCCGTCGCCGAAATCAACGACGTAGACAATCCCTGTCTCGAGCGTTTCGATGGCGGTGCCGGTGAAGGTGACTGATAGCGGCGCGGTGCCGTTCGTTGGAGCCGCCGTGAAAGAATAGCGCGTCGTTGAAGGTGTGCCACCGGTACAGATCGCCCTGATGGCCGCTCTCGTCAAGGGGCCGACGAAGCCGGTCGATGAAATGGAGTGTGCCGTTTGGAAGCGCCGCACCGCTCTTTCGGTGAGACGGCCGAAGGTGCCAGTGATGAGGCCTTCAGGATAGATGGATGCGCCTTGCGACTTGAGGAACGCCTGGAGGACGGAGACCTCTCCTGCCGTCTCCGCGTCGGTGTCGCCCCGCTCGAGGTCGTGCGTGAGCGCGCTGCAGGATGCGCCGGAGACCGTGATGGTTGCTGTGGCGAGCGGGACAGGTGCGGGGCGCATGCACGGCGGTGTTGCGCTTCGGCAGGCGTTGTATCGATTGAGGTCTGCTGTGTCATAGAGTTTGGCGGTGTAGGTGCTGGAGGCGGTGTAGGTGTGTGACGCGGAGCTGGCGCAGGATGGCGGGACTGAATTCGTGCAGGCACCTTCGACGGCTGCGTGCGTGCTGCCATCGCCAAAATCAATCGTTCCAGATATTTGATTTGTCGTGAACGAGACCGCAAGCGGCGCGGCTCCGCTCGTCGGTGTCGCCGTGAAGGTTGGGGTGGAGGTCGCGACGGAAAGGTGAATGATGCCGATGGTCTTCGCGTGTGTCGCGTCGATCAGTTTGCCGAGTTTTGCGGTATACGAGCCTGCTGCTGCGAATGTATGCGTGGCGCTGCCGGTGCACGTGCCCGCGGTGGCGCACGTGAAGCTCGTAGAGACCTGTGTGCCGTCGTTGAAATCAAGCTTGTACGACTCGTCGATGTTTTGTGCGGTGAATATGACGGTGAGTGGAGAGGGACCGCTCATCGGCGATGCGGAGAATCCGTGCGAATCGCAGCGTATCGGGGTGCCATACCGTGCGGCAAAGCGCTGGACGGCGCTCGCGGTCAAAGGACCGTAGTTGCCGGTCACCCATCCTTCCGGATAGATCGAGGGGTAGCCTGCGAGAAATGTTTGGAGCATCGTAACTTCGCCGTTTTTGGTCGCGTCCGTATCGCCGAGCGTGAGGGTGTGCGAGAGGGCGACGCAGGGTGCACTCGAAACTGCGGGCGAAACGGTGAGTGCGGTGGTAGCGAGCGTTGTGGTACTTCCCTCGCCGATGCCAAAGAGTGTGGCGGTGTATGAGCCGACCGCGCTGTATGTGTAATTCATGGTCTTTGAGCTGCAGGCAACACCGGGGGCGCAGAAGATTGTGGTGGTGCCGTCACCGAAGCTGATCTTTGCTCCGCCGAAGTAGCCGACGCCAGCGCCGTTGCCAGTGAACGTGACGGTGAGTGGCACCTCGCCGGATTGGGGCGAGACAGACAAGGATGTAGTGGTGATGCTGATGCTGGCGGCAGCGAGACCGGTGCCCGCAGCCGAAGACAGAACGGCGTTGTATGTGCCGGCGCTCGCGTATGTGTGTGATTGGGAACCTGAACTTGAGATTGAGGCGGTGGTCCCGTCGCCGAAGTTGAGTGTGCTCCCATCAGAAGAGCTCCACGAGAACGACACGGTGAGCGGAGAGGCGCCGGAGCGGGGTGAGGCCGTGAGTGACGCGACAGACGAGGTAACGGATACTGTCGGCGCTGCGACGCTTGCCGTACCCCCCGGCGTCGTCACGGTGAAAACAGGTGTGAACGAACCGGCTGTTTGATATGTATGAGAGAGGGAGTTGGATGCCTGACCAGCGGTAGATTGGCCATCACCCCACTGCGCGCTGAACGAAACGGGGGCGGTAGCTGCGCCATTCGCCTGCACGATCCATGTTGCTATTTGTCCCGTGAAGAGAGTGTTCGAGGGAATGCCGGTAACGGCGAGTGAAAGTGTTTGCGGGAGTTGTGATGAGCACGACGAGGCGATGGCGGAGCGGGTCATTTGGCCTACGACGCCCCAGCCGGTCGATGAGGGAGTGCCGGTACAGACGACAGCGTGATGGCATTGCCAATTCCGCACGGCCATTTCCGTCAGTAGTCCGAAATAACCGATCGTATTGCCGGCTGCGAGATCGCCTTCATCAATGAGGAAATACTGGAGTGAGGTGACGTCGGTGCCGGTCGAGGTGCGCGCAAGCGTGCGACCGAGTGTGGGGCATGACGAGGCAAAGAGAATATGAGGAAATGCTACGAGTGCAAACACGATGCCGATACAAACGGTGCCGAAGATGTTTTGTATTTTTGTCATTGCTCAATTATTGCACACGTTCTGCCGATTCATGGGGGTGGTGTTGATAGTGCGGAGGATATTCGTGTCACTAATTCACCCGTACCGTACCTTGGTGTCCCGTTGCCGTATCTTGGTACGTCCATGTGCCGGAAACAGCGAATGTAAACTCCCAAAAATCGTTCTTGGTAAGCGCCTTACACGAATCGAATGCGCTTGCGCCGCACGTGCTTTTCCCCGGATAGAGCGCATCGCCCGAGGCGGCTATGTGGACACTCGCGCCGGAGTTGTTGAAAAAGCGGATCGTCGCGCCTTTGTTCACGGTGATGGTACGCGGCTCAAATCCCGTGTCAGAGACGGAAACGAGGGCGGAAAAGCCTTTCGCGTGCAGTTCATTCACGCTTGTTACCGCAGAGGTCGAGATTATATATCCTCCCGTCGTTGTGGCCGGAAGCCGTGTCGGACGCACATACTTTTGTCCGGTATTTTGTACCGGCTCTTGCGACAGCGTTGACGATCTCTGGCTCACCCACAGAGCTCCGGTCATCACGATTACGAGAAGCGCCACGAACACAATGCCTACTATTTTTATTTTCAACATGTCTCTATAGTACCGCGGAATTCTCTACCAAATATGTCCTGTTTGTGGATAGCACAGTTCGTCTTTATTTTTCCAAACACGCAAACAGGCGGCTTGGACGAGAGCGGCCGCAATCCGAGATCCGGCCACTATTTCAGCAGCCCGAGAAGTGCTTGAAGCGCCGATTCGAGCGCGGTGAGAGCGGAGGCGACATTTGCATTTCGATCGACTGATGATGCGGAAGATTTGTTCATAAACCAGATCGCGGGAGTGCCGTCAGTGTTGTTCTGCCACAAGATATCCGCTTTGCCGTCGCCGTTGAAGTCACCCGCGCCGACGACGCGCCAGCCGATGCCACCGCCGGTGGGGCCGACTTCGAATTCATTCGTGGCTTTGAATGTCAGCGCCCAATCCATTAACCAGATCGCGGGCTGGCTGGTGCTATTATTCTGCCAAAGGATATCTTGTATTCCATCGCCGTTGAAATCACCGGCATCGGCAATCCGGGAATTGGCCTGGCCTCCCAAGTCTTCACCATCATTAACTAGAGATGTGCCAGCCATGCGACAGATAGCAGGGCCTGACGCATTATCGAATAGAATATCCATCCTACCATCGCCGTTGAAGTCTCCTACACCGGCGGCGCGACCCTTCGCGCCCACACAGGCCGATGTATCCGGAGGAATGCTACTACTCAGCACTTGGGTGCCGTTCATGGACCAGATCGAGAGAGTGCCGTCGGTATTGTTCTGCCACAAGATGTCAGCCTTGCCGTCGCCGTTTAAGTCGCCTGCGCCGACGACGCGCCAGCCATTTCCAGAACCAGGGTCGCCAGCCCACGTGCTTGAGATCGTGGAGCCGTTCATGAGCCAAATGGCTGGCTGACCGTCCGAGGCCGTCGCGTTCTGCCACAAGATGTCTGCTTTGCCGTCGCCGTTGAAGTCGCCTGATCCGACAAGGCGCCAGCCATTTCCGGAACCAGGGTTGCCAGCCCACGTGCTTGAGACTGTTGAGCCGTTCATGAACCAGATGGACGGCTTACCGTCCGAGGCCGTCGCGTTCTGCCACAGGATATCCGCCTTGCCGTCGCCGTTGAAGTCACCTGATCCGGCGACGCGCCAGCCGACTCCGCCGCCGGCTGGGCCGACATTCACGGCCGAGGTTACCGAAATGGGTGGTAGAGGTGGCGCATTGGTAACCGTAATCGTCACAGTACCGATGGTCGTCTGTGTCGGACAACCAGGAGTTGATGGATAGCTGCTGGTCTGACAAGCGTATGTAGTTCGAAGAAGCTTCGCCGTGTACGTGCCAGGAGAGGTGTAGGTGTGGGTGCCCGTGCAACGCCCCGCGACCGAGCAGTCGGCATCCATGATGGCGCCGTTGATCGTCTCTCCATCTCCAAAGTCAATGCCGTAGACTGAGAAGCTGCCCTGAATATTGAACTTCACCGCAAGCGGCGCCGCGCCAGAAGTGGGCGAGGCGGTGAATGAAGCGGATGGTGGCGGAGTGCCGCTTCCCGTGCGCGTCTGCGAGATGCCGCTCGCGGGAAGGCCCGGCAGATTGTAAGCGTCGGTCCAGTCCGCGTCGGTGAATGCGGACGTTGTCGTGTCGTTCGGCGACCACCACATCGCGGGTAGTGCGCCCGATGTCGGCGCAAGTCCCTGATATCCGGAGTCTGCGAGAAGTGTCGTCGTCACGCTGTTCGGATACGTAAGACCGCTACCTTTTGTAGAATCGCGAAGTTCGAAGTAGTATGTCGCACCTGCGGGAATCTCAAGCGGTTTCGGAAACACAACGCGCGATATGGCTCCGCTGCCCTGCACCGGTGCGCCGTTGATCGCACCGGAATTATGGCAATCGGCAGTAATACAGTAGTTGATTGGCGAGGAGTACGAAGAATCGGTAAACGCATAGAGATCAGCTTGTCCGTTGAAGGAAGCCGAACCGGAAATGCTGAACCCAAGCTGTCCGATGCCAACAGGTCCCGAAGGTGAAGCGGTCATGCTGAATCTGATCAAGCGTCCGTCCGCGAGTCCGCTGGAAGGAAGCGACACGGCCGCGACCCTCGGATACGACTTGAAGATGCGCACGCCTGCTACTTTCGAGCTGCCTTTTTCTGGTCCGAAGCGATCGTCGTTGTTTCCTCCGATGTATTTCCCGGAACTTACACCCATGCCTTCCGCGCTTGCGAGCTCAAGTCGAATGAGGTCGCCGGGAATACCAGGTTGACCAGCGCCGATGTGTGCGAGATCAGCTTTGATCGTGATCCGTGAATCCGTATCTTTCGGAATCGTTACCGGGGATGGGAGTGTAATCGTCGAATTTTGTCCAAGCCCGGCGAATACGCCAGCCCCGACAAGCGTCGATCCTGAATATACGTACAGTCGCACGATGTTCGCAGGACTGCCGGATGACCCCGGTTCGTTTGAGAGGAACGTGTTGAGCTTATTTATTTTGATGGGCTCACCCGTCGCGCGCAATCTGTAGACACCAAGTGTCACACCCGTCGAGCCGCCCGCAACGATTGCGTATGCCGGACTCGAAGCGTCGGTCGAGACGGTGAGGGTGCCTGTACCAGTAGTTTGGCCACCGATAGAAAAGAGCGGGCTGAACGCAGTCGTGATGAATTGTCCGCGAGCCTGTCCCGCAGCACAGCTTCCCCCGAAATCAGGATACTCGCCCGGAATGCAGCCGGATACATACGGTCCGCCGGTGTCGTAGGGAAAGTTGAAAAGCGAAACAGCAAGTTTATTGTGCGCTCCGCCGCCCGCGAACGTTGGATCTGTTGCGGCGCCATATAGATCTAATGTCACCGCATTATCACCCTCATGTACGGTCGTTCCGGAGCCGCCATTCCCCTGTCCGAGCGCTGAAACTTTGCCCGTATTACTATCAACGAGCGTAAACCAGAGGCCTGGATATTTTGGCGGATTATGCACGGTGAAGTGCGCGACTCCATCCGCAGGCCATGTTCCTGACGGAGAGGTCACGCTAAGTGTTGTGTCTGACGCCGAGAAGACACTGATCGTCGCGGTGTCAACGACTTCGCCTTTGGCGCCGTCCTTGTGCAGCATCGCAGTATAAGTGCCCGAATTCTGATACACATGGCTGATATTTATTTGCCCCTCTCCGCTATTCGTTCCATCGCCGAAACTAATGTATGCACTTTGAGTCAACACAGAGCCGCTTCCTTGGAAATAAACCGTGAGTGGTGCGAGACCGGAAGTCGGAGAAGCCGAGAACGAAGCCGACGTCGGCGGAGTTATTCCCCCACACACCTCCGCGATCTTGGCGCGGGTCATGGGGCCGACGAGGCCGAAGGCGGGGAGACCTTGTTCCTGCTGGAAACGGATGACGTAGGATTCGGTGACTTTGCCGAAGTAGCCGGAGATGATGGTCTCCTCGGGGATGTTGTAGTAGTCAGAGAGAAATACTTGCAGATTGGTGACCTGTCCGCCGGTTTGCGCATCGCGCGAGCCGCGCTGGAGCGGCAGGGTCAGTGTGGGACAGGATGATATCGAGGGTCCCGTTGGAGTGTCGGTGTCCGGTATCGTGGGCGGTGTGACTTGTTGCGCCTGCAGCTGTGCGATCTGTGCGAGGAGGGCTTGGATCTGCCCTTGTAAGTCGCTGATGGCGTCAGCGGAGACGAGTAATGGAGACACGAGAAGCGCAAGACCAAAACCAGCGTAAATGATTTTTTTCATGAATGATTAAAGTGACCCCTAACGCGAATTCACCTTTGAAGTAGAACACCTGTATGTTTAGAACATATGGGATATACGCACATCGAAGCGAGCGAACGAAGAAGGATTGAGCGAGCGTTA
>LCQW01000020.1 GCA_001004345.1 Candidatus Kaiserbacteria bacterium GW2011_GWA2_52_12
GTTATTGCTGAAAAGAATCAACGTGCTACAGTTTCTACATTAGCAACAGTCATTTTTAACAAAAATGGGTGTTCTACTTGAGGGGTTTTTGTGGGAAGATGCGCCTGTCGACTTGGTACCATGCGAATAAACCAATGTCAAAAAAAGAAAAGGACTCCTTTGGGAGCCCCTGTTGTTTTTTCACGTGTGACGTTCTGAAAGTTTAGTGAGTTGTCGGCAGCTCTCTGCAGATGCCCCTCGGAGTCCAGCGGACGAAAGCCGCGGAAATTTTTTACGACATTGTCCCGTTTTCTTATATGAGAGTTGCTCCTTGCCGACTTGTGCAGCGCCACGTAACCCTGCTGAATGAAGTCTTGGAAATTTTGTCATGCGAGGCCTCTCTTTCCTTGACGTTTTATATCATAAAAAGAAAAGCCCGCCATGTCGTGCGACATGGCGGGGAGCGTTTATGATCGACGCTCAGCCGAGTGTCCGAACTTCGTTGGCGATCCATTTTCTGAAGCCGTCCTCCACGACTTCTTTGATCTCGAATTCGACCGACTCATGGGTTCTGAGTGATCCGGTCTCCTCGGAGACGGATCCGACCCGAATCCGTTTCTTGTGAGCTCGGTGCCGCGGATCGAGCACCATGACAAGCTGCCGTGGTGGGTCGAAAGCGAAATCGCTTCCGGCGACGGTGCCCCTGTACCGGGGTGTAGCGTTCCCAGTCATGCCGGTCTCCATCACGAAATCGGCGTGAACTTGCCGCCGCGGTTGTTGTCGGCGAGACGACGGAAGGTCTGCGTGTCCCGTGGGACGACCACGCCCTTCGTGTCATTGGTAAGCTCGAAGAGCCCGCCGTCCGGCAGATACATCGCGGTGTACTTCTGTCCGTGCCGGACGAGGCTCACTGCGCAGCACTTCGAACAATCGCGTTCATGGTGACTCGTGAAAACTTTCACCGCGGTTCTCCTTCATGTGTCCAGAGAGTTGGTCACTATTGACCGTTTAAAACGGTAGCATCATTATGCTATATTGTCAAGCAATTTCAGGGGTGCGCCGTTGGTCCTACAAAACGCTCGTCGAGCTGATTTTTTGCGAGGACGAGGAACCAATTCTTTTCGCCGCGCCCCTCGCTACCACTCCAAAGTTTGAGAAATTCGTCAACCTTGAGGCGCATGTGCGGACCGCTCGGATGAGCTGGGTCGGGCGGCTCCGGGTCGTGCACGGTGACGTACGAGTCGTAAACCGATGCGGTTTTCGAACTCCTCGGCTCTGGACAATCGCGGGATAGCCGAGTTTGAAAAAATGCTCAAGGTCTTCGATTTTCCCATCAAAACTCCCGTATGCCCAAAAGTGTGCGAGACGCGCAGCGCGCGTCATGTTTTCGCAACTCGTGCCCTCCTCTATGGTGGTCTTACCATATTCACGCAATTTCGATTCATCTACGTCATTGCCAAGAAATTGCATCACGAGCCGCAGCGTATGCGGGCCACAGTTGAATGATTCGCTCTGGTATGAAAATGGTACGTGGAGGGGGGCTTGCTCTGCCATAGGGAATCTTTGTATCACATTTTAGCCGATTGCTCTCATCAGGCCCAGAGGGTACGATGCGTCAATGGAATACCATATCCACTCGCTCAAAAACGGTCTGCGTATCATCTTTGTACCAATGGAGGCTAGCCAGACGGCGACGGTGATGGTCATGACCGGCACGGGCTCCAGGTATGAGAATATACACGAGAACGGGCTCGCCCACTTTCTCGAACACATGTTTTTTAAAGGCACGAAGAAGCGCATGGGCGCACGAGAGATCAGTGAGGAACTCGACGCCATAGGAAGTATTTACAATGCCTTTACTACAAAAGACCGCACCGCCTATCACGCCAAAGTCTCCGCCCGCTACCTCGACACCGCACTCGATGTCATCAGCGACATTTTTCTCAATTCCACTCTCCCGCAAAAAGAAATAACAAAAGAGCGCGGCGCCATCATTCAAGAGATTGACATGTACGAAGATATGCCGATGCATACTATCGACAACGTCTTCGACGCGCTTATCTTCGGCAAGGATCACCCGCTTGGCCGCACGATCCTTGGACCAAAAGAAAACATTCGTTCATTCTCTCGTACCGAGTTTACCCACTACCTCAAACGCAATTACACTCCAGCCAACACGGTCGTCTGTGTGGCAGGCTCCTTTTCTCCGCCGAAAGTTCTCGCCACAATCAAAAAAGAGTTCGGTCGACTCAAACACGCCGAGCAGCCGGCGCTTGTGCCATTCACCGAGACACAGGACGCGCCGCGCATCGCGATAAAAGAAAAGAAGACCGACCAGACGCAGCTCATGCTCGGCATGCCTTCCTATCCCTACCTGCACAAAGACGAGTACGCACTCGCCGTTCTCGCCACGATCCTGGGCGGCGGGATGAGCAGTCGCCTTTTTATGGAAGTGCGCGAAAAACGCGGTCTCGCTTACTCCGTGCATACTTCAGTGGAAAAGTATCCCGACACCGGCTATTTTGTCGTGAGCGCGGGCGTCGAACACGGTAAATTGGAGAAAACGGTGGGGACGATACTTGCCGAATTCCGCAAAATTAAGCGTACTAAAGTTTCCAAAGTGGAGCTCGAGAAGGCCAAATCGTACATGAAAGGCACGATGACGCTCTCACTCGAGACCAGCGACCGCATCGCCCAGCATGCCACAACCTCCCTCCTCGAACTCGGCCGTGTGCGCTCGCTCGAAGAGAACATCAAGGGCATCGACACTGTTACCGCCGCCGACATCGCCCGCGTCGCCCGCGACATCCTCCGCACCGAAAAATTAAACCTCGCCATCATCGGTCCGCATACGAATAAAGAGAAACTCCTGAAACTTTTGCGTGTTTAGTATTTAGGACACGCCATGTCCTAAATTTACAGCCAATCAATTGGCTTTTTGTTGTGTGCTTTGAGGTAGTCGTTGGTTTTACTAAACGGTTTTGAGCCGAAGAAGCCGCTGTACGCGGAGAAGGGCGACGGGTGCGCCGATTCGATGATGAGATGTTTGGTGCGGTCGATGTGCGCGCCTTTTGCTTTCGCATAATTGCCCCACAAAATAAATACGAGATTCTCGCGCTTTTCCGAGAGTGCGCGAATGGCGGCATCGGTGAATTGCTCCCATCCCTGTCCTTGGTGCGAGCCGGCTTTGTGTGCGCGTACGGTGAGTGTCGCGTTGAGTAGCAAGACGCCCTGTTTGGCCCAGCGTTCAAGATCGCCCGTTCTATTTTTGAGCGGCTCCCCGAGATCATTTTCTATTTCCTTAAAAATATTTTGTAACGACGGCGGCAGCAGTATTCCATCGCCCACCGCAAAACAGAGGCCATTGGCCTGTCCCCTGCCGTGGTATGGGTCTTGCCCGAGGATAACGACTTCTACTTCGTCGAAGGGACACAAGTCGAACGCTCGAAAAATATTCTTCGGCGGTGGATAGACGATAGTGTGTTGATATTCACCGCGCACGAACTCCGCAACCGTTTTGAAATAATCTTTCCCAAACTCCTCTTCCAATATCGTTTTCCATGAAGACTCGATCTTGACCTTGTCCATGGGGGCAGTATCGCAAAAGAAAAGCGGCGCCGCCAGATTACACGTCACGGGCCACTAACTCGAAAATCCTATTTTTAGAAAATCGAGTATACGCAAGAGCAACCCAGGCTTTGCTCCGGCATCCGCATTTCGTAAGGCGGAGCGAACCATGCCGATCACCCATGTACGGATTGGCTCCGGTGGATATGGTAGTGGCGATTTTTTGACCATGTGCAGATCAAGAATTTCCGAATGTATACCAAGCGACATGTGCGCCAGGACGTTGCCGACAAAACGAGAACACACGACGCCCTCTCCGGTATATCCAAGCCCATACAGGAGGCTACCGGATTGGAGGCGCCCGAAGCAGGGGCCGAGTCGCGTCGTACTGGCGATAGGTCCGCCCCACGCGTATTCGAAGCGCAGGTCTTTGAGTTGAGGAAAATGTTTTGCGAAACTCGCGAGCAACGACTTCCTATATTGCTCGGAATAGTCGTGCGCAGGGCCCACTTGATTTGGTGGGTAATACTCCGCGTCGCTCACGCCCCACAGTATTCGGTTGTCGGAAGTAAGCCGGTAATAATTGAAAAAAGTTCGCCCATCCACGACCGCTTGTCTGCCCCTCCATCCGATCGACGAAAGCTGCATCTCAGATAATGGCTCGCTCACGATGATGTAGTCGTACAGAGGTACGAATTTCCATAGAAGTCGGGGAAAAAGATGGTGGCTATATGCATCAGTGGCCAACACCACATGCCGTGCTCGCACAACACCTCCGCTGGAGCGGATGACCCCATGATCAATGTTTTCCGCTTTTGTTTTTTCAAATATAACAACTCCCGCGTACTCGATCTCTTTTTTGAGCTTAAGAACAAGTTTCATGGGGTTGACGATCCCCCCGTCGGGAGAGAATGCCCCGCCGAGGTAGAGCGGTGAATGCAATTGCTCGCGCATTTCTGTCGCATCAAAAAATTTCCACCCATTGCCGCTGCCGACGGCTTTTGCGGCAGTATGAGAATTCCTAAAAGATTCCATGTGTTCTTCCAGTAATGCGGCGTGAAGCCAGCCGGTGTTCTCAAAATCGCAGTCTGCCGCAAATTCTGTGAATGCCTTATAATTTTTCTCGGCAATCCGCGCCATCTTTTTTGCTTCTTCCAGTCCAAAGTGCTGTATTGTCGAGAGATGACCCGGCCCAAGAGTCGAACAGGCTTCGCCGCCATTGCGGCCGCTTGCACCATATCCAATGGTTTCCTGTTCCAGCAGAGCCACTCGTACGCTCGGGTTGAGCTTTTTTATAAAATAGGCGGTCCACAGGCCGGTAAATCCTCCCCCGACTATCGCGATATCCGTCTCATGCGTACCGTGGAGCGGCTCATGAATCGGCACAGAATTCCGGTACGTAAACCAGTAGCAAGAGTTCTCGATGGAATGTGGCGGCGCTTCCTTTCGATCCAATAGGATCATATCCCGAGCGTGCCGTTTGTTGGTCTGTCGGAAGACGATTTCGCGCGCGCTTGCAATTTCTTTCCCACAAACTCGCGGTACGTGCAGTAATCGCAGTCTGCCGCGGCAGCCGGAAGATCGTCGCTGTCGAGCGTCTTTTTTATGCGCAGGATCGTATCTTCAACCCACGAATCATCGCCTTTGTACGGTATGAGCGTGACCTCGAATTCAAGTTGTCCGTCAAAAGCTTTTTTGTCCCTGCTCGCATTCGCGTACACGAAGTAGCCAGTCGAAGATACCTTGAAACCGTTGCACCGGAAGAGCCACTGGTATATCTCCATTTGCCGCTTGTAACCATCATGCCAATCCTGATCGAGCGCTTCTATCTTTTCATCCTTACTGGTGGATTTGTAATCGACAATGATCAGCTCGCCGTCTTTATTGACCCACACGTCGTCGACGGCGCCGGATACGGTGAAGCCCGTCTTCTCGTGTCTATAATCAATCCCCTTGAATACTTCCCGCCAGATATCTATCTTCGGATTCTGATACGGCACGACATCGATGCCGTACTTTTTCATCAAAGGATGCTGCGTCTTTGCGGCGCGGTGGATGTCGAATTCTTTCTTGAAGAGCGCATCGACGGCGCTGTTGAGATTGAAGGGAAATCCCGGCGGGCGCGCGGTGCCGAGTTTGTTGTCGATATAAAAACAACGTGCGCATTCGAGAAAGAGAGCGATCTTAGAGCGCGACAAGCGCCATTTGTTGCCGCCATAATTCCAGTCGGTTTTTCTATCCGGTTTGTAGTACACAGACATGGGATCGAGTATACCAAAAAAAACGCCCGTAATGCTACGGGCCGGCGCATTGTTCAACGTCGCGATTTAACCCGACAAACGATTCGGCTGATCGTCCGAATCGTTGCGTTCGATGAACCAGTGCTTGAATCGCTGCTCCACATACCACATGCCGGTAAATACAAGAATGGTAAGGAGCGTCGTGAATATTGCGATGGAATAGAGACCGGTAGCTACCGCGAGGCCGACAGCCGTCGATACCCACAGTCCCGCTGCCGTGGTAATGCCATGCACCGTATCACCTTTGAAAATAATGAGGCCGCCGCCGATAAATCCGATGCCGGTGACGATACCGGTGACTACGAACATCGGTTCGAAATTGACAATGCCGAGATATTGCTGATCGACAAAGTTCGCTGTGAGGAAAAAAAGCGCGGCACCCATCGAGACGAGCCCAAAAGTCCGCATGCCTGCCGCTTGTCGTGCGACGACCGAACGTTCGGTGCCGATGATCACACCCAGTAAAAGTGCAAGAATGATTTTGCCGAACATGACCAGTGTCGGGTCAGCGATAACGGGAGAAATGTCAGTCATAGAATAATTATAGCAACATGATCAGATACCGCAAAGCCGATTGGCTTCTTCGATGACACTCGGTATTTTCTCCGGCCGGACGCCGAATTCCTGCAAGAGATGCTTCGTCTGGACATCCTTGCAGAGCACTATCTTTTGATCGAGCAGGCGGCGCTTCTCGCCTTCGGAGAGCGTGGTCAGGCAGGTGAGCGGATGCACGCGGGCTTCTTCTATCATTGTGAGCAATCCGCGCGTGCGCGGATAATCCCAGCCGATCAGTGTCAGTCCCGAGCATTGCGCATACCGTATCGCGTTGCGCGTGAACCGTGTATTGGTGACAAGCCATCCTTCGTCGACGCGCGATGACATTTCGGGAGTATTGCGGAGGTCATCATAGCGCGCCTTCACGTAGAGCGCGTCTTTGATATCGGTCCGACCGCCCGGCTCATTGTGGAATTTTGCCTCGATCCCGACGCGTTTGTGGTCTTTTTCGGCGAGCACGTCCACTTCGTGCGGCGCGCAGCGGCCGTTCAAGGCGACGCCCGTATTGGTGTGCCAGCCGTGAGCGCGCAATATCGCCGCGACGAATTGCTCGAATGGAAATCCTGATGGCCCGAGTGAAAAAACAGCGCGCTTCACCGAATAGCGGGCGGCAACCGGCGTGTGTTCGTCTTCTTGCAGCATTCGAAATGCATGTTGGTAAATCTCCTCGGTCATGATGCCTGGGTGCATTTCTTTGATCAGGTGTGCTACGATACGCGCCCGCGTCGTCGAGCTGGCACCGGCAAGCTCAAGTGAATGCTCGAGCTTCCCCGCGTCGAATGGTTCCTGTTCGCCATCGGCTTTTGTCACTAAGATATGCGGCATTCACATTATTGTAGCGCAACTATTCCCCCGCCGAGGCACTGTTCACCTGCATAGAGGACAATGGACTGTCCCGGTGCGGCGATGTGTGGCGCTTTGAAATGTGCGGTGTATGCGCCGTTCTCTTCTATGACGGACACCTCGACGGGAGTTTCGCGATACCGTGTCTGTGCGAGAGCGGTGAGAGGCAATGTTGGTTTTTGGAGCCAGTGCATATCACGGATGTTCACTTTCTTCACGGCAGCATCTTCGCGATTCGGCGATACACGGATGGTGTTCGCTTTTGTATCGATAGCAACTACATAAAGAGGTGCGGTAAACCCCTTACCACTTTTCTGATGCAAAAAGTGGTAAGGGGTAAATCCGTGCCGTTGCCCTATCGTATACAATGCGGCACCGTCATGTTTTCCTACCACTGCTCCACGCATGTCCACAACATCTCCCGGAGTGACCTTGATAAAGCGCGAAAGAAATTCGGGAATTGAAACATCGCCCAAAAAACAGAGCCCCTGACTATCAGGCCGTTTTGCCACAGGGAGGCGACGCCTCCCCGCAAGGTCGCGCACGTCGCTTTTCTGCATATCCCCCATGGGAAACATGATGTGTGCCAGATCTTCTGCATTGAGCCGATGCAAAAAATACGACTGGTCTTTTTGCGGATCTTTCCCGCGCAACAATCCACATGTTCGACCTACGAGGTCGAACATGTTCGACCTCGTAGGTCGAACATTGGTCGAACGGGCATAGTGGCCGGTCGCGACAAAATCCGCGCCACTCTCGCGCGCCCATGTGAAAAATGAACCGAATTTTATGTGGCGATTGCACAGCACGTCGGGATTCGGCGTGATTCCCTTCGCATAGTCGGCGACCATCGAGTCGACGACTTCTTTTTTGTATTCTTCGGAGAGGTCTATTTCCAGAAATGGTATTCCAAGCGCCACGGCAACCCGCATCGCATCGAGCCGGTCCTCCTTCCACGTGCACTCAATGAATTCTGGCCGCCAAATCTTGATGAACGCTCCCACCACGTTGTGTCCGCGCTCTTTCAGCAGCGCCGCCGATACTGCACTATCCACGCCGCCTGAAAGTCCGACATATACCGTCTGCATGCGCGGAGCCTACCACAAAAAAAGAACCCCGCGGTCGTACGCGGGGCATTACGTTAACTGCCTAGCCATTAAAAAGAAAGACCCCCGCATCGCACGCGGGGGTTGAAGGAACATATTGTCTATTAGGAGTCCGTGTCAGGCAAGTCTGCTCTTAACGGCACGCAACCTCTGGGAGATGTCGCGACGGATGATCACCCACCCCTCAGTCAAAAGCTGTCGGAGATGACGGGCCGGCGGAGGGACCTGTTGCTCTTCGTATGAGCGGACGGGGTAGATTTCTCCCGCGCGGATCTCACGATACAGATCGGAGAGATCGCACACATTTGTGGCCATCAGTCGCACGTTGTGAAGACAGGCGGCGTTTCGTTCGACGATAGCAAACGCTGAACGATACCGATATTCGCCGGTGGTCCGCTGCGTGCTGATGCCGCCCCCGTAGAAACTGTCGTGTGCGGTGAGATACGCCGCGTCACCCCCCAACCCCTCCGGAAGCTCCGTGGTTTCCGGAATAGGGAGAGCGAGTTCGATAAATGGTTGTCCCTGCGGGTAGTTGACGGGGAATTGTCCATGTCGCAGAACTCCTCCCAACGTCTCCGCCGGAAACAGGTTGCGCCTCAGATATACTCGGATAGCCATGATCGTAACCTTCCTTCTTTGTGCCCCGACTGTGTCAGGGTCACGAGTGGTTGAACGGCTTTTCAAGCCAGCAATCGTCTCAAAGATCGTGGCAGATTGCTATTCGATTTCTATCATATATTAAGTGTTCTGTCAATGGTCAAAAATACTGATTTTTGTTCGCGATCTGTTGCTGATACGTTGCGCTGTAGTGCGTCACGCCGCTCCGGTCGGCGAGGAAATAGAGGTATTTTGTTTTGGTCGGATTGACGGCGGCCTCGAGCGCGTCCTCTGACGGTGAACCGATGGGGCCGGGCGGCAAGCCCTTATTGGTATACGTGTTGTACGGCGAGTCGGTGGTCAGATCTTTTGTCGTCAACTGGAATGTCCCCTTCCCGAGCGTATAGAGGAACGTCACATCCACCTGGAGCGGCATTCCGATCGCGATCCGCTTCCAGAGAATTCCCGCGATGATGCGTCGGTCCGCTCCCTGTGGCGCTTCCCGCTCGAGTATCGATGCCATGATGACCACATCCTTCAGCGGCTTGCCGAATTTTTGTATCTGTTCGTCGAGAGTGGTTATGTGCGTGTCGAAATTTTGCCGCAGAGCCAGTATGACCGTTTCGTCGCTCGCGTTGGGGAGGAAGAAATACGTGTCAGGGAAAAAGTATCCTTCGAGCGGGACCGCCTGCGACAAAAAACGCTCCGTGTTGAACCGCTCCAGACGTCCGTCAAAGATGCGCGCGATATCTTTCGTGGTTGCGCCTTCCGGCACGCGTATGCGGAACGGCTCCAGCCCGTACGCGCCGATAGCGATAACGCGGGCGATGCTGAAGATAGATACTGGCTCTTTGAACAGGTAATCGCCCGCGTGCAATGAATGCTCGTTGCCGCTCAAGGCGACGATGATGCGGAATGCGATGCGAGAGCGTATGACATAGTTATCTTTGAGGATGAGTGCGGTTTCGGAGAGCGTCGCGCCCACCGGCACGGTCACGAGTTTATTCAGCGGAAAATTCCCGGGTGGTCGGATAATGAAGAGATACGAAGTGATCGTGATCGCGCCGGCCACGAGAAGAATGATGATGGTCCGGCGGTTGGTGTGCTCGCGCCAACGGGCCGACAGCATTTCCTGCAAGCGGTCGGTCTTAAAAAAGAAACTTTTGAGGTCATGCTCTACTTCGGGGGGCATACAGTGGCGGCACGAGGGCCATATTACATTGGTAGATTCGGCGGCGGCTCGGCCTTTGTGGCGGGGATACGCACAATACCCGGCGCCGTCACCGAGCTGCTCGGCGGATGCCAGAGAGATGCGATGGCTTCAGCGGTCATGATATTGTGCGGCGTGATCCACGGCGTATAGAACCACGATCGGCGGCGGAACGCATCGATGAATCGGCGCGTATGGAGCTTGTACCGCATCCGATGAAAATCCTGCCATGGGTAGTCGAACGTATTGGACCAACGGACCGGACGAAGTTGATTGAGGTATTGCGGATTGGCGAATGGCCGCCAGAGCCACCGCATGCCGACGTACGTGGGGCTGTGAAAACGGCTTTTATCGCCTATGTAAATAGCGCGCATGCCGACACTGAACGGATATTTTCCCAAATGGCGCTCCATGGATTTCATTTGTTCTTGTTCCGCCCATTCCCATAGCGGCTCCGTCTGCAACGTGCCCTTCTTCCGGCGCTTGTCTTTGTTGAGGGTCAGAATGATCTGGACCCAAATTTGTTCGTTTGGTTTGATACTGCTCAAAAACTCGAGCACATACGCCAGCGGGTCGATCTTATATTCTTCCTTCGGATCTTTGTCGAGCTCATAATCAAGATATGTCTTGATGGGAAACGCATCACTTCGAGGATCGAGGCGGTAGTCGGTGCTGAACGCCATGTGCTTCTCGGGATCGTACCGGAATTTTGACGCATAATCCTCCACCTCGATAAGCTCGACTTCGGGATACTGCGCATACACTATTGATTCGACGATATTGCGGTCTGACTCGCGCGTCCAAATATAAAAATGGACCTGTCCGCCGAACGACGCGAGCTCAAAAGAATAGTATGCGCGCACGCCGCCGCGCCACCACCGGTGAAAAAGGGTCGTTTCACCGGAGGAAGTCCACAGATTCGTCAGTGCAAGCTCCATCGCGCGCGGCGAACGGGTGATTTCCCGCGGTATCTTCATCTCGAGTAGGATATGTTTTTGCTTCGAAATGAAGTATACACGCACATACCACATCCACACTTTCCACGCTCCGACGAGAAGCGCGATAGGAAGCCAGATGGGTGATGTGCCGACAAGCCACTGCGAGCTGTAAGTGCCAAGATCGGGCACCTCGATCGATAGCGCGGCGAGCATACCGACAAAAAGCATGGTAACGAAGAGCGCGCGGGAGAGCCCCCATTTGCCGAGATACTCGACCCATGTCGTGAGATTGAGCTTTCCATATCTCTTGGACGCCGGGTCATAGCCAAAGAGCATGCTTAGGAACGTAAATCCCTCGGCTGTATGCGTGGTCAATTTTTCTACATCACCCGGCCCTGCCATATCGATATTTTACCACGGGAGGGGCGTTCGGGGGGTATGCATTCATCCGAACTTTGTACAAGTCGGTCACTTGATCCTCAATCACTTCATTTTGCAAGCGCGTAGCGGCCGTCGGGAAGACGAGCAAAAAGTGCGCTCTGGAGATTGACGACGATGGTCGCGTCTTTGACATAGCGCTCGCGCTTCACGCGATCAATGATCTCTTCGCGCGAAAGCGGCCCCTCGTGGGTGAGAATTCCTTTGATGACGTCGCGTACGACGCCCGGTTCGTATCCCCATTCCTTGAGCGCATAGAGGCCGCGTCCGACGAGGACGAAGCGGCTGTCTTTAATGAGTTCATTGTGCGTAGTCGCGGGATGGGTCTCGCGGTTGAACAGCTTCGAGATTCCTTTGGCAACTTCGGTGAAGTGCATCGGCGAACCGTGGCGCTTCAATGTGAGGTACGCAAAATCGCGGGTGTTCTTGATGCGCACGTGCGGTGATTCCGTCCTTCCCCATTCGCCAAGAGGATTTTTCCCGACGCGTTTTGAAATGAGCAGCCAGCGCGTCATTACCTCGACCGGACGCGGTTTCACTCCCGATTGTTTAAGATGTTTTGCGAACAGTTGAATGAATTCCTCTTCGGACATGAGGCGGTTTTGTTCTATCGATTCATAGAGACTCGTCAGAGCTTCTTCGACGGATTCGACGAGCGACTCGTCGATGTGCCAGCGTGCGCGGAAGTCGTTGTCTTCGCGGCGATCGCTGAAATGATGCCCAACGGTGAGCAGGAACACGATGTGGTTGCGTTCGGATTCATTCTTGGCGAGTTCTGCGAGGACTGTCTCTTCGGCAACAGCTCCACCGAGCGCGAAGATCGCCCGCTTGAGATCGTCCCACGTGGCGCCGTGACTCACATAGACCCCCGATTCGCGAACGGTCGTAAGGCCGTGATTTTCGATCTGACGGATGCGTTCACGCGTGATCCCGTACTCCTGTCCAATGGCGTCGAGGGTGCGGCTCTCCCCTTTATTCGAGAGCCCGAAACGGTCAGTGAGCACGCGGCGAGAGCGCTCCGGAAGATCGGCAAGAAGCTCTTTTGTGACTGTTTTTGCTGAAAATGAAAGCATGATGAATGTGTGAATTTGACTATTATCCTCCGCGTGTCATACGTTGTATCAAACATTACCGGAGCGGTCAAGGACTGTCAAATACCTCGCCTTTTTGGTCAGAGAATATCCCCAGATCGTGAACAGTTTATCAGATGCGTTGTGCGGCAACTTGTTAGATAGGTTATGCCAGATTCCACTCATGTGAGTCGAATGTGCCCCGAAAATGGGTGCTACGATATGGTGCATGAGCGCTCCGCAGGACCGAAATCCGAACAAAACGCAGCGTGGAAATACACGCAAACATATGAGTGCGTCACCTCCCAACTCAAACTTTCGTGTTCCACCGCAAAGTCTCGACACCGAAAAAGCACTGCTCGGCTCGCTCCTTCTGAACGCCGATGCGGTGCATGAAGTGGCCGACACAGTGAAGCCCGAATCGTTTTATGCCGGACAAAATCGCATCGTGTTCGATGCAATGCTCGCGCTCCACGAAAAAGGCCAGCCCATTGACCTCATCACCGTATCGGGTAAGCTCAAAGACCTTGGACAGCTTGCCGATATCGGCGGTTCGACATATTTGTCGGAATTGGTGGGTTCATCTTCTTCGCCGGGAAGCGCCAAACATTACGCGGAAGTCGTCCAGAACAAATTCATCCTCCGTTCGCTCATTTCAGCCGGTTGGCAGATCAGCGAGCTTGGTTTCAGCGAACACCGCGAGGTGGAAGACATACTGGAGGAGGCGGAAAAGGCTATTTTTTCGGTCGCCAACGCCCCATCGCTGCGAAAATTCAGTACGGTCAAAGACGAACTCGCGGTAGCATGGGAGCGTTTGGAAAGGCTGCAAAAAGGCGGTCAGGCCATGCGCGGAGTCCCTACGGGATTCACCGAACTCGACAATAAGCTTTCTGGTTTCCAAGAATCAGATCTCGTTATCCTGGCCGCGCGACCATCAATGGGCAAAACCGCGCTCGCGCTCGACATCGCGCGCAAGACAGCTATCAAGCACGGCACTTCGGTCGGTATTTTCTCACTCGAAATGAGTGCGCAGCAGCTCGTCGACCGCATGCTTGCCGCAGAATCCGGCGTCGATTCATGGAAACTCCGCACGGGAAAAATAAAAGGCGAGGACGATTTTCAACGATTACAGGAAGGTATGGCGTCGCTCTCCGAGGCGCCGATATATATTGACGACCAGCCGGGCGCGACCATTCTTTCGATGCGCTCCATCGCGCGCCGCCTCAAGCTCGAAAAAAATCTCGGACTCGTCATCGTCGATTACCTGCAGCTCATCACGCCTACCTACACGCGCGGCGGCGACAATTTGGTGCAGCAGATAACCGAGATCTCGCGCTCGCTCAAATCAATGGCGCGCGAGCTGAAAGTCCCCGTCCTCGCGCTCTCACAGCTTTCGCGCGCCGTCGAGCAACGGCGCGGCAAGCCACGCCTCTCTGATCTTCGCGATTCCGGTTCTATCGAACAAGACGCCGACGTCGTGATGTTCATCCACCGCGAAGACAAGATGAATGCCGACGCGGGCGCCGACAAGACTAATATCGCGGAAATCCTCATCGAAAAACACCGCAACGGCCCCACCGGCAAAGTCGAATTGCGTTTTGACGAAGAGAAAACCACCTTCCGCTCGATTGACAAAAGCGACTTTGGTGATTTCACACCGGAAAGCGAGGTAGAAGCTGCGCCTTTCTAAAACCGAAATGCGGATTGGATGTTAGGACTTCGTAAGTCCTCCGGGACTTACGAAGTCCGCCACGCAAGATACAATGAGCAATATGGATTCCATTGAACGGCTCGTCGCACTTTTTGAACGCTTTCCCGGAATAGGTCCCAGGCAAGCAGGCAGATTTGTGCAATTCCTCTTACGCTCCTCGCCTGCCATTCGCCGCGAACTCATTGATGCGGTGCAGGAACTCTCCGGCGGCGTGCATCAGTGCAAACAGTGTATGCGTTGGCACACCGGCTTGCCCGCCAAAGCATCGGCGACGGAGGGAGACGAGGCAAAGGCGACCGGTATTTTTATTTGCAACATTTGTTCAAATCCACAGCGCGATACGCAGATGCTTGCGGTCGTGGCCTCCGATACCGACCTCGCGGCACTTGAGCGCAGCGGTACGTACCGCGGGTATTACTTCGTCCTCGGCGGCACGATCTCGCTCGCGTCTGAAAAAATGTCGGGCCTCCGCATTAAACAACTTCTCGATTCTATTCCCATACGTGAAAAAAACGGACTAAAAGAGGTGATTCTCGCCTTCCCCGCGAATCCCGAAGGCGATGCGACTGCCATCCGCGTCCGTGAGGAGTTGATAAAAATGATTGATTTACGAAATCAATCATTAAAAATCACGTCCTTGGGCCGCGGCCTCTCGACCGGCAGCGAACTCGAATATGCCGATCCCGATACGCTACGAAGTGCTATTGATAATCGAAAATAATATAGTATGTTTTCCGTGTTACGGCAACGCTGTTATCCTAACTTTCGCATAGGGCTGTCTATGACCTTTTTTCTTGGCGTAGCGGCTTTTTTGGCGGTAGCGGATGACGGTTACCTTCTTTGCGCGACCTTCCTCCACTAGTTCTGCCGAGACCTTTGCGCCCGCTAGGTACGGTGCACCGATTTTTGTATCGGAACCGTCGTCGACGAGCAGCACTTTATCAAAGGTAATTTTCTCACCGGCCTTGCTTACACCCGAAAGTTTCTCCACATTCAAAACAAGGTCCTCCGTCACGAGGTACTGCTTGCCGCCGGTCTCGATGATAGCTATCTTTGCCATATTGTTGAGGGACTATACCCCTTCTACTCATCTCCCGCAAGTGCAGGTTTATCGAGAAGTATCGCCTCCAGCTCGGGCGAGGTGCCGGTAATTTTCAAAACGTCCTTATCTATCTTCCCCAGCTCCTTAGAGCCCGCATTGTAATGGTTGACGGTCGTCGAAAGTGCATTGCCGATTTTTTTGTAATAATCCTCATACGATTTCAGATGCTTGCCGAGCCCGTCGATATTCTTTTGTATCTCTTTGAAGTTCTCTTCCACTTTGAATGCCTTGAGGCCGTTGGCGACCATCGCGATATACGCCATGAATGTTGTCGGGGAGACTATGACGACCTTCTTCTCGCGGTACGCATAGTCGATAAGATTGCGTGAATTTACCTTCCCCGGATTTACCTCGCCAACGAGGAGGTCGTAGTAAATGGCTTCGGCCGGAATATACATGAATGCAATAGGCAGCGTCCCCTCCTTTGGTCGCACATATTTCGCCGTTTCGTCGATGCGCAGTTTGAGGTCATTTTTGAACGTCTTCTCAAGCTCGGCACGCTGCGAGTCGTCGACCGCGTTGACGAGCCGGTTGTAATTATCGAGCGAAAATTTCGCATCGACGGGAATAATCCCCTCTTTGGTGAAGATGACCGCGTCGACAGTTTCGCCGTCGACGAATTGGTGCTGCATTTCGAATTGATTCGGCGGCAGAAAATTGCCCAAGATGAGCTCGAGCGATGCCTCTCCCCAATTACCCCGTTGCTTTTGATGTGTGAGAACTTTTTCAAGGTTGGAAAGTTGCTCGGCAATAGTCATGAATCGCGACGTTGCTTCGTTGGTCTTGGTCTGCTCTTTTGCCACCTCCGTAAGCTGGCGCGACATTGCTTCCTGAATATTGGATATGAGACGCTGTGAGTGATCGGCTTGCGCTCGCATTCCCTCGAACATGCGGTCCGTTCCTTCACCGAGCTTGTGTTCCATAGCATGCGAAAGTTCCTGCATTTGATTCTGCAGCAATAGAAGACCCTGCGTATCCTGTTTCGGCTTCTGAAATTTCCAAAAGAAAAACGCAACGGCGCAGAGATTTGCTACCAAAAGAAGTACGATGACCCATTCCATGCAAGTACTTTATCACGATTGCTTTCCGGGGGCATTTCGGAGTATAGTGGTCGCAGCAAAGGAGGAACACACAATGAAGTGGATGATATTGTTTGTGGTGCTGTACACCACGTTGGGTGGCAGCGAACAGCAAGCACTTTTCAGAGGTGATGAAACGTATGCCTCCGAAGATGCTTGCAAAGCGAACCTTGACGGTGCAGCCCTGCAATTCCTCGACGATTTGGTGAATCGGAAAATCTCCCTTCCTCAAGAAGCGTATGAGGTGGGTGGAAGCGTCGGCCTGAAATGCACGCCGGAAACGACACTGTAAAAGTGAGCGCCGCGAGAATACGCGGCGTCTTTTTATTTATGATAAAGTGTATGCTATATGTTGACTCAAAAAATCCGTGCGGATATGACTGCCGCGATGAAAGCTCGTGATTCGCTTCGGCTTGATACGCTGCGCGGCGCGCTCTCGGCATTTACGAATGAGCTCGTCACCAAAGGACGTAAACCGACCGAGGAGCTTACCGATGCAGAGGCAATCGTGGTAATGAAGCGGCTCGCTAAACAGCGCAAAGATTCCGCGGAACAATTTGAAAAAGGGGGGCGACCGGAGCTTGCGCACAAAGAAATGAGCGAGATGAAGATCATCGAGGAATATTTGCCGCAAACGGCTCCGCGCGATGAAATAGAGAACGTGGCGCGCGCAAAGATGGCGGAACTCGGCATACAAAATGCATCCGGTGCAGGAAAGCTCACGGGTGTCGTTATGAAAGAAATGGCCGGCCGTGCCGATGGCAATGATGTGAAAGAAGTCGTAGCCGCACTGTTCAAATAGCACCGCTATGCAAGAGGCGCCACGACCAAAAAAAATAGGACCGAGTGCTGAAAAGGCACCGGATGTGAGCGGGGTGTATCGTGCCGAAGAGGATTTCCGAAACCAGCCCAGGCAGTCTGGCGAGGAAATTGCACAAGAAGCCGCAAAAAAGGGGCGGTTCAAAAAATCTTTCCATCAGAGCTACGAGAATACAAGAACTCCAGAGGAAATGGAGACGATACGAAAAGCGACACAACGAATGCTTGGTGGAGACACGTGATTCAGTACGGGAGAGCGTCTTTCTTCCACGTCAAAAAGACAGAAATACTCGAGGCAAGCGCCGCAAGAGCGAAAATGCTCATCAGTGTGAGCGGTAGCGAGATGCGCAGAGCGAGGTAGGCGGCAACAAGACACACAAGTATCTTGCCGATGGAAAGGCCGATCTCTTTGAGTGCGGTGTATTCATCGACATATGAACCGCGGTCCGCCGCTTGGTCATAGCCGAATGGATCAATGCCCGTACCCCGTATCGGCGTGCCGGTATAAAAGTACGAGTCCACCATGACCGCGCCGAGAGGTGAGGCGACAGTAAGCCGAAATATCCAACTTGATGCCGCGAGCGCGGCCTGCACGACCACTGAATCATGCAGGCTGGAACTTTGTATGAGACGGCGAATGTACCGACGGGAGAACAACACAATGAGGAACGTCGCCGAGAGAATGATGCCGACGAGCGCATACGACCATCCGACGATGAGAAATATGGCTATCGGCCAGAACAGAAGGAGAGCCGCCCCCGAGACGCCGTCCATGATTGCCGCAACGACCATTTTTTGATGACGAGCAGCGAAGAGTTCACGGAATGTCGTCAGGTATCCCCACGAAAAACCTTCATGCACATTAGGGACGCGCAGGAGCGGGATGATCGACGAAAGAACGCAGAGAGCGGCGAGAAAGAGCACCCAGACAGGTGCGGGATATCCGAGCATGAGAACGAGACCTACACAGGCTGGCACGAACGCAAAAAAGAGCTCTTGCACAAGGTGGCGATGCTTCGGATGTGCTACACGCGATGCGTCTACTTCATAGGGAACCCAGTAGCATGCGCGATAGCTTCCCATACATAGAGCGAATGCGAGAACACCGAGACCTATCTGTGCACCGGCGGAGCCGCTGAACGCGAGTGCGAGCGCGGCAAAAGCGATCGACGCGAGAAGGATACCTATCATGAGGGGACGTCTCGAGCCGTTACGCAAACTGCGGGCGGAGAGCGGGGTGAGTAGGAGCGTCACGTCGTGCATCAGCGCATACGTGAGTGCCGTCCCCGCGAGTGCGAAACGCAGAGAACCAGTTCGGACATAAAAATATTGAAAAATAAATATCCACGCGAACACGCCGACCATGAGGCCCGTGCGCACAAAAAAACGATGTAGCGAAAGTGCCGAGGAAATGATCATGTGATGGAATGTTCCGGACCAAGTTCCCTCACCCGCGCACGCGTGTACGGTGCGATGAGCGGCAGGAGCAAGACGAGAACATACCCGATCCATATGTTCCAGTCTAGATATACTTGCCAACCAGAAAATGGGATGGAAAATGCTCCGTCAAAGGCGATCGCTACCAGTGCCCACACGCATGAGTACGGAAGAATGTCATGCCACGAATCGAAACGAAGCGCGCGACCGGCTATCGTCGCTACAATGACGAGAATGGCAAGGCGTCCTAGTCGCGGCAAAAGGCCATCGGTCAGTCCGTAGGCGGCAAAAAGCGACCACGAAAGCAGCATCACCGCATAAATCACGATACCCCATCCAATCAGTGCGCCCACCTTCTTCATCCTTCTATTATGCGCGATGATGGCAATACGGTGCCACTCATCTGTGGATAGCCGCTTAGGGGCCGTTCACAAATAACATTCCCGTTATTTGGGATTACGGCCCCTTGTGCCGCGTCCATATTTTGTGGAACATATTTATGGACGCGGCCTCAATCGTTTTCCATCTCACTACGCAAGCGCGCGGTCGCGTCGAGTTCGAGTCTCGTCACATCGGCCGCGCGGATAGCCGCTTGGTATATCTCGAACGCTTTTCCATAATCACCGGCGTTCATTTTTTCATCGGCTTGCCGAAGATCGCGCTCTGCGTCGGTAACTTCGTGCACGCCAGTGGACGCGGTGGTCGTAGCTATCGTTTCAACAACGACAGCCGTCCTCGCCGCCGTATCGCCAGTGGCATCTGTTTCGAGTTTTTTTGCCGACTTCTCCGCCGCCACTCTGATTGCCTGGACTTTTCCTTCAGCGATCTGTTTCTTTTGACGCGCGACATTTTCGACGCGCTGCGAATCCTGTGCGGTCAGTACCGCTTCCGCCTTGGTACGCGCATCTTTGGTGCGCATTTTGTGCACACGCACATTCGAAAGGACTGACGCAATCGCGATTTCCGTAGAGGAAGATTGATCGGCAAGCACCATGAGGACATTCTCGTGGGCATTCAGCGATGCTTCAAGATTCGATTGCGCGTTGGCGACGAGTGCATCATTGCCGGGATTTTTTGCAAGCGCCGCGACATGTTCATTAAAATTTTCCGCTGAAGTATTTATCTGTGATTCGATCTCTGCGCTTACAGCCGGTGTGAGACGACCTTGTGCCGCCAAGCTCTCGGCTTCCTCAAGTCGGCGCGTGGTCAACGTGGCGCTCCACTGCACTTTGTTTTCCACCCCGACGGCGAGAGCACCCTGCACCCGTTCACGCACATGAATTTTCACCGGGTAGAGCACGTCACCCGGGAGTGCCGCTTCAGAGGCGTACGTCGTGCCAACACCGATACACAGCACCAGAGCGAACGCGAACGCCAGCGATTGCACAGGTAAGCCGAATAATTTTCGCGAATCGGCCGCATGCATGGTGCTCAGCGTTCCATCAGCAAATCGAATATACCACGGGATGCGCGGCGGATGCGCAGCCATAAAAAGCCGGATGCGCGTCTTGATACTCTCGCGCTCGCTATTTGAAAGTGTTTGACGTTTGAATACGTCGAAAAAGTGATCCATATCTGATATGGACATACTACTGCATTTCGCACGCCCGTACGAGAAAGACGGATGAAGAGAGTTTATGTTACCGTCTTCTCTCTTAATCCGTCATATGACTCTCACTCACGCGGCCGCGTGAGTGAGAGTCATATCAACATGAAAAAATTCCGGAAACAGCACGACCCCGCCAAAGGCGGAGTCGTGCTTAGAAGAAACGGTAAAAATTATGGGGAGCGACCAAGGTCGCGATCAGACTGTTGCGGGCGGTGGCCCGTACATATTTCCAAAAGCGAACCAGGCCCCGCGCGAAGCACGGGTTCGCTTACCAATTTCCTCGGTCTCCACCGCGTCCACCTCCGTTGTAGCCGCCGCTATTGCCGCCGCCACCACGAAAGTCACGCCTGGGCCTCTCTTCCATCGGACGCGCCTCATTTACCGTGAGGGTGCGACCGCCGAAATCCTTGCCGTTCATTGTGTCGATCGCCTTCTGTGCTTCCTCATCGGAAGACATTTCGACGAATCCGAAACCCTTGGAGCGACCGCTCATCTTGTCCATGATGATGACAGCCGACGTCACATTTCCCGCTTGCGAGAATGCGTCCTTGAGTTCAGTGTCGGTGGTTGCATACGGCAAGCCACCAACATAAAGCTTCTTTGCCATGACTCTATGTATTTTCTTTCTGTTTAAAAAATGTAAACCGACCTGCCTGCCGGCAGGCAGGCCTTTCCTCTGCTTCGCGTCGGTTTAATACGACTCAGCGTTGGAAAACCTCTACATTCACGAGAATCCTATCCTGCCGTATCCCGCTGTCAAGCGACCAAAGGTTCTTCAAGCGGGGCGAGTTAGAACCTTGAAGTACTCTTGTGGTGCGGTCTATAGACAAAAAAGAATAGCCCCGACGAGATGTCGGGGCTCCGTCTGCTTGGCCAGAAATCAATGCTTCCGGCCATTGTTGTCCTTCTGTTTGCCCTTGCCTTTGCCGTGCGGGTCGGCGGCAGGCGACGAACCTCTGGCAGGACGGGCCGTGTTGCGGGCTGCGCGATTCGTATCCCGCCGCTTTTCGTACGCCACCCGCTCTTCCCTCGACATTGTCTTGCTGCCGAGCGGCGACGGGCCCCTCTTGTCATTGTCCTTGACCGCAACCGGGTACTTGCTGACCTCGTCGCTCAACTCCGATTTGTCAGCTGGGCACTGGAGACAGAACCGGTTTCGAACTCCCGGTCGCAACTCGCCGGCAAGCGAACGCCGCTTGAGCTCGTCGCGAACCGCCGGGAACTTGCCGGGGCTCTTGATCGCTTCGTCGATCATTCCGTGGAGTTCACCGTCCACCTTCTTGGCGTTGGTGACCTTGATAGCACTCAACGCCGGCGACGGATCGCCGTACCGGACAGGCCCCGAAGTGACTTTGGGCAGTGCAGGGGTGTCCGAGAGCCACCAGTAGTTGCTGGAATCGTCGATGATCTCCAGGTTCTCACGAAGATGATTTCTCACCCCCTGATTGAGCCGTCCGCCGATGCGTTTTGTGTGCACACCGATGGTCCGGGTGATCTTCTCTCGAAAGTCCGGGTACAGCGCCGTGAGGCGCAACAGTGCCGCCAACTCGTGAAAGTTGCGGTCCTGTTTTCGTGCCCTTTCATCGAGATCCGTGAAGTCCGCCACTCTGGCGAACAACGATTCAACGAATTCCAGCCGCTTCTCGAGCGCCGCTTCTGGCGCAAGAGTCGTCCGCATGACGCCGTCCGTCGCCACCGTGACCTCGGCGACAACGCCGTCTGGATAGTAGACGTGGAGCGTATCGCCCGCGTCGGCCTCCACGAACATTTCGTGCGTGGTCCGGTCGACGATGCGACGTGCACCGCGCACGCCGGCCCACACGGGCTCGAAGTCCCGAATGAGCTGTGCACCGTCGGCGAGGCCAAAGCGGATGCAGAGCAGATGCCCGCCGATGAAATATTTGTGCTTCGTGCGGAAGTTGGTTGTGCCCGCCGCGATCTGCGACAAGTTGTCGCTGACGTGCGTGACACGCACGTCGATCGAGCTCACCGTGCCATCGACCCGGAATCCCTTTGCGACGAAAATGAGGGGTTCGACGATAACGGCCTGTGCGGACGAACCGACCATCGTGATGACGTCCATGACTTTATTCCTCTTCCTCTCGATATTACAAGCTTCGCGTTTTGCGAGCTTTTCCGTTGGGAATGCTAGCACACTATTGCCTAATTGTCAATGACAATATAGTGGCCTGTATACTCACTATTTCAGAGGTTCGTCCAAATCCTTACCACTCTCTTCTCGAGTATCTTTCGGCATATCCTGCCGTAGGCGTTCTATACCGCGGTGAATGCGCACCGAAACGACATTTTCCGAAACGCCGATTATCCGTGCTATCTCCTTCGGTGTCATTTCATCGATATAACGCATCGTTACAGCCACGCGATACATTTCATCGAGCGATACGAGAAGTGCGAACGCCTGTCGCAGAGCCGGATGATCTATCGGTTCTCGAATGGATTCGTCACGCACTTCAAATCCGTCTTCTTCCATCATTTTGTCGAGTGACGACGACTTTTTCTTGCGCGACGCATCAATGATGAGATTGTTGGCGACACGATACAGAAATGCGCGGATGTGTTCTATCTTCTTCCCCATCGAAAGGTACGTCCACGTGCGACTGAACGCTTCTTGCGCAAGATCTTTCGCAACATCGCGATCGCGTACGCGGATGAGACAGTGGCGAAAAAGAGCATCACCATGCGCATCGTACGCGGCGAGAAATTCTTCTTCCAACTTTGCCCTCCACTGCTCGCTTTTAGTTAGTTTTTTCATTGCAATATAACAGAAACCCTGGATAGGGTTTACGAAATACAACTATACCATTGAGTCCTGTTTTGAGAACAAAATTATTTGACTCCGTACTTATTCTATCCGACCGGATAGAATAAGTACATGAAATTTTCAGGATGAATGCTCCGCCTCGGCGGTGTATTTCCCGAGTGACGCGAGCGCGTTCATCTTGGCGCGGTGGAGAAATATTTTTTGTGCCGATGCGATGTTGGCCGCATTCCCATGCCATGCCTGCATCGCCGCACTCTGCAGCGCACGGCCATACGAAAATGAGACTCTCCACGGATGAGTGCCGCGCCTATTGATGGCGTTCAAATTTTCAGTCGCTTCGATATCGCCCTGCCCGCCGGAGAGGAACGCTATTCCCGCCAGTTCGTTCGGCAGTGTTTTGTTGAATACTTTTAGGGTGGCATCGGCGACTTCATCCGGCGATTTTTTCTCGCCGCTCTCTTTCCCTGGGATCACCATGTTTGGTTTTAAAATAATTCCGTTAATTACCACGTCGATGGCTCGTAATTCTTCAAAGACGGCCGTGAGTACCTTTTCCGTCACTTCGCGACATCTTTCCATTGTGTTGTTTCCATCCATCAACACTTCGGGCTCCACCATCGGTACGATGCCCGCATCCTGACAATTTTTTGCATAACGGGCCAAGTCGCGTGCATTCTGCCGGAGATTCGCATCAGTTGGGATAGAAAGTTCGCTGCCTGTGGTGAGCTCTGTCGAACCAATCGTGATGACGGCACGCCATTTGGCGAACTTTGCGCCGAGCGCGGCGTACCCCGCCAAACGCTCCGGCAATCCTTCCAATCCTGCCGTCACTTTTTCTTTTGGCGAACCGCTCATTTCTATCGTGCCTTGATCGACTTTGATTCCGGGCAATATTCCCACGTTTTGCAAAACTTTTACGAAGGACGCGCCGTCAGTAGTATTTTGATGAATCGTCTCGTCGTACATGATGACGCCGGAAATATATTCACCCATACCCGGCGAGGTAATGAGCATCTGGCGATAGGCGCGGCGGTTGTCTTCTGTGTTTTCGAGACCGATGATTGCAAATCGTTTCCCTATGGATGACGTGCTCTCGTCCGCCGCAAGAATCCCCTTGCCTGGCGCCACCATCGCCTCCGCAACGGCATTCAAGTCATTGATATTCATCGCACTAGTATATCAAAGCAAAATCCCCCAACATTCACGTTGAGGGATTTTGTTGAGGGATTTGAAAGATCAATATGCTCTCTCCCTATGGACACAATGAGACTTATACTACTGCGAATACACAATTTCGCACTGATGAAATTTTTTATTCCGGAGTTTATCTTTGGCGAGGTGGACGAGCCATGGCACGTTGGAGAGCGCATTCTCGGGAATGGCCGCGATCTCATACCAGTCGACTTTTCCCTCATCTTCCCTCGCGCACACAATTGGCTGTGCTTTTTTTGCAATGTGCCCGAATACGTCTACGCGCCAGTCCCCTCCCGTCATCACGGCGATGTGCGTCCATGCACTTTCTTCGCTATTGATACCGCACTCTTCTCGTGTCTCGCGCACCATGCACGCAACTCCCGTTTCACCTTTTTCGAGCTTTCCCCCTACGCCGTTCAGTTTCCCCCTTTGCCACACAGGTCGCTGCTTCTCCATCAAAACGATGCGCTCCATAGTAGGATCAAAAATAAATCCGAGCGTGTAGAACATCATGAACTCTAATATAACAAACTTTGGTGGTCATTGTATCAAAAAGTTAGAACCCATTTCAAACAGAACCCCTGACTTCGCACGCGCCGAGCGCGTGGTGGCTTTGACCCAAACAGTACGC
>LCQW01000021.1 GCA_001004345.1 Candidatus Kaiserbacteria bacterium GW2011_GWA2_52_12
TTAACGCTCGCTCAATCCTTCTTCGTTCGCTCGCTTCGATGTGCGTATATCCCATATGTTCTAAACATACAGGTGTTCTACTTCAAAGGTGAATTCGCGGGGCACCTCAGGAGGGCACGATGGGTGTAGCTGTTCGAAAACTCTGCAGAAATGTCACGGCATCCGAATATAACGACATCGTTATATTGCTGCGGCAGCACTATCCTGATGTCGCATTTGTTCCGCCGACCACGGATGATGTCAACGCAACAATTCACGAGCCGAACCAACACCAATTCGTTGCAAAATACGAGGGCGTGATTATTGCGATAGCACTCCTCATCGTCAATCGCAAATACACCAGGAAGGTCGGGCATATCGAGGAAGATGTTGTTCTTGATGGATCGGCGAAAGAGTTCGTGCGCAAGATTATGATGGAGAATGTCAAGAAGTTTGCGGCGAACGGCGGCATTGTCGTGCTCGATCTCGAGACGAGTGACGATCGGACTATCGACATCGCCGCGTACGAGAAGCTCGGCTTCACGAAGCGGGACAATATGGTCGTCTATCGCTGGCGACTCTGAAGTTCGTTAGAAGCCTGTACTGGTCAAACCAAGTCCAGGTTTCTTCTTTTGGTAAAAAATAGGGCGATATATCGCCCTATTGACGTGCTTAACGGGGATCAGTATAGTTATGCTCGGAACATAACTCACGAAGGAGAAAGAGATGGGAACCGAAGATAAGGACGAAAGCCGTCCGTTCATTGACGCGATGAGCAGGAAAAAAGCTCGTCAGTTTGTGCTTGCCGAGCATGTGCGAGCGGCGCGAGCTGTACAGTGTGCTGCGCCCGCGATCGATAGTGCCGTAGAGGAAATGATTGCTCGACTCGAAGTCGCTGGGAGCCGAATTTTCTACGTGGGCGCCGGTACGTCAGGACGTCAGGCGGTTGCCGATGGCGCAGAGCTTCTGCCGACATTTGGCTGGCCGGAGGACAGGGTAGTGTATTGCGTGGCAGGATTTCCCGCGTCCTTGTGGCAGTCGATCGAAGGCGCGGAGGATAATGTCAACGCTGCGCAAAAACTCATGAGTCTCTACAAGGTCAGTGCACACGACGTTGTAATCGCTGTTGCAGCAAGCGGGACGACGCCGTTTACGTGGGAATGTCTGCGCGAAGCAAAGAGTCGCGGGGCACTCACGATCGGTATCTCCAACAACGATTACATCTCACCACTCCTTGCGGAAGCCGAGTGCCCGATCTTTCTCGACACCGGGCCAGAGCCAATTGTCGGTTCGACGCGCATGAAAGCAGGCACCGCGCAGCGCATCGCGCTCAATACACTCTCGACGCTCGTGATGGTCGGACTTGGGCACGTCTACCTCGGCGAGATGGTCAATGTGCGTGCGAAGTGCGCAAAGATCGATACGCGTCGGGTCAACATGGTGATGCGACTTACCGATTGCTCTGAAGAGAAGGCACGCGATAGCCTTTCAGAATCTGGCGGGGACGTGAGGATTGCCATCATGCTCGTCAAGGGATGCGATCTTCAGAGTGCACAAGTTTTTCTTGCGCTTACTGGCGGGACACTGGGTTCAGCACTAACGCTGCATGAATTAGATCAATCAACAGGATGATGATTTTCGACGGCGGGCCGAGTATACGGCCCGCCCTTTCTATACATGGTACTATTCTTTTTATGGCATTCGAGCCGTTCGCGTCGCGAACACATGAAAAGATGAAAGATGTGCTTATGCACCCGGAAGCGATGGGTCCGGCGATTCATTACTACATGATCCGCGGCGGCAAGGAAAAGCGGAATGTTACCGTGTGGGAGACAGGCACTGTCGGCGGCGAGTACATCAAGACGTACGGTCACTACCATATCGGCGAGCTCGATGAGACGTACAAGATAGTGCAGGGCGAAGGTGTCGCGCTGCTGCAAAAATTGGTCGTTGAGGATGGTGTACCGGTGCCTTCACGAGTCGCTGAATTCAGAGCAATCCCCGTCAAAGCGGGGGACTCGGTGTATATGCCCGCCGGGTACGGACACCTCGTCGTTAATACGGGAAAAGAATGGCTCGTCACGATGGACAATAGTCCGGTCGCGGGTCCTGACGATTCCGCCTCAATGCCCGGTCATGCTGATTATGAATCCGTAAAAAAAATGCGCGGCTTCGCGTATTACGTTGTTGAAAAAAACGGCGCTCCTCTGCTCGTGAAGAACGCGCTGTATATCGAAGTGCAAAAAACGGACTTCGGCGGACTTGCCGTGGAATAATATTTTTTGAACATGTACATCGTCGCTGATATAGGAGGGACGAAAACGCGTATCGCAGGGACGCGCGACCTCGAGCACCTGCTCGAACCGGTCATACTCGATACGCCGCAAAAATACGAAGAAGCTCTCGCAATTATCACCGCAACGGCAAAAAAAGTTGCTGATGGGGAACCGATAGACGCATTCGTAGCGGGGCTTCCGGGCATGTTCACCAAAGGCAATCGCGTGCTGTGGAATACGCCACACCTACCCGATTGGAACGGTAAGAATATTGCTGCTGATCTGGAGACAGCGCTTTCTTCAAAAGTTCACCTCGATAATGATGCGGCCCTCGTGGGACTCGGCGAAGCAGTGTATGGCTCTGGTAGAGGTATCCCTATCGTCGTCTATATTACGGTCTCGACGGGGGTCAACGGTGTGCGGATCATCGATGGCTCGATCGATCGCTCGACGCAGGGTTTTGAGATGGGCGGTCAGTACCTTTTTGTAGATAAAACCCCCACATCCCTCGAAAATCTTATCTCGGGAACTGCCATCAGGGAAAAGTACGGAAAACATCCGAAAGAGATCGAAAAAAATTCTCCTATTTGGGAAGAACTGGCGCTTCTGACCGCGTATGGCGTGCACAATACGATTCTTCACTGGTCGCCGGACATCGTAGTCCTCGGCGGCTCCATGTTCAACGAGATCGGTATCCCGGTTGATCGTGTCCATGCACACGTGCATGAGATATTGAAAAAATTTCCGTCGGTACCCGACATCGTGCACTCTGCGCTCAAGGACGTCGGCGGATTACACGGCGGTCTCGCTCACTTGAAACAATTGCAATGATTCAGGCGGTTGCCCTTTTTTGTCTCAAAAATTCTATGACAAGCGGTATCGTCGTTACGACAATGATGCCGAGTATTATGAATGATAAATAGCGCTCAACGAAGGGGAAGCGCGAGCCCAAATAGTATCCCGCAAACGTAACGCCGGTAGCCCACGCGAGCGCGCCCGCGATGTTGTAGAGCACAAAGGTGCGGTACCGCATGAGGACGACTCCGGCCACGATGGGTGCAAAGGTCCGGATGACGGGGATAAAGCGACCCAAGAATACAGCGCGGCCGCCATGCCGGTCGTAGAAGGCCCTCGCTTTCTCAAGGTGCTCATGCTTGAAAAATCGGGAATCAGGCCGGAGAAACAGCCGCACTCCTACTTTCGCCCCAAACCAGTATCCCGCATTGTCACCAAGAATAGCCGCGAGCGTGAGAAGGGGAATGAGGATGAGGATGTTAAAAAAACCTTGCGATGCGAGCAATCCGGCGGTGAAGAGCATGGAAGCGCCCGGCAAAAAGAAGCCAAAAAATACGCCGGATTCGAGAAATACCGCTGCGGCGAGTCCCGGATATCCGATGGCCTGTACGAAGGTGGTGAGAGAAAAATCCATAGGCTGGGCCAGTTTACGCGAATGATTTCGGTATCGGGAAGCGTTTGCAGAGCGACTTCACCTCGACGTGGATTTTTTTCAGCGCCTTTTGGTCGGTGCGCTTATGTAAAGTTTCAACCATGAGTTCGGCGACGCGCGCACTTTCTTTCTCCTTGAATCCTCGTGTGGTTATCGCAGGGGTACCGAAGCGGATGCCCGAGGGGTCCATGGGGCCTCGCATGTCGTCGGCAATAGCGTTCTTGTTGAGTGTAATGCCGACCTCGTCGAGGACACTCTCGGCCTCTTTGCCGGTGATGCCCATCGAGCCGAAGACATCTGCGAGGAGGAGGTGGTTATCGGTGCCGCCTGTGATGAGCCTTATATTGGCGGCTTTAAATACGCCCTCCATCGCCTTCGCATTTTTTAGTATCTGCTTGACGTACATCTTGAACGACGGCTTCAACGCCTCGCCGAACGCGACCGCTTTTGCGGCGATGTTGTTCATGTGTGGTCCGCCCTGCAATCCAGGGAAGACCATTCTATCGATTTTCTTCGCGAGCTCTTCGCTTTCGCGTGTGAGGATGAGGCCGCCACGCGGACCGCGGAGCGTCTTGTGGGTCGTTGAGGTCATGATGTCAAAACCGTAGTCGAATGGATTTTTCACGGCATGGCCCGCGATTAATCCGGCGATGTGTGCGATGTCCATTACGGCATACGCGCCAACGGAGCGCGCGATGGAAACGAACTGCGCGTAATCAAGCTCGCGCGGATACGCAGAAAAACCGGCGAGAACTATCTTCGGCTTTTCGCGCAGCGCGACCGCGCGCATTTCGTCGTAATCAATCTCGCCCGTGTCCGCGTCTTTCATCTTGTATCGGACGAACTTGAATATCTTGGTGAGGTAGGTGACCGGATGACCGTGGGTGAGATGGCCGCCGTGCGAGAGGTCCATGCCGAGAACCGTATCGCCAGGCTGCAAGAGGGCGAAGTACATTGCGATGTTCGCATTTGCTCCGCCGAGCGTCTGTACGTTGGCATATTGCGCGCCGAATAATTTCTTGGCGCGCTCGCGTGCGATATTTTCCACGATATCCGTGTATTTCTGCCCACCGTAGTAGCGCTTGCCGGGGTAGCCTTCGGAATATTTATTGGTCAGTATCGAGAAGTTGGCTTCGCGGACCGCAAGCGAGACGTAATTCTCCGACGGGATCAGTTCGAGCCCTTCCGCCTGGCGAGCCTCCTCACCCTCAAGTGCCGCATACACCTGCCGGTCCTGTTTTTTGATATGTGTGTAGGGGTTCATATCGCCATCATACTCGAATATGCTTTTTCGCGCATGCGTATACTTTCTCGTGAATAACCTCACGGGGCAGGATGGTATTACCTTCAGCGCACACGATCTTGTGCCAGCTGCGGTTTTCTTTCATGAGCAGCTCCGCGCTTTTTTGGGCGTTTTTCATATACTGAATGTCCATTTCCACCGTGTCTTTCGCGCCTTTTTTGAGGTAGCCGCGTTTTTTCGGCGCACTGTTTTGCAGCAGCTGGATCGAAAAACCAATCGGCATGCAGAGATAGATAGTGAAGTCGGGCTTCGGGAGGCCAAAAACCCCATATTCCATACGCTCAAGCCATTTTAGGAACGTCTTTCGCTTTTTCGGGTGGGCAATTTTTCCTCCTTGGTGTATCTGATTTGCGCTTACAAAGCGATCAAGCACGACAATGTGGCCGTCGAAAAGCCATTCTTGTATTTGCGTTTTCGACTCGAAACGATCCGCCGCATAGAGCACGGAGGCGACGTACGGATCGCTATGCAGAAAATCCCCGTGTGCTCCGGCGATGCACTCACCGATAAGTTTACCCATCATATTGTCCTCGTAGCGGGGGAAATCGAGCGTATGTACCCTTATGCCCTCTTTTTTGAGGCGTTGGTACAAGAGCTTGGTCTGCGTGGCCTTGCCCGAGCCATCGGAACCGTCAATCACGATAAGTTTTCCTCGTTTGTCCATACTTTGGTTCACAGTATATGCTACAGTAAGAATAATAAAAATATGGCACTTTCTGATAGAAAAATTCTTGAAGCGATGAAAGAGGGCGTTATCGTCATTGAACCATTCGACCGGAAAAATCTCGCGACGTCGAGCTACGACGTGACGCTCGGGGAGTATTTCTTTACCGAGCAACATCCCGGGCATTTCGAGAACATCTACAATATCTATGACAAATCGCACGTGGATCGTGTGTGGGGTACCGAAGCGAAGCGGGCAAAAGAGGCGCGGCATGTCCTCCGAAAGTACGCGTTTGATTGGAGGGGGATCACGCCGCAAGAGAAAATAATCCTTCTTGCTCCCGGTGAGACCGTTCTTGCGCATACCGAAGAATTCATCGGCGGACGAGAGCGCATCACGACGATGATGAAAGCGCGCTCGTCGCTCGGCCGCAGTTTTATTTCAGTATGCAAATGCGCCGGTTGGGGCGATGTGGGATATACCAATCGCTGGACAATGGAGATCACCAATGCCTCCAATCGTTACTACATTCCACTTGTCGTCGGGCGGCGCATCGCGCAGATAATTTTCTTCGAAACGGGGCCTATACTCGCGACCGATTATGTAAGCAGCGGCAAATACCAATCATCGGGCACTGTGGCGCAGTTGAAAAAGAGTTGGAAACCCGAAATGATGCTACCCCGTCTCTATCTCGATCGCGACATAAAAAAGAAAAAGTAAAACTATGAAAATATACCAAGACGTGTTGCGCCGGATTATGGATGAGGGCGTTGACCGTGAAGGGCGCAACGGATTTACCCGCGCTCTTTTTGCGGTTCCGATACGTTTTAATCTGGAAGATGGTTTTCCCGCCGTCACGACAAAAAAGCTCGCGTTCAAGGCGGTGAAAAGCGAACTTCTGTGGTTCCTCGCGATGAAAGGGAAAGAACGCGCCGACGACGAACACCTTAAAGAGTTGAATGCAAGTGAGCGCACGATTTGGACCGACAATGCGGAGGCGGACTACTGGAAGCCGAAAAGCAAATTCAAAGGAGATTTGGGGCGAGTCTACGGCATTCAGTGGCGCAGTTGGACAGCACCAGACGGACGCGTCATTGATCAGCTGGCAGATCTTATCGAGAGAATAAAAAAAACGCCGACCGATCGGCGGCTCATTGTAACGGCGTGGAATCCGGGTGAACTGCACGACATGGCGTTGCCGCCGTGCCACATGTTCTTCCAGTGCTTTGTAGCCAACGGCAAACTCTCGCTCCACATGGTGCAGCGCAGCTGCGACATGTTCCTCGGCGTGCCGTTTAATATCGCGTCGTATGCGCTCTTGCTGCGCATACTCGCACAAGTGACGGGCCTGAAGGCGCATGAATGTATCCTCACACTCCAAGATGTGCACATCTATCACGAACACTTCGATGCGGTCCGCGAGCAGCTCGTGCGCGAGCCCATGAAGTTGCCTACCCTGTGGCTCAATCCGGAGCGAAAGGGAATCGACGATTTCATCATGGATGATATTAAGCTTGAAAATTATATCAGTCACTCTGCAATCAAAGCAAAGATGATCGTGTGACGCGGTCGTATACAACAGGAAAAGACAAGAGGGGTACACGACTATGAATAAACCAATCATCTCGATAATCGCGGCGATCGGAAAAAATCGCGAGCTTGGAAAAGATAATCGGCTCTTATGGCATATTCCTGAAGACCTCAAGCGGTTCAAGAAATTGACGGTGGGCCATCCGATTATTATGGGACGAAAACCGCTTGAATCGATCGGCAAGCCACTGCCGAACCGAACGAATATCGTCATCACGCGCCATCCGAAATCAATGATTGATTTCGTAAATCAATCATTGGAAAATGTTGTGATTGTGGGCTCGATTGAGGAGGCGATTGAAAAGGGGAAAGAGCTTGATGGAGAAGAAATTTTTATTATTGGCGGCAGTATGATATATCATACTGCCTTGCCCTTGGCCGATAAACTGTATCTGACTCTGATAGATGACGAAAGAGATGCGGATTCATTCTTCCCGCTGTACGAAGACACATTCACCAGGAAGGTATTCGAGGAAGCGCATGAATCAAATGGCCTGAAATACATATGGGTGGATTTTGAGCGGTGAGTGCGGTACTCTCAGCGTAGTCAATAAATATGAAAGGGCGAGCAGATATCTAAAGACACACAGTCTGATGTCGTGAGTTACGACGTGCAGGATCGTTTCAAGCGCATGGCGCAGGAAGTCGCAGCGCGCTCGTGCAGTAACATCGGCCGATTCGGTCTCTCGTTCGTCGAATGGACGCGCGGCGAGAGCATACAGCTCTATGAGCACAGGGACTTCTACTTGGGGCACGTAGACGAAGGTCTTGGTACGTTGAACTTGGTTCACGACAAGATGTTTTTCCACAAATGGCATTCATACGACCGTTCCGCCGCGTACAATACCGTGGCGTCGATCGTCAATGACGGCGCAATGCTCGGCGCCATGCCGATCAATGTGCACGCGCATATCGCCGCCGGCGGGGAACATTGGTTCGTGCACGAAGAGCGCATCCACGAATTTCTTGAGGGCTGGCTTGAGGCGTGCACCGATGCGCGGTGTGGGTACGATGGCGGCGAGACGGCGATACTTCGCGATCTCGTCAAAGGCTCGAGTGCGGTACTTTCCGGCTCATCGACCTTCATCATTTCGCCGAAGTCGCGTCTCATCCGCCGCAATATAGAAGCGGGCGACTTGATACTGCTGCTTAGCAGCTCCGGTATTCACGCCAACGGCGCGACGCTTGCGCGGGACATCGCCGAGAAATTACCGAATGGATATCAGACGAAAATGTCGGATGGCCGCATGTTCGGTGAAGCGCTGTGCGAAAAGTCGCATATCTACCCCCCATTTATCGAGGATTGTCTCAATGCTGGCGCGGAGATCCACTACGGCGTGCACATCACGGGCCACGGCTGGCGCAAACTTATGCGGGCGCCGGAGCCGTTCGCGTATATCATCAACGATGTCCCGACGCCGCAGCCAGTATTCGACTTCATCGCGCAAAAAGGCAAGGTGCCTTCGCGCAATATGTATGGCGACTACAATATGGGTGCCGGATTCGCACTCTATGTTCCGTGGTATGAGGAACACCGCATCCGCAGCGTGTGGGCGGCAGGCAATTATCCGTTCGCGCTGATGGAAGCAGGATACATCGAGAAGAGCGCGAAGAGACGGGTCGTCATCAACCCCATACAAGAAACGTTCGAAGAGAAAGAACTGCAAGTTCGTTGAGTAAAAAATGGGGGCCTTCCAGTGGAAGGCCCTCTTTCTGTACCATAACGTATGACTCTAGAATGTCTGGCCGGACATCAGAGCGTCATATACTCGGTGTGTTAATCAATTGCAGAATTTTGTCCCGCTTTGTCTCCATGATCTCCCGATTGCGGGCCTCTATAATAAAACGAATGAGGGGTTCGGTATTTGACAGACGAACATTGAACCAGTAGTTGGGATAGGAGACCGAAAGCCCGTCGACGGAGGTCTGCATACCGTCTTTGTACGCTTCTTTTATGCGCTCAAGTAATTTCGTCCCTACTCCGCGGCTTTCTAGACGCGTGTTGATTTCTCCGGAATTTATGTATTGTTTATACGGAGCGATGATCTCCGAGAGAGTCTTATTTTTTGTGGAGAGGAATGTGAGGAATTTGTAAATAAGAACGAACGGTGCTTCGAACGTCCCATACGTAAGTTTATAGAAATAGTGACCGGATGATTCGCCGCCAAAGACCGCGTTCTCGTCAATCATCTTTTGCTTAATGAGCGAATGACCGACGGGCGCGATGACCGAGCGGCCGCCCGCATCATCTATCATGTCGCGCGTGATCTTGCCCGGACGGATGTCGTATACGACGGTCGCGCCGACATGCGTGTGCAGTTCTATTTGCGCCATAAGACCGCGCAATATCTCTTGCGGCACCACCTCCCCCCTCTCGTCAAAGAAAAAGTGGCGGTCGCCGTCGCCGTCGGAGGCGATACCGAGATCGCAGTGCTCCTCGACGATCTTCTTCCGCAATAGGGTGGTGTTTTCTTCTTTCATCGGATCCGCCGGATGCGCGGGAAATGTGCCGTCGGGAATATCGTTGAGCCATACGATAGTGCATGGCAGCGAGGCAAAAAAAGATTTCAGATCCGGACCACCCATACCGTTCGCGGTGTCGATGGCAATCTTAAAGGGGTGGATCTTTGTGGTACCGACGTCCATTTCGGTAAGCTGTTCTCGGAGTACGGTGTCAAGGACGGCGGCACGCGTCGTCAGCTCTCCTCGTTCTTTTTCCGCGACCAGTGGCGCGAGATGGTCGCTCTCGATAGCCGCCTGTATCTTTTGTATCCCGCTCTCATAACTGATGGGGGCGGCGTGTCTGCCGACAAATTTGAACCCGTTCCATTCTTTTGGATTGTGTGATGCGGATATCTGCGCGCCGCCATCAAACCCAAAGTAGGCGGTCGCGTAATAAAACGTCGGCGTCGATATCATACCGAGATCTTCAACGTCGATACCGCTGTCGAGCATTCCGCGTATGAATTGTTGCTTCAGCTCTTCGGTCGAAAGCCGCATATCACCAGAGACGGCGATGCGCAGCGATTCTCGCGGAGCCTTTTCGAGAAGTAAGGTAGCATGGCCGCGTCCTATTGCATATGCGACGTCAGCATTGACCTCATTCGGATAAATTCCACGGATATCGTACGCTTTGAATATGGAGGGTTCGATGTGCATTGCAGATCCGATGTACGGCTATATTTCAAGTGTACCGTGCAGTCTCCATCGGGGTCAAACGGTATGGTGTGAAAAATCCATCGCGACTTGCTGACCTTCTTGTTCGGCGGTTTTTTGTGAGAATGTTTGCCGGACGGTGGGCAAAAGGACGGTCACCGTCGTGCCTTTACCCACTTCGCTTTGTGCGCTGATCGTGCCTCCATGCAGCTTCACGAGTTCCGAAGCGATGGTGAGACCAAGTCCGCTACCGCCCTGCCGGCGTACTCGTGAGAGATCAGCGCGATAAAAAGGGTCGAAGATCCGCTGCAGATCTTTCCTCGCAATACCGATACCGGAATCCGCAACGGTCAATTTGGCGTATGTATCGGAATATTTCTTCACGCTCACATCAACACGTCCGTTGTGCGGAGTGTACATGATGGCATTTTTGAGAATATTATCCGCGATCTGCTGCACTGCGGTCGCGTTGCCCCGGAGATGTACGCCCGTGTGTTCATGTAGCATGACATGTATTTTGCGCCTCTTGGCAAGCTCGGCATACGTATCAATAGCCGCACGAGCAACATGAGATAGATCGACAGCGGTAAACGCCATCCGCTCCGGCCGTATCAAATTTGTAAGGGTAAGGAGATTGTTGATGATCCCGGAGATCCGGTCGAGCTCCTCGACATTGCTGATCATCGTATTCTTCACGTCTTCTTTGATGTCGGGATCGAGGAGCTGGATTTCGGTATTGGTCTTGATAATAGAAAGCGGCGTTCGGAGTTCGTGCGCGATGTTGCCGATGAATTGTTTTTGCGCGGCGAGTACGCCGCGCATCGGTCGAAGCGTCATTCGCGTTATTAAATAGGCAAACATAACCGTCAATACGATTATACCCACGACGATCAGGGCAAAAAGTTGCATGCGGCCGTACTCCGCCTCATCAACGATCGTTTGGGTCAGGCGCGCGGGCGCGATAGCGATATTCCCGCCATTTTCGAGATGCGATTGCACGCTGTAATCGACAAGGGTCGCGACATGTTCGCTCGTGAAAATGAATGCCGCACTGACCAAAACGACGAAAGCCGTGCCAAAAACCGCTTGCATCCCGATGATATTGATTTCCGTCCGAAAAAATTGATCGCCCTGATACTTAGCTCGCAAGGCGATAACCGATGCCGCGAACCGTTTCCAATATCTCACCACGGTTTCCACCGCCGAGCTTTCGGCGAAGATTTTTGATATGGACGTCCACCACATTGCTGAATCCGACATAATTGAAATCCCATAAGTGATTAAGCAGATCTTCCCGATTTACGACCTGATTCGGATGACGCATAAAGTACTCAAGCAACCCGAATTCTTTGAGTGTAAGCGGCACTTCTTTTCCATCGCGCACGACCTTTCGTTCCCCGGGACTGAGCTCTATTTCGCCGATCTTCAGCGTCTCGGGGAGGCTTGCGACCGGCCGACGCAAGAGCGCCTGGAGCCGCGCGACGAGCTCGGCAAATGAGAACGGCTTGATGAGATAATCATCGGCCCCTGCCGAGAGCAGCTCGACCTTCGTATCCGTCTCCGCCCTAGCGGTCAAAATGAGGATTGGGGTCGTTATACCCGCTTCACGCGCCTGCTTGCAGATCGCGAGGCCGTCCATAGAGGGGAGCATGAGGTCGAGAATGATCACGTCGTAGTCGCCGCGGTGCAACGAGATGCGAGTCATCGCTTTTTTGCCGTCGCCGATCGCATCGACCGTGTACCCCTCGAGCGAAAGCCCCTTTGTGAGCGCCGCAGCGAGCTTTTGTTCATCTTCAACCAGAAGTATTTTCATATCTGAAACTCGAATTAGTAAATAAAGTAAGCCATATGCACGCATGCATCATGCTCCTTGGATTATGAAGATTTCATGGATTCCACCTGAAAAAGAGTGGAATGGCCACACTATAAAACAAAAAGTACCTTCACGCAAGGCATATGACCACGTTCTTACGAAGATAGCAAGCACAAATCCTTGACACAACGCTTTAGTGAAGTATACTATAAATTAGTTCTTTGACCTACAACTTGCGCCTACCTGTCGGTAGACAGGTTTGCCGTGGCAGAAAGCAGCTCACTTTTGGGCTCCTGTCTGCTATGGCAAACTCTCGATCGAGAGAGCCCGCTGGCAACGCGACACCGTTCAATCGTGAACACTGTCGCAAAAGGAGACGACCCATGAGCAGCATGGATATGCTCGACGTCGGACAGGCAAACGAACTCAAGCTGGCTTGTCGGCGAAACAATGTCACGCCGGAAGACATCAAGTGGCTCTGCGAAGGCGACATACTCGCGGAGATCCCGAAGCTTCGTCTCGACCATGCCACTATCGTCGACCGGCAACGGTTCGACCATATCAAAGCATTGGCCGAAGCGATGGTGCTGCAGCTGAAATCCGTGCCCACGCCCGACACCATCATCCACGTGAATCACTCGATCAAACCCGCGTATCCCGACCGGATGGAGAAGGTCATGCACCCCGAGCTCGAAGCGACGGGACCGGCCGAGTACGACCTCGCAACGGTCGAGCTGTGGCTCCACGGCGACCAGAAAGGCGGCAACTGGATCAAGGGTCAGTGCATCTACGACCACCTTAAGGAGACCGATACGCTCAAGACCTGTCTCGGTCTGCGCGACCTCGAAGAGATCCAAAAGAAAGGCATCGCCTTTTTCCGGAAACACTTCGCGGATAAAGCGGTCTTCGGATGGAAATCCGTCGTGCAGGACCGCGACGGCAACCTCCTCGTCCCGTGCCTCATCGAGCGCAGTGGCGGGGTGGTGGTGCACTGGAGCTGGCTCGTCAGCGACTGGAGCGGCCACAACCCTGCTGCTCGCTTCGCAAGTTGAACTTGGTGCTGGGTGCCTTGGATATTGTTTGACCCTTTGCACTTTGTCCTTTGCCCCACGCATGTCTGAAATATGGCAGCGTGGGGCTATTTTGATACAATGCAAAGCGGAAGTAGGTGCATACGCGGGGCGATTACGGTTTCCCGCTACCGAACCCAGCGTCCATACACTGAGAGCATCTCCGACCACGGTTTGAGATGGAGTGGCATATGTGAAGCTAACAAAAAGTTGAAGATACTTGGTACAAAGTGCTATGGCATTACCGATGCCGAATACGATACAGCTCGGCGAGCGACCAATTTTTCTTCACGGTACTCCGTGTTAGAAAAATGTAGCACCCTTGTGGTGTATTCAAAGAGCAGTGGAATGGCCCACAAAAACCCCTCAAGTAGAACACCCATTTTTGTTAAAAATGACTGTTGCTAATGTAGAAACTGTAGCACGTTGATTCTTTTCAGCAATAACTT
>LCQW01000022.1 GCA_001004345.1 Candidatus Kaiserbacteria bacterium GW2011_GWA2_52_12
AGAGGAGCGTCGTTGATGCGTAGAGAGTGATGAGGTTGGTCGTGGAGGCGGTGGTGGAAAACAGTGTCGTGGCGGTGAGCGCGGTCGAGGAGGCATACGGGAAGATACTCGCTTGCGTCGAAGTGGCAGTGTAGTTGGACGCGACGACTTGGCCCGCGACGGAGAGTGCGGCATAAGGCGATGTGGTGCCAATGCCGACGTTGCCAGCGAAGTAGGCGACGAGTACGTTTGGATCAAAGAAATATTTCGCAGAGCTCGTCGCCGATGCGCCGATTGTGATGATGTCGGTGGAGTTGAGTGGGTAGTTAAAGAGCTCGTTTGCGACAGGTGACGTTGTTGTCGCCCACGTGCCGCCGCTCGAACCACCGCCCGAGCCGCATGGAGAATTCTGGTCAGCGAGAAGATTGTTGGCTCCCCACTTCACACAATTGCCCTGCACACCGCTGCCGATCAGGAAATCAGTGCCTGCGATGGCAGATTGGATAATGCCAGTGCCATTGCCTTTGAGAATCCCGCCGAGTGTGGTGGAGCCCGTGCCACCGAAGTTGACCGCGAGCGTGGTCGTGCCGGCGACGATGCCTGTTGCGCCAGTGACGAGAAGAGAATTTTGGATATTCGAGACAGTGAGGTTGGAGGTAGAGGCAGTGGTGAAGTAGCCGATGCCGCTTGCAGTAATGTTGGTCGTCGACGCCCCGCCGTTCATGGAGAACAAACCATTGGTGATCGTCGATGACGCCTGTGAGAGAAATCCGAGGGTGAACGTCTGTGTTTGGCTCCACGTGTTCGCCGTCGTAGTGCCGAACTCGATATTGAATAGGCCGGTCGTCGAGTTGTACGCGAGCGGGTAGGTGGCAGAGAGTGAGGTAGAGGAAATTTTATTATTAAAACTCGTCCAGTCCGCCGAGGCGAGAAAACCGTTCGAGGTACTGCTCGCCTGCGAGATGAGGAGCGTGGTACCCGAGATTGAGAGCGGAGCCGATATCGTCGCCGTGTTCAGCGCTCCAACACCATCTCCGAGCAAAATTCCCGTCGGTGTCGTTGAGCCGGTACCGCCGTTGCCGATGCCGAGCAGGCCTGTAACTTGTGTGCCGAGATTAATATTTCCGGCAAGATTCGAGAGTGAAAGACAGTTGCCGCCGACCGCAAAGCAACCACTCGCGAGATTGAGACCTGTGCCGTAGAGAGTGGAGGTCGCAGCAGTGAAGTTCGCGACGCTTGCAATCGAGAATATCGATCCGGGCGTCGTGGTACCGATACCAACATTGCCGCCGTTTTGAATGATGAATTTTGTCGACGATGCGTTGTCGACCGCTTCAAAAATATTTCCGCCATTGCCCCACACCGTGAGACGAGCGTATGGTGATGTTGTACCGACACCAAGATTTGAACTCGGTGTTATGAAAAGTGTCGACGTTGGAGAGACTTCCGTAGCACCCGTGTAATAGGCGAGTTGACCAGTTTGACCAGTGCCACTCACTGTGCCGGAACCGCCCCCACCGGAAGTGGAGAGACATGTGCCGTTGATAGAAAAGCACCCGGTATTCAAAACGATGCCGTTCGCAAATGTTGATGTCGCGCCTGTCACGTTGAGCGCGGTCGTCTCTATTCCTGCGGCAAATGTGGAGGTCGCATTTCCGGTCACCGCAAAATTCGTCGTCGTCGCATTTCCAAAAATCGTGCTCGATGCAAAAAGAGTATTCGATGTTGGATTGAACGTAAAACTTCCAGAGCCGGCGAATGTTCCACTACCGCCGTTGAATTGCACCGAATTCAAAATCCCCGTCGACGCACCGGCGCTCGCGCTGATGCATACGCCGTTCACCGATACGCAGCCGCCGGTCAAATTTATGCCGCCGGCAAACGTGGAGGTGCTCACTGCGCTCACTGCGAGATTGGCAGTCGTCGTCGTGCCACTCACTGAAATATTATTCACCGAAAGATCGCCACTCCATGTCGAATCAGAGATCGTCACTGACTTTATCGTCCCACCGGTGATCGCCGGATTCGTGATGATCGTGCCGCTCAAGTTGTCGATGCGCTGCGTGAGAGCAATTTCGTTTGTAAATCCTCCAGAGGCAGGCGGCGTCGAGACACTCGTGATCGAATAGATCTGGCTCGTCAGTTTGTTATCGAGTTGTTGCAGTCGCTGGTTGAGAATTTCTTCGGTAATTCCTCCGGCCGAAACGATGTGCTGCTCGATCACGCGCTCGATGACCGTCTGCTTCGTCTCGCCGTAGCTTTGAGCAAGGGCGGGCGACAAGGTCGTGCGCGCGGGTGTCGGAGAAGAGGGAACTTGTGCAACTTGCTGCGGCGGTGAGACGGGGGATTGCGAGGATGGGGTAGCCGCAGGAACGATCTCGATGGCAACGGATCCCGGACTGAAAAGCGCCCCGGGATTTGCTATCGCGAAAATAACGTTCTGTATACCGCCAAAGATGCCGGCAAAAAATCCGACGGCGGCGGAGACCGCGGCTGCGGGATTCGTTGCGACGGCGGCAAGTTGCGCGCCGGTATTTTGCACAAGATGCACCGCTCCGCCGTCGACGAACGACTGGAGCGAATCATGCAGCGAAGCAAAAGAATCCGATGCGAAATACGTGATCGAACGATCGACCGTTGCGAACGTGCCAAACGTGAGCATGATAGCGAGCGTGAGTGCAACGATCTTATGCAAAATTTCCGTAACAGGCGTGACGACATACGCGGGAACTTGCGCGCTCTGCAGTGCCGCGTGAGCGATACCCGGGACTTTCGACGCTTCAGTAAGCGCGTGCTCGCCGGTATTCGTAACTTCCGCAATGACGTCACGGATCTTTTTTTCCAAAACAAGATCTTTTTTCTCTTCGGCGATGACGGCGTTATGCATCGCTCTCTCTTTCCGTACGATCTCACGCATCGGTGTAGTTTCCTTCTGAAGTTTCGGCAGGAACGGCGACGGAATAACTAATTTTCCAGCCATGTCCTCTGGAAGGACATCAGTTTTAAGGTCGGTATTATGAGCCCTATATTCCTCCGTTCGCTCCTTGGTCAAGGTGCGTCGCCGTCTGCTCCTCGCATGCTCTTGCGCAATGACGAACGACTTAAGCGATTCGAAATTCACATACCAATTTTTTCCGATCTGCCGTCCGGAGATTTTTTTCTTCTTGCACAACCGCGCGATGTAATCACGAGTAAGACCGGACTGCAAAGCGGCGTCGCTTGCTGCGATCAACCGAATTCCATCAAAGAATATTTCATCACTCATGATTCAGTGCGGATGCACGATTTATCTATTATTTTACTAGACATTCTGGATATCGTGTGGATATCCTAGGGATAACTCTGTGGATAAGATTCCGGCAAAAAAGTAACAGCGTTTTCCATTTTCCGGAGAAGTAAAAAAACACCGGATAACGGTAAAAAACTACTACAAAGATCCTATGCGGCATTACGGGGGGTAAGTATGCGCAAAAAAGTATCGGCAGGGAGGGAAGTCGCACGTTTTTAGAAATAAAAAAATGTGCATGTCGCCAAGGCCTCAAATTTGCGATTTGCGCAATTTTGCACTCTAAACTACCGAGTGGCTGATAATCATTTTTATTTCCCGATTTATGTAGCCGTACGAAATGATTAAGGGCATCGATTCAGCATTACGTTCAACACGTATCTCGTCTATTCGATATACGATAAACAATGGTATATCGGCTAATTCTGCCGTATGTATGTGAGTTCCTGTGTAAGAAATGGCTCGAGCACATCACCGATCTTGGAAAATATGCCACTGCCGCCTGTTGCACTTTTTCCACCAGTAATTGACGCTCCGAATCCAAACAGAATGACTGTGACAAGTAACAACGCTGCAATGGGTACATAAAACTTGGCCAAACGAGATACGATTTTGTGTCCCATATCGGATGTTTTACCAACGGTATTACTTCGATAAAGCTGCGTCTTTTGCATGACTCTTGGCTTATTCACGTGTATCGGTATCGCGATTCTCCCGTCCAGTATTTCTATTTCAGGTTCTCCCACCTTGTCATCCGATTTCCTCTCCTCTCCCTGCTTCTTTTCAAGGTTGGGCATGAGCACTCCGGTATCGGTGGTATAGGTCAAAAATGGCCCCGCTTCCGCTGCCATGAGCTTGGTTTCGTTGGGATTAGTGTCCTTGTCGATTCTAGTGTTATTGTCGATAATTTTATTCGCAAGGCCCTCTGCCGTAGCTCTACGGGAGAGACCAACGGATTCTGCCTGTACAGCAGCCAGCAGGTCATCTTTCTCTTCCTTGTGGGCCAAAATGCCCGCACGATCGACGTACCAACGATTCCCTATCTGCTGGGAAATAACTTTTCCCCCACGAGCAAGCTGCCCGACGTAATCAGGATGATAGCCAGTGATATCAGCCGCTTTTGCTGCGGATACATAGTCCTTTCCGTCGAAAAACACGAGCGATTCCGGATCGGCCTCGATGTTTTCATGCTTCGGAGGTTGTGGAACATATGTTTGCGCTTTTTCCTTGTAATTCATCAGCGATTCCAATTGTATGTACCAGAGGCCGCCAATTCGTCGTGCGTCTATCACGCCTTTCCGAGCAAGTTGACCTATATAATCCTGCGCATAGCCAGTTGAAGAAGCCGCTCGCTTTGACGAGATGTATGTTTTACCGCCGAGATTAACCTCGTCTGACATATATCGGCAGTATATAACTGCCGAGAAAAAAGGAAAGGAAGAACTATCCGATCTTTTTCCTGAATAAATCTCTCAAAATAGTCGGGTTGGCAGCGCCTCTAAGCTCCTTCATGCCCTGCCCCACGAGGTATTCGAGCGCAGCTGCTTTTCCAGCCCTAAAATCAGCGACTACACCGGGGTTATCCGCGATGATCTTCCCCACCACTTCATCAAGAGCCCCTGCATCCTCCGTCTGGAATAATCCTTTTTCTTTTGCGAGCTGCTCCGGATCTTTTTTTTCCGAAATCACCGCGAGCAGCAGATCTTTTGCCGAGCGCGACGATATTTTGCCATTTATTAGCAGTGCGATAATTTTATTGAAGTTGAGCGACGATATCGGAATCTCGTCTATTGGTTGTGTTTCTCGTTCTTCCATATCACGGACTATTTTGATCAAATCATTTGCAACGTAGTTAGACGCGAGGGAAATCTCTTTTGTTTGGCTTTTTTGATACGTTGCAACCACTGCATCGAAGAAATTGCCAAAACGCATGTCGCGCACATAGAGATCTACATCGTCCAGCTTCACCCCAATGGAGACATAACGCGCCCTGCGTTCGCTCGGGAGCTCTCCAATGCCCTGGCGAAGCGCATCTTCTCCTAATCCGGGAATTTCGGAGAGCCTGAACGGCGGAATATCAGGATCCGGAAAATATCGGTAGTCAGCACTCCCCTCTTTTATACGCTGCGAGAACGTTGACTGTTTATTTTCATCCCACCCGCGTGTTTCTTGCACGATAGTCTCCCCGTTCTCGAGTGCCGTGCGCTGACGTTCTATCTCATATGCCACCGCGCGCTCCATCGTGCGGAACGAATTTAAATTTTTGATCTCAACCTTGGTTCCTAATATATTATTTTTGTTATTTGTTTTTTTACTTACACTCACATTTGCCTCGACGCGCATCTCTCCTTTCTCCATGTTGGCATTGCTCGCGCCGAGATGGCGCAAAAGTAATTGCAGCTCACGCGCAAATTTTCCGGCTTCTTCCGCGCTATGTATAGTCGGTTCGGTCACCAATTCCATGAGCGGAACTCCGGAGCGATTGTAATCAATGGTCGTTGTTCCAGCCTCCGCGAGACCAGAGTCCGCTTCGGCGTGGCGAAGGCCCGTTGCTTCGTCGTGGATCGAACTCGCAGTGTCTTCCTCGAGGTGCACGCGCGTGATAGCAACGCCGCCGAGCTCGCCGCCCGAGATAAGCGGAAATTCATACTGACTGATCTGATATCCTTTTGGCAGATCGGGATAAAAATAATTCTTGCGGTCAAATTCGGTATAGTCGGCCAACTTCCCCTTAATGGCCACGCCGACGCGAAGCACATGCTTCACTGCTTCCCTATTGACGACCGGCAAGGTACCGGGATGAGCAAGACAGACCGGGCAAACGTTTACATTCGGACGTGTCTCGTCCGGATCGTTTTTTGAATTGCAGAACATTTTCGTCTTGGTTTTAAGCTCTGCATGTATCTCGAGACCTATCGTCGGAACGTATTCGCTCGTTTCTTCCATGAGGCAACTCTACCATCCCATGTCTATGGATGGAAAGGGCATGGTAATTCGACAAAGAGAAACACGGCGGCCACCTTTTCGCTGAAGAGAACACAGTGCGAGGAATAAAAATGGGTGTACGGTCAGTCGCAGTGGTGATACCAATTGAAGCGAACAGGAGCGTCGTGTTCGATACAGTGAAAAAGCGACCGCCGGTGAGCGGCGGCCGAGATTCCCGATATGTTCGGTAAAACAAACCCATCTCGGCTGACGAGATGCTATGTATCCTCGACTATTCTCCAGCCTCCTACTGCAAGAAGCGGCTCCGCTTTTTTATATTTCATCACTTCGGTCTTCGCGCCATTGGTGATGGTCACTTTTTCGTTCCTGCCATATTCCCTCTTATGCCCGCCCTGAGGCGATGTGGTGATAGTCTTTGCCGCGTTGTGGATAACTTGCTCTTCCTTCCTAACCGGCGTGCCGGCCGGCGCGATATTGGGGAGCACGTTTGTCACGTGCGCTGCGTAGGTTTCTTCCATTGTCTGGAAGAGTTTGAGGCCCTCTTTTTTATATTCCACCAGTGGATCACGCTGCCCATATGCGCGCAGATTGACGCTCGAGCGCAGGTACTCCATGGCTTCAAGATGTTCCACCCAAAGATAATCGATGGCCTGCAGGAAAAACCTGCGGAGCACCGGATAAAATGCATCGCCGAATTCTTTCTTCTTGTTCTCAATGACTGTAGCAAGCTCCTCGTTACCCAAAGAGACGCGCTCAAGCTCTCCATCGATCGCGACATGCCCTTCGGTCAGAAGCGACCGGCGGCGCGCGTAGATGCTTTGCCGTTGGATATTCAAAACATCATCGTATGCAAGCACGTGCTTGCGCGAATCGAAATTTATTTCCTCGATGCGCGTCTGCGCCTTTTCGAGCGCCTTGGTGATCATGCCGTTGTAGATAGGCTCGTCTTCGGGAATCTTGAAGGTACCCATCACGCGCTTTATCACGTCGGAGGCGAACACGCGCATGAGCGAGTCTTCGAGCGAGACGAAAAACTGCGTCTCGCCGGGATCGCCCTGACGACCCGAGCGGCCGCGGAGCTGGTTGTCGATGCGCCGCGCTTCGTGACGCTCCGTGCCGAGCACGTAGAGCCCGCCGAGGCTTTTCACCGCTTCATACTCATCCTCGGTCGACGGATTGCCGCCAAGTTTGATGTCGACGCCGCGGCCGGCCATGTTGGTGGCGATCGTCACCGCGGCGCGGCGACCGGCTTGCGCGATGATCTCTCCTTCACGTTCGTGATTTTTTGCATTCAATAGTTCGTGCGGTATTCCCTCTTGTTTGAAATAGACCGAGAGCAGCTCGTTCTTCTCCACCGACACCGTGCCCACCAAAACCGGCTGCCCTTTGTCGTGCAATTCCTTGACCTGCCGCGATATCGCGCGCATCTTGCCTGATTCGTTTTGAAATATGAGATCTTCGCGGTCCGCTCTGGTGCTTGGTTTGTTGGGCGGAACGACGACCGTGTTGAGCCCGTACACTTTGAAAAATTCTTCCGACGACGTAACGGCCGTGCCCGTCATACCGGCCAATTTCTTGTAGAGCCGGAAATAATTTTGAAAGGTGATCGAAGCAAAGGTGCGCGATTCTTGCTGCACCGAAACGCCTTCTTTTGCCTCAATGGCCTGGTGCAAACCTTCTGCCCATCGCCTCCCCGGCTGCATTCTGCCGGTCAACTCGTCAACGATGACTATCTGACCGTCCCGTACGACATAATCCTTATCAATCTTATAGATAGCCTTCGCGCGAACGGCGGTCTCGAGATGGTGAACGTACTTGATGCCGGCATCCGTGTATATATTGTCTATGCCGAGTTGTTTTTGAGCCTTTTCTATGCCAGCATCGGTGAGCGTTACGGAACGATGTTTTTCCTCGACGACATAGTCTTCTTCATCAACGAGAATACTCGCGATCGACGCAAAGCGACCGTAGAGCGATTCTGCCTCCGCGATCGGCGCGGAAATAATCAAGGGCGTTCGCGCTTCATCGATGAGAATAGAGTCTATCTCGTCAACGATCGCAAAATGGTAATCGCCCGCACTCGGCACGCGCTGCCGCAGACGCTCCGGTTCATATTCAAGATTGTCGCGCAGATAATCAAAACCGAATTCGTTGTTGGTGCCGTAGGTGATATCGGCAGCATACGCCTCGTGCCGCGTGCAGGGTCGCATATACTCCTGGACCACTTTGAAGGAACCCATCTCATCGCGTATCGCGTCGTCGGCCACGAAATCCTCGGAGGAGTTTATCTGCGAGGGGTCATACAAAAAAGAAGATTCGTGGTTGATGATACCCACCGAAAGTCCGAGCGCGTGGTAGATCTGCCCCATCCACACGCCGTCGCGGCGCGAGAGGTAATCGTTGACCGTGACGATGTGCACGCCCTTCCCGGTAAGCGCGTTCAAGTATGCCGGGAGTGTGGCGACGAGTGTCTTCCCTTCACCCGTGCGCATCTCCGCGATATCGCCGTTGTGGAGGATCATGCCGCCGATGAGCTGCACGTCGAAATGCCGCTGGCCCAGGCTTCGCTTCGACGCTTCGCGCACCACCGCAAACGCCTCAGGCGCGAGGTCATCGAGCACTGTTTGTTCCACCGCTCCGCGGGCAAGCCCTGCCGCAAGTCTATTCCTGAATTCGTGCGTTTTTTCTTTCAACTGCTCGTCGGTTAGTTTCCTGACACTTTCCTCAAGGGCATTTACCTTCAGTGCGATAGGCTCCGCGCGCTTAAAAGCCGCGGTATTTTCATCTCCTATGAGACTCTTCCAAAACGCCATATCGTCATATCCTATCCTAAAACAATCGCCTATGCGACGGTTATCGGTTATTGTTGGAATATATGGATGAGCCTCGATCAGAAAAACGCATCAAAATACTGTTTGTTATCGACAAATGGCAGGCCGGTGGTCGGCAGCGAGTTCTCCAAGAACTTATCAACGGGCTGGACGCAACAATGTTTGAAACCGTCCTCCTTATACTTTCAAAACCAACGTCATCGTTCCCATTCCCGAAGACACGTGTCTGTGTTTTGCCGCACATGCGGTATCGTTCATATATCCTTCCGTTGGCGCGTATCGTCCGAGCAGAGCGGCCACATATTGTTTCCTCTCATCTTGGCGTATTGATACTGCCGATCATTCATATCGCCCTACTCATCTCGCGAACACGTCCCGCCGTACTATATTCGATCCAAAGTGTCTTTGACCTCACCTCGTACACACACGCCGCATATCCTTGGATCTATCGATACATGATCGCACGATCGCTTCGCGCCGCGACGCGCATTACTACGGGTTCGGAAGGGGCGATGGCGCCGTTATCAGCGGAATTCGGGATACCTCCATCTCTCATACGAATGGTTCCCAACCCCGTATACACGTCGGGACACCACCACTCTCGTGATTTCGCGTCAACACGTACGACAGTTCGTATCCTTTCCGTCGGGAGACTTGCGTATCCAAAAGATTTTTCAACCCTTCTGCGAAGTTTCAAAAAGGCAAGGGAAATATCAGCAATTCCGCTTTCACTGTCAATCATTGGGGACGGGGCGGATGGTGTCGCGTTGCGGACAGAAGCGCATGATCTCGGTCTTGGTGATTCAATATTCCCGGGGGAGGCAGCGGTCGATAGTACAACGTTTGAGAATGTGGATATTTTTATCTTTAGCTCACGTTCTGAAGGAATGCCGACTGTTTTGATCGAGGCCCTTGCCTTTGGAGTACCCGTGATAGCGACCGACTGTGATTTCGGCCCTCGTGAATTGATACAAAACGGCACCGGCGGCTTTCTCGTTCCCGTCGGCGATGTTGAGAAAATGGCAGATGCGATACTGCGCCTCTGCGCTGATCCGCAACTGATGCATGCATTTTCCGAGGCTGGGCCTGCCGCCGTCAAAAGATTCGAATGTACCAATGCAATACGTGAGTGGCAGCAACTCTTTACTGACCACGTGAAGAGGGGTTGAACGATATGCCGGATTTGAATACAATGCACGACACCATTCCATGAAAGTATTGATCACCGGTTCGCACGGCACACTCGGAAGAGCCTTTACTCTGTATCTGAAGGAGCGCGGCATCCCCTTTTGCCGGTACGATAGGCACCATCCTCTACATACGGAGCGTGATTTCGATAGCGTTGTCAATTTTGCAGGTCTCACGGCACATTCTCCGGAAATGGCCGACAAAGGGGCGGCCAATCTTTTGCATGAGGTGAATGTCGAAGGGACAAAACGCGTTCTTGCGTTCATTGCGAGAAACAAGAAGCTTAAGCGATTTGTACATATCGGCACGAGCGCTGAATACGGCTCTTCCAAGACGACGCTAACGGAACGAAGCCCTTCACGGCCGCAAAATGAATATGGCAGGACCAAGCTCGAACAGACGAAACTCGTAGAAGAGTTTTCCCGAACATATGCCGTGAAAACTTTCAATCTGCGCATATTCAACCTTCTCGGCGTTCCCCGGCATCCGGCGCAAAAAAAACAATTCATCGACGAGTATGTGCTTTCGCAATTGCTCGGCAACGCCCCCACGACCGCGGTGAGTAATACGAAAGATATGCGCGACTACATTGATATGCAAGACGCATTCGACGCGATCCTCGCGGCGCTGATATCGAAAAAGGGGTCGCGGTATGAGCTGATCAACATCTGCTCCGGAGAGGGCACCTCGCTCTCTAAACTGGTACGCATATTCGAGCATGAGACAAACCGCAGAACTTCACTGGTAAGTACGAATCGGTCCGCAACGCGGTATGTCGGAAGTCGCTTGAAAGCCATGCGACTCCTCGGTTGGAAACCAACGCAGAGCTTGGGCGATATCGTATGCGCCGCAACTGCTCGAAAAAAGAGGGTTCTCATCGTCGGTGCCGGCGTCGCATGCGAACTCATTCTCAAAGAATTCGAGAAGGACTCCAACGCTGATGTGATCGTGGCAGGCATCGTGGACGACGATCCAAAAAAACAAGGGGGGATCGTACGCGGGGTGAAAGTTATAGGAACGATAGGCGATATCCCTCACTTGGCATCGACGCACCATTTCGACCAAATACTTGTCTCCGTGCCATCGGCCGGCTCGCGCGTGGCCGCGCGCGTCGCGAGTCTTGCACCGCAGGGCATTCCGATCAAAGTCCTTCCGAGCATCGCCTCGGTTATCCTCGGCAAAGTAAGTCTCGCCTATATACGCGACATAGATCCCTCTGATATCATCGGTCGACCGCTCGTGAAGACCGATCAGCAGCGTATCGCCAAGAATACGACCGGTAAGACCTTTCTCGTGACGGGCGGCGCAGGATCGATCGGCAGCGAGATCATCCGCCAACTCTTCAACTCCAATGCGAAGAAGATAATCGTACTCGATTCCTCTGAAGTGGATATCTTTCATCTCTCACAAGAGCTTTCTCGCGAGCGAGGTCATGAGAGGCCGGAACTTGTCTTCAGGCTGGGAAATATCCGTGACAGAGAGCGCCTTGAAGAGATCGCGCAAGAGCATAGGATCGATTGCGTAGTACACGCCGCAGCGTACAAACATGTCCCGCTCTTGGAAATGAATCCGGGCGAAGCGCATAAAACAAATGAGCTCGGCACACGAAACATCCTTGACATGGCGATTACACATCATATCCCTGACTTTGTGCTCATCTCGACCGATAAGGCAGTGAATCCATTAAGTGTCTTGGGAAGGACGAAGCGTGCTGCGGAGCTACTGGTACAGCAATATGCACAAGAGCACGGGGATATGCGCTTCATGGCCGTGCGGTTCGGCAACGTACTCAATTCCTCGGGGAGCATGCTCCCGACATTCTTGCGACAGATCCGCGAGCGCACTCCCCTTACGATCACGCACAAAGAAGTGACGCGCTATTTCATGTCAATTCCCGAGGCAGCTTCGCTCGTCCTTATGTGCTGGGTTATCGGCGAAAATGGCCAGCTCCTGCTTCTCGATATGGGAGAGCCGGTGAAGATCCTTGATTTCGCGGAAAAACTCGTGCGCATGCACGGCCTCGTCCCCTACGAAGACGTCCCCATCGTCGAGATCGGCCTGCGGCCCGGCGAAAAGTTGCACGAAGAACTCGCCTATGACGCGGGAAAATTGCGGCAGAGCTCTGTTCCTCGTATTTTTATCGCCGAAGAGATAGATCGCCGCTATCGGCGTCCCATAAAATCGTAAATGCTTTCTTGAGCCGCTTTTTTCGATGAAAAACGATCCCCGAGAAGGGGATCGTCTGTTCTCTAGCTAGAGAAGCGACCGACTATAGTCGCTTCTTTTTCTTCGCCTTTGCCTTCTTTTTCTTTGCCATAGGATAAATATTTTTGGAGTACTAAGATCGACCCCGCACTCGCAGACGTTAGTCGCGAAGAACGTTTTATCAATTATTGCATCGCTGCTCGCGTACGAATGATTTTAATTTTATTTATGTGGATAACTTTCTAAAAAATTTTTCATTAGTGATATTGCAAATAAAGAATTTGTGTTGAAAAAATAAAAAAGTAGAGAATGTATCGAGGTTCCGTACTTATCTTGACCTATCGATCAAAATAAGTACAGGCTAGAATTTTACAAAACAAAAAAGGCACAGTGCGGAGGACGGGTGCGAGCTCCAAAGTGAAAGTCAATGTGAGTGCCGCCGCCCTCCGCACTGTGCCCTTCGTAGTTTTGACGAAGAAAGAGTGCGTTCCTTTACCTCGCCGAAGTCTTTGACAAAGGCGGGTACACATTCAGCGTACCACAAAAATTCCGAACAGGGGTTAAAAAACGCAAAACCCACCGTGAGGTGGGATCTACGCGACTTTCATTGTGCCCCCACTTCACACGGATGTGTGGCACTCACATATTTAATATAGCATCCCAATAGAATCGCGCAACGCGCATGCTGTACTTTTGCAGTGCCTGCTGCAATGATCATTCGTGTTACCCCACAATCTTTCTTCCGCTGCGCAACCGCCAGTATTTCCATGCTATTACAATTGCGCTCACGAATACGAATATC
>LCQW01000023.1 GCA_001004345.1 Candidatus Kaiserbacteria bacterium GW2011_GWA2_52_12
ACGCTCGCTCAATCCTTCTTCGTTCGCTCGCTTCGATGTGCGTATATCCCATATGTTCTAAACATACAGGTGTTCTACTTCAAAGGTGAATTCGCGCTTAAAACTGTTTGGGTCCTTTGCTGCTACTTACAGGACGCGGAAATGTATTCTGTGCCGCGTCACACCTACCAGCCAAAGGAGGGACCCCTGTCCCACGACGACCAGGACCCAAACCACCGGGTGTATCTCCCCGTGCTCTCGTGCATCGTCTGCCATAAACGGCTCGGCAGTGCATACGAGGGCGAGGATAATCACCCTGACAACGGAGTTGTTTGCCACACGTGCGGCAACTATGGCTCAACGATCTTCGATGAGGTCGATGGACACTACCTCGAATTCAACGTTTGCGACGAATGCCTCAAAAAGGCACGTGAACAGAAGTTGATCGCCCTTGGCTTTCCCCAGAACTCCCTTAGGATCTGGACCGAAGGACTTGAGGACGAGTGGCCGAGGGAGCCAAAGAGCTCAAAATAGAAACAGTCTCTCTCCCTGGTGGCACGACCATCGGGGAGATTTTTTATATACAGATGAAGAAATGGCAAACTCTAGAATAATCCGACTTCACGTCGACAATGCGCGTCTTTTTGATATACTCACATTTATGAAAAAACAGACATTTAATCTTGCTTTTGAACCTGATCCTCAGGGAGGATTTACTGTAACAGCACCCGCATTACCAGGTTGCGTCACATATGGAGCGACACTGGAAGAGGCCCGCCGCATGGCACGTGAAGCCATCGAGCTGTATGTGGAAGATCTCGTGGCCGATGGAGAAAAAGTTCCGGAATCGGATAACACGCTTCTGGGGACTGTCGAGGTGCAGGTCGCAAAATAGTTTATGGCGGGTATTACGGCGCGCGAATTGTGCGCGACGCTCGAGCGTTACGGTTTTATTTTCAAAAGACAAAACGGAAGTCATTGCATCTACTTTCGCAATACCGACAAGCGTCGCGTGACCGTACCGATGCATCCGGGCGACTTGCGAAGTACTACATTGCGTTCAATTTTAAAACAAGCAGGACTTTCTTTGAGCGATTTATAATTTAGGCCAATGAGAGTTGACACAACGTCGTTTCTGCATAACAGCACATACGTAGGCGCGCCGCCCCGGTACTTAAGGGCGGCTTTTTCTTTTGGCGGATGGTAAACTCTAGGGGATGAATATAAATGAGATTCGGTCTAAATATCTCGCATATTTTAAGGCGCGAGGGCACGCGGTGATACCATCTTCATCGCTCGTGCCGCAGAACGATCCGACGACGCTGTTTACCGGCAGCGGCATGCAGCCGCTTGTGCCATATCTGCTTGGCGAGCCACATCCCGAAGGAACGCGATTAACCAATAGTCAGAAAAGTTTTCGCGCGGAGGATATTGATGAGGTGGGCGACAACCGCCATACGACTTTTTTCGAAATGCTCGGCAACTGGTCGCTCGGCGATTATTTCAAAAAGGAGCAGCTATCGTGGTTTTTTGGATTTCTTGTCGATGAGATGGGTATTGATCCGAAGAAACTCTACGTGTCGGTGTTTATTGGGGACGAAAAAAACGGAGTGCCGCGCGATACGGAATCGGCGGAGATCTGGAAGCAATTATTTGCAGGAAAGGGGATTGACGCGGGAATTGTTGAGATCGGCAGCGAGGCCGACGGCTCCCGTCTCGGCATGAGAAGCGCCCATTCGACAGGCTCAGGGCAAGGCCGCATTTTTTATTACGACGCAAGCAAAAATTGGTGGAGCAGGGCGGGAACGCCCGAAAATATGCCCGCAGGCGAGCCGGGCGGGCCGGATTCCGAAGTGTTTTTCGACTTTGGAACTCCACACGATCCGAAATACGGCGCGGAGTGCCATCCCAATTGCGACTGCGGTCGTTTTCTCGAGATAGGCAACTCCGTTTTCATGCAATACCTGAAACAGTCCAGTGGTTCGTTCGGTCTTCTGCCGAAACAAAACGTCGATTTTGGAGGTGGAGTTGAGCGTATCGCGATGGCCGCGAACAATGATGCCGACATTTTTCATGTTGATGTATTCGCCGACACCATCGCCTTGCTCGAACATTTCTCCGGCAAACAGTATGATGACAGCCGCTACCAAAGATCATTCCGCATCGTCGCCGATCATATCCGCGCCGCGACTTTCATGCTCGCCGATGGCGTGCGACCGGCAAACACCGACCGTGGTTACGTTCTAAGGCGCTTACTACGACGCGCGGCGCAGCATGCACAAAAGATCGGCATTGAACATGACCAAAAAGAGGAGAGTATGCTTTCGCGTTGCGCTGCTATCATTATCGAAAAATATAAGCAGGCGTATTCCGAATTGGCCAGTGAGGACGCGTACAAAATGATCACCGAAGAAATTTGGAAAGAGGAAAAACAATTCGGCCGCACACTCGTGCATGGCATGCGCGAATTCGAGAAACTCGCGGCACGGGGGCACATCACCGGCGCGGAGGCGATGGAGTTGTTCACAACACACGGATTTCCATTCGAGATGACCGTTGAACTCGCGCACGAGCGGGGAATTGACATTGATGAAGAGGGATTTGCCATCGAAATGAAGAAACATCAGGAACTTTCGCGTGCTGGCTCTGAACAAAAATTCAAAGGCGGTCTTGCAGATGTATCCGAGAAGACGACGCGACTGCATACGGCGCACCATCTACTATTGAAAGCACTGCAAATGGTACTCGGCCCCCATGTGAAGCAACGCGGCTCGAATATTACGCAAGAGCGATTGCGTATCGATTTCAACTGGGACGCAAAGATGACACCGGAGCAGCTCGCACAGGTGGAAAATATCGTCAATCAACGAATTTCGGAACAACTGCCTGTCGTCCGCTCCACGTTGCCAAAAGCTGAAGCGGAGACGCTCGGCGCGGAGCAGGAATTTGGCGTAAAATATCCTGAGCAAGTATCCGTATATTCCATCGGGCCCGAAGGCGCCACCGAGGTTAAACCTCGGTATGATGAAGCGTTCTCGATCGAATTTTGCGGCGGGCCGCATGTGGCGAATACCAGCGAACTCGGTACATTCAAAATACTAAAGGAGGAAGCGGTGGCCACGGGAATACGGAGGATAAAAGCTATTTTTTTGATATAAGTGCAAATTACTGTAGTCTTGCACCAGGTCAACAACAGGAGATTTGACATGAGTAAAGCACAAAAGACTTTTGGGCTCATTCTCTGTTCAATGGTGATCGTAAGTGCTGGTGTAGCAGCGTACGGTTCGGGAGTACTAAACGGTCTTGGTATCGCTTTTCTCGTTTTTGCTTATCTTGTAGCAGTCATCGTTTTTTGCTAACACAACGCCCGCGGGAGCATACTCGCGGGCGTAGATTATGTAATAGATTGAGCTTTTCTGCTGCTATACTTAAAGAACAATGTTCGGCAGTTCACATGAACGAGTGATGGCGGTAGTCGATGTTGGCAGCGGAAGCGGTGGCGTGGCTATTTTGATTGTGCAAAACGACGGAGGGCCGGCGACCATTGTCGCCGCAGATCGTTCCATATTGCCCCTTGAGGACCGCTCAAAGGAGCAAACTATGAAAGGCGTTGTTTCGATGATCAAAGAGGCGGGAACGAAAGTTCTGAAACAGTATACTGAAAGCGATGAGGGGAAACGTTTGGGGCCGCCGAGGAAAGTGTATGCAAGTATACGGGCGCCGTGGACGCGTTCTTCCGCCGGTTTTGCGAGCGTCGTTTTTCCCAAGGAACAGACCATCACTAAAGAATTAATAACGAAGATCGCACGCACCGCGCTCGAAGAAGATCATGAATTGGACAAGGCCAACATGCTCGAAACGAGCGTCGTTCGCGTCGAGCTCAATGAGTATCCGACGGCACACCCGCTCGGAAAGCAGGCGCGGCGTTTGAGTGCCGTGACGTTTGAGAGCGACTTCGATCCGGTGATGCGCAAGCTGGTTACTGATGCGCTTCACAGTGTATTCGGTGAGAGCGAACAGATCATGCATTCGGGAGCGCGTACATATCTTTCAATAGTACAAGAGCGGATGGACCATCCCGAGACGTACGTCATCATCGACATGGTCAGCGAAGCAACGACGTGCATGGCGGTCAGAAATGGCATCATCACGCACCACGCGGTTTTGTCGGAGGGCGTGCGCACGATACTACGTCGCATCGCGGGTACCGAAGGTATGCCGGAAGAAATGTTGAATTTGATGCGGATGGTAGTTGCAGGCTCATGCAGCGGCGAAGCATGCGACAAGCTGAACGCGGCGCTCGCAAAGATCGAGCCGGATCTCGTACGCATCTTTGGCGAGGCCATCGGAGCGTTCGTAGGAAAACAGCGCCTGCCGGATACATTGATCCTCGCGGCGCATCCCGATATCACCGCATGGCTTTCACACCTGTTTTCCCGTATCGATTTTGCGCAATTCACTATCACGACGCGCCCGTTCGTCGTGCATGTCATGAAGCCAGATTCTCTCAAAGGGTCGGTGCTGCCAAAACCAGGTGTATCCATCGATACGGGGATCGTGGTGACATGTGCGTTTGTCAACACGGAATTACACAGTTCGTAACGCTCATGATATGCGCGTGATAGTATAGAAGCAATGGCAAAAGATTATTTTCAAGATATCGTTCCACCACAGGGAGCACGCCCGCGCCGTGAAAGCGAGCGTCGATTACCCAACAAAACGGAAGAGCCCCTCGAAGAACATGGTTTCGCCACCGAGGCGTATGGAGAAGAACAAAACCCGCCCGAACGATCGATCCGAAATATTCCGACACCGCTGCGCCGTCGCCCGCGAGAAGAGAAGCGCGAAGTTCCCGGCATGCCACCGCCTATCGCTCCGCATTCATCACGGCTCTGGATGTGGATCGCTGTTGCTGTTTCGATATTCATCCTTATCGTCCTCGCCTTGTTCGTGTTCAGGAGTACGACCGTCACCGTGATACCACGTTCTCATCCGGTCGTTTTTGACCAGAGCGCACAATTCACCGCATATCCAGCCGCGAACGCCACCGCGGAAGTATTGACGTATACCGTGGAGGTGTCTGATCTCCAAGATTCCGAAGTTGTGCAGTCGAGCGGCACTGAGCATGCCGAGACGAAAGCTTCCGGTTCTATAATCATCGAAAATAATTACTCGGCTTCGCCCGTCAAGCTCATCAAAAACACCCGTTTTGAAAATCCGAGTGGCCTCATTTTCCGCATACCGGCGGATGTGGTGGTGCCCGGAAAAAGCGCCGGAAAGCCGGGGGCAATGAGTGTCACCGTCGTCGCCGACAAATCGGGTGATCAATACAACATCGGGCCGACTGATACATTCACCGTTCCCGGATTGAAGTCCAACGCTGCCATGTATAGCGGCGTTCGTGCGCACTCGGATAGCGCCATGACGGGAGGATTTGTGGGTGACCGGCCGGCGGTAGAGTCCGGCGCAATGCAGGCCGCACAAGCGACTATCCGTACGCGTATCGCGCAGAAGATCCGTGACTCTATCAGTGCGCGCGAGGGCGTGGTCGTTATTCCCGATCTCATCAAGATCACATTTACAGAAGGTCAAAACACCTCCGAGGCTGGCGGCGGGGTCCGCGTGCATGAAAAAGCGCACGTGGAGATGCCCGTATTTCCGAAAGATGCGTATGCGAAAGCCGTAGCCAATGTTGTTTCGGCGGATGCGGAGAATTCTTCCATTGAAATAGTGCCTAGCGAGGGATACGCGGCAAATACTCCGAAAGACACCACGGTCGCGCTCGGCAAAGCACCGCTCACCTTTACGCTCACGGGTAAGGCCACTATCGTCTGGCACGTAGACGCCGCCGCGCTTGCAAAGACGCTCGCGGGCATCAACGAAGCCGTGTTCCAGAATGCTGTCACGACATTCCCCAGTATTCAGGAAGCACACGCGCGCATTGAGCCGTTCTGGAAAAGTACGTTCCCTGCAGATCCATCGAAGATCAAAATAATTGTCGGGCAACCGGCGCCCACGACCACTCCATAACGATGCATACACCACTACAGTACGAACCGGCGTGCAGGATATTGGAGGGGGTTGACTCTCCAAACGATTGCTGCTACTATCGCTCTTGCAGATATGGCTGAACCCGAGGTCGTAGAAGGCGTCGTAGACGAGGCGCTTCCGAATACCCTTTTTCGTGTAAAGCTCGGGGGAGGTGATGTGGTACTCGCGTACCTCGCCGGCAAAATGCGTCTGCATAGAATTAAAGTGCTCGTGGGAGATCGCGTGCAAGTCCAACTGGATCCATACGGAGGACGCGCCCGGATCATACGGCGCATTTAATACACCTCTTCGTATGAAAGTAAAAGCTTCAGTTAAAACAATTTGCGTGCATTGCCGCTCCGTCAAGCGGCGCGGTCGTTTATGGGTGATTTGCACCAACCCGCGGCATAAGCAGCGACAAGGATAATTATGCGTATTGCAGGAGTAACCATTCCGGAAGAAAAACGGCTCGAGATCGGGCTGACCGCTATTTATGGCGTCGGTCGGCCGCGCGCGAAGCAAACACTTGAATCACTCGGCATTGATTGGGGAAAGCGTCCAAAAGACCTCTCGGCTGGAGAGGAATCGAAAATTCGCGAAACCGTCGAGAAATTCATGCTTGAGGGCGAGTTGCGCCGCTCGATCAGCGCCAATATTCGGCGTCTCAAAGATATCAAAGCGCACCGCGGAAATCGTCACACAAAGCACCTTCCCGCACGAGGCCAGCGTACCAAGACCAATTCCCGCACCGTCCGCGGCAATGTGCGCAAAACCATGACAAGCGGCCGTCGTAAGCTTGAGAAAACATGATTCACAATAATTAATTTTGCATGGGAAAGAAACGTATTATTCGAAAATCAGGCGGCTCCGTCGATGCGGGACTCAAATCCCGCTCTCTTGCGCGTGTCGCAAAAAAGAACATTACGGCAGGTACGCTTCATATTCACGCCACGTACAACAACACCAAGGTCCTGCTCACCGACAAGAGTGGGAACGCGGTCGCGTGGTCATCTTCAGGTGCGCTCGGATTTTCGGGAGCGAAGAAGGGAACTCCGTTCGCCGCCGCAAAAGTTGGCGAACTCGTGGGGGATAAGGCAGCCATCATTGGTGTGAAGGAGGTCGATGTGGTGATACGAGGTGTCGGCGCCGGACGCGAATCCGCGCTCCGCGGATTTGCCGGCAAGGGCATTGAAGTTACTCGAATTGCAGACGACACGCCGATACCGCACAATGGTCCGCGCGCTCCGAAGCCGCGCCGTGTGTAATTTTGTAATTTATTTTTATGCTTATCGTTAAATCAAAATATCGTATCGCGAAGCGCCTCGGTGCCGGCATTTTTGAACAGACGCAGAACCAAAAATTTGCTCTCGCCGAGGCGCGCAAGAAGATCAAGCGCGGACGCGGTGCATCCGATTACGGCAAGCAGCTCCTCGAAAAGCAGCGCGTGCGATTTACCTACGGTCTCGGTGAACGTCAGCTTTCCAATTACGCGAAGGCCGCTTTTGAGGAAAAAGAGCCTTCACGCGCACTTCATATCGCTCTCGAAATGCGCGCCGACAACGCCACCTATCGCGCAGGCTTTGCCCCCACGCGGCGCGCCGCCCGCCAAGCCACCTCGCACGGACACATCACCATCAACGGCAAGCGCATCACGACACCTTCATACAGAGTTAAGAAAGGCGATGTCATTTCTATTCGTGAAGGCAGTCGAAAGAGTCCGCTGTTCGCTGGTCTCGCTGAAGCAAAAGAGGAAGGAGGTCGTGCGGTGCCGGGGTGGCTCGTCGTCGACCTCGCCCTCTTGCGCGCCGAGGTCGTCGGCGAGCCGCAATACAGTCAGATGGAGGTCGGTCTCGATTATCCGACGGTATTTGAATTTTATAGTAGATAGTGGTAGAATGTTTCCACTTTTTGCATCCACGTTGGCATTTTCATTATTATCTAATAAATAAGCCATATTATGTCGGATTATCACATTGCATTGCCCTCGAAGCCTCGCGCAATCTCCGAATCGGAGCGTAGCGGTATCTATGAGATCGATGGGCTCTACCCTGGCTACGGATGGACGCTCGGTAACTCGTTGCGACGCATTATCCTCTCGTCCTTGCCGGGAGCTGCCGTAACGCATGTGAAGATCCCTGGCGTTCAGCATGAATTCTCTACCATCGAAGGTGTGAAAGAAGATGTCGTGACGATACTGCTCAATGTTCGCCGGATCCGGTTTAAGCTGCTTACCGATGAGCCCCAGACCATTACGCTTTCCGTAAAAGGACCGAAAGAGATAACAGCAGGCGACCTCAAATTGCCCGGCCAAGTGGAGATCCTCAATCCGGAGAATCATATCGCGAGCATCACCGGAAAGAACACTTTTGAAATGGAGATCCGCGCGGAGCGCGGATTGGGGTACATTCCAAAAGAACAGCACCAGAAGGAGCGCGTCGATATCGGCACCATCGCACTCGATGCGATATTCTCGCCGATCCGCCGGGCGAATTATGAAGTCGAGAACATGCGCGTCGGCGACCGCACCGATTTCAATCGGTTGCGCATGGTCATCGAGACCGACGGCACCATCACACCGCGCGAAGCGCTCGAACGTTCGATTGAAACGATGATCCATCAACTGAAAGCGGTCGTCGGGTTCAAAGAGGAGGATATGCCCGAGACCATGCCGACGATGGAGATGCGAGTACGCGAAGACAAGGCGCCGCTCGATGCTGAAATGTTGAAGACACGTATCACCGAATTGAATCTTCCGCAGCGCGTCGAGCAGGCGCTCGACAACGCATCGATCCGCACCGTCGGTGGACTGGTGCGCAAGCGCGAGGACGACCTGCTCGCTATCGAAGGATTGGGCCAGAAGGGCTTGCAGGATATCAAACGCTCGCTTTCCAATCTCGGACTCACCCTGCGTTCGCAATAAGTGTATGCGGCATCATACTCGTGGTTCAAAATTGGGGCGAAAGACAGGACAACGTACTGCCTTGCTTCGCTCACTCGCCCGGTCACTTGTTATCCACGAGGGGATAGTGACCACGTACGCCAAAGCAAAAGCTCTGCGACCGTTCGTCGAGCGATTGGTCACGGTAAGCAAGATGGGTACGCTCGCGTCGCGTCGCACGATTGCGACCCGCATGGGAGGTGCGTACGATGTCGTCAAGAAGCTTCATGAGACGATAGCTCCGCGCTACATGAAGCGCGCCGGCGGCTATACACGGGTGATCCGTTTGGGTAAGATCGGCAAGCAGGCCACTGAATCTGCGCGTATTGAATTCGTCCAATAATGTATGGCTGGGAAAACACAAAAGATGAACCATCAAATAGACGCATCCGGCAAAACGCTGGGCCGCGTAGCCTCTGAAGCGGCAAAAGCGCTCATGGGAAAAATGAGTGCATCCTACACGCCGCACGTTCTCTCTGATGTGAGGGTCACTATCTCCAATGCATCGAAACTGTACACGCGCGAGCGCAAGCAGGCGCATACGGTACTCACTCATTACACCGGATGGCACAGCGGTCTTAGGAGCGAATCGCTCGCCGCGCTTGCTGCGCGCAAAGGATACGGAGCCACTATCCGCCATGCGGTGCAGCGCATGCTTCCGCGCAACACCATGCTGGTAGCACGCATGAAAAATTTAATTATTTCTGAATAACAATACTATGGCAAAAGAATCCAGATACACGGAAGCAGTCGGGCGTCGCAAAACGGCGACCGCGCGCGTGCGCATCACCCCGTCGAAGTCGACGAGCATGGTCGTCAATGGCAAGGATGCAAAGGATTATTTTCCTTTGAACATCATGATGAAAACGGCGTATGAGCCGCTCCAAGTCTTGGGCGTGACCTACACCGTGACCGCAAAAGTGCGCGGTGGCGGCCAAAAAGCACAGGCGGAAGCCGTACGCCTCGGCATCTCGCGCGCCATCATCGAGATCGTGCCCGAACAACGAAAAGACCTCAAGGTCCGCGGCTTCTTGAAGCGCGACCCGCGCTCCCGCGAACGCAAGAAATTCGGCCTCAAAGGTGCCCGAAGGGCCCCCCAGTGGAGCAAACGCTAATACGTCAGCTAATACGTCTGTTTTGTAGAAATGTGAACAATTTGATATACTCCTGATTCATGACAGAGGAGTATGACAACCAGGCTCCCCAGGAGGAGCCTCGCGAAGAGGTCAACTTTGAACCGGAGGAGGAGCTCGGGGATCTTGGTGTTGTGCAGGCAAAATTGAAGAAACTCAAAGACGAACTCACGCAGGTCAAAAAGGAGAAGCAAGAGTACCTCGACGGCTGGCAGCGGTGCAAAGCGGATTCTATAAATGCGAAACGTGAGGCCGTGATGAGTTCTGTGCGTGCCGCAGAAATGCTCCGTGAGGAGCTCGTGCACGACGTCATTCCCGTCCTCGACAGCTTCGATGTGGCGGCAGGAAGCGAACAGTGGGCAAATCTCGATGCCGGATGGCGCGGCGGCATGGAAAATGTGCGTAGCCAATTACTCGATGCGCTGGAGCGGCACGGCGTGAAGCGTTTCGGCAAAGTCGGTGATATATTTGACTCACAGCTTCATGATGTGGTGCAAGAGGTGGATGACGTCGCCGGAGAACCTCACAGTATCATCAGAATTCTGCGGTATGGTTACCGGTCAGGGGATCGAGTATTGCGTCCCGCACAAGTTGTCACGAAAAAATAAATAATTAAAATTATACACATATGGCAAAAATTCTAGGCATCGACTTGGGGACGACGAATTCGGCGATGGCTATCGTCAAGGTGAGCGAGCCAGACATCATCGAAAATGCAGAGGGTGCGCGCACCACGCCGTCAGTCGTCGCGATTTCAAAAACAGGCGAGCGACTAGTGGGACTTTTGGCGCGCCGTCAGGGAGTCACCAATCCGAAAAACACGATATATCAGATAAAGCGTTTTATCGGGCATTCGTTCGACGAGCCGGCGGTCGCGAAAGACCGCGCATCGGTATCGTTTGAGACGCAAAAATCGGCGAGCGGCGGCATCGAGGTCAAAATGGCCGATAAATGGTATCGCCCCGAAGAGATCTCCGCGATGATATTGCAGAAATTGAAGCAGGATGCCGAGGCGCGACTGGGCGAAACGATCACCGAGGCCGTCATTACCGTACCCGCGTATTTCAACGATTCGCAGCGTCAGGCGACCAAAGATGCCGGTAAGATCGCCGGACTCGACGTAAAGCGCATCATCAATGAGCCGACCGCGGCGGCGCTCGCGTACGGGTTCAACAAAAAGAAAAATGAGAAGATTGTGGTCTTCGATTTCGGCGGCGGCACATTTGATATTTCCGTACTTGAGGTAGGCGACGATGTCATCGAAGTACGCGCGACCGACGGTGATGCACACCTTGGCGGGAGGGATGTCGACCAGAAGATCATGGATTGGCTCGCCGACGAATTCAAAAAGCAAACCGGTGTCGACGTCCGCAATGATCCTCTCGCGCGGCAGCGCCTCGATGAGGCCGCCGAAAAAGCCAAGATCGAACTTTCGACCGCACTCGAAACGGAAGTCAACATCCCGTTCATCACCTCGACGGACGCCGGTCCCCAACACCTTCTCATCAAAATGACACGCGCCAAGCTCGAGGAAATTGCTCGCGAATTTCTTGATCGCGCCATGATGATCACGAAGCGCGCTATGGAGGCATCGCCATTTAAGGTGAGCGACTTGCAGGAAGTCATCCTCGTCGGTGGTCAGACGCGCATGCCCGCCATACAAAAAGCCGTTGAGACATTTTTCGCCAAGAAGCCCAATATGACCGTGAATCCCGATGAGGTAGTCGCGATAGGCGCCGCTATCCAGGGCGGTATTTTGCGCGGTGATGTCAAAGACGTGCTCCTCCTCGATGTAATACCGCTCTCGCTCGGCATCGAAACGCTCGGTGGCGTTGCGACCAAGCTCATTGAAAGGAATACGACCATCCCGACGAGTCGTTCGCAGACCTTCTCGACCGCTTCCGACAATCAGCCGTCGGTCGAGATCCACATCGTCCAGGGTGAACGCCCCATGGCCGCCGACAATAAATCGCTCGGCCGGTTCAATCTCGACGGTATTCCGCCATCACCACGCGGCATGCCGCAAGTGGAAGTCTCATTCGACATCGATGCCAACGGCATTCTCTCGGTCAAAGCGAAAGAAAAGACAACCAACAAAGAGCAGTCAATCCGCATTGAAGCCAGCTCCGGTCTTTCCGACGCGGAAGTGAAGAAGATGCAACAAGACGCGGAGGTGAATGCTGAGGCAGACAAAAAGAAAAAAGAGCTTATCGAGGCGCAAAATGCCGCAGACCAAATAGTGTACGCGGCCGAGAAAGCGCTCAAAGAGCACGGCGACAAAGTGGGCGATGACATCAAGAAGAACGTCCAAGAAAAGATCGACGCCCTCAAAACAGCGCGCGCCGGCACCGATGCCACCGCCATAAAATCCGCCTCCGACGCCCTCTCGACCGCGATGTCAACTATTGGTGAGGCCATGAGTAAGCAAACCCCACCACCGCCATCTCCTCCACCGAGCGACCAAACACCACCCGAAGAACCAAAAAGTTGACATTTGATATTAAGGCAAAATCGTCGAGGCAAGGCCTCGACGGTTGCAGTTAGTATTTTCTAATCCGTAGATGGTGCTGAAATCACTGTACCATGCGGCGTTTAATTTCTTTGAATAATGTGTGTTTCGCCTCTTGCATTTCCTGCGCGGAGGCGAGGTGTGTTTGTTTCATCATCTCTGTCCGCAGCGATTCTTTGGTGACGCCGGC
>LCQW01000024.1 GCA_001004345.1 Candidatus Kaiserbacteria bacterium GW2011_GWA2_52_12
TCACCGCCCTTGTATTTTCACCGAGCAAATCCCCGAGACAGTTCCCAACTCGTTATACCATTCGTGCGCGTCTGAACTTACCAGACAAGGAATTTCGCTCTAGGTTCCTTCTGCCATTGGACTATATCTTCATCCTGCAATTGCAGGAGCACGGCGTGTAGTCTCTGAGGATTCCAAGAATTGTGATCGCGTTTTGCGATTCATTCGCTCGATCTTTCGAGCAATTGAACGTATGCCTGTTATCGAACGATGCTTGTTGAGAAACATTGATTCGACGATTTCCGCGAATAGTTCGAAATCTTTCTGCTTTGCCGTACGAAGTTGATGCTCTTGGAAAAACGGGATTATTGTCTCCCGCAAATCCTTGAGCGATCGCACGCAATACCGGTACAGAGGCTCGTGATGATTATCGTAACGATTGTTTACGAAAATCTTCCCGCATCCAAAGTAATTCAGATAGATTTCGAGGGCTGGTAGACTTCGTTTTCCTTGAGTTATGACAAACTCTGGAAAAACTTGCCAACCGAGCTTTGTGGTTTTGTTGCGGAAAATGCTTACAGAGAAGCATCCTTCGCCATCGGCAAAGCCGACGATCCAATCTTCAATTCTTGGCCTTTCCTGCTGATTGCTCATCTATGGTGCAATTGTACCATAGGAGTTTCCAGCATATAGCCATGTTTCATAGGACCACTTGTGCATTACTGCACAGAGAGGCAGCTTTGGTATTACTTTCGCTGTTTATTTCGATTCTACGATCGTCCTAGTCCTACGGCACACTTGACATAATAGTACAAATGTGTCGTACCTTAGGACGATTATAGTTATCGCCGACATTGACCGGGGCTTATATAGTCCAGCACATACATACATGCATGTACCCTCCATACTTGACCTTCCGGCATTGGTCAGGCATCACCCCCTATACTTCCTCTTACGAGTTTGCAGGGAGCTGTGTTTTTGATAAACAGTCGGTTGGGAAATTTTAACTGCGGCCACTCTTGCGAGTGGCGGACCTTATTGCTAACGTACGGCCGCTTTTTTGCCGAGTTCCTTGGGGACCTCTCACTCGTTCGTCTTAGGCTACTCGCCCTGATCACCTGTGTCGGTTTGCGGTACGGTTTCTCTATTGATACGTTTAGAAGATTTTCTTGGAAGCGCGCTCATGCAGATTTTCTTTGACGAATCTCCAATTCTCCGCTCCGCTCTCACTTACGCCGCGGATTTACCTACAGCGCACAATCACGGCACGGACCCCAATCCAATAAGGGGCCTGCATTACAGCTCTCCGTCTCTCCATCACTCAATACAGAAGTCAGGGAATATTAACCCTGTGTCCATCGCCTGCGGCGTTTGCCATCGGCTTAGGACCGACTAACCCTTCGTTGATCTCCATTGCGAAGGAAACCTTGATCTTTCGACGTGCAAGAATCTCACTTGCATTGCGGTTACTCGTGCCAACATTTTCACTTCCGCACGCTCCAGCATGGGTCACCCCTTTGCCTTCATCGCAGAGCGGAACGTTCTCCTACCACACTTCGCCAGAGGCTTTGCGTGGCAAGCCACTCCGCACAATTGGCGAAGTGTGTCCCGCGGAGCTCGCGAATGCGAGCGGCGTGGGACAGCTTGTCCTGCAAAGTCTCTGACGAAGCATCCGCATCTTCGGTACTACGCTTAGCCCCGATCATTTGTGGCGCAAAATCTCTAAGTCAGTGAGCTGTTACGCTTTCTTTGAATGGTGGCTGCTTCTAAGCCAACATCCTGACTGTCTATGAAATTTCACCTCCTTAGTTGCACTTAGCGTAGATTTAGGGACCTTAGACGGCGGTCTGGGCTGTTTCCCTTTTGGCGCATGGAGCTTCGCCCCCATCGCCTAACTGCCGTGCTCTTTACTCTGGTATTCGGAGTTTGATAGAGGCAGCGATCTTTCGATCTGTCCGCTTCTTCCAGTGCTCTACCCCCAGAGGAAACACACGACGCAAGCCCGAAAGCTCTTTCGGAGAAAACCAGCTATTACCGAGTTCGGTAAGCTTTTCACTCCAACCCACAACTCATCCCAAGATGTTGCACAATCTACGGGTTCGGTCCTCCATCCGTATTTCTACGAACTTCAACCTGGCCATGGGTAGCTCACCCGGCTTCGGGTCTGATACATACGACAAACGCGCTATTCACACTCGCTTTCGCTACGGCTCCAGCCGATAAGGCCTTAGCCAAGCCGTATGCATCAACTCGTTGGCTCATTCTTCAATAGGCACGCTGTCGAGGCAACGCCAAATAAATGACGACCTCTCCAACTCCTTGTAGACATGTGGTTTCAGTTCTATTTCACTCCCCTCACCGGGGTTCTTTTCACCTTTCCCTCACGGTACTTGTTCACTATCGATCTGAAGGTTCCACTAACTAAGCAATTTGTGACTCTACCTGTTGCCAGCGCTGTAGCCTTATAACCCCCATCCCCAATATCAAATCGCGAAAAAGATCGCGCGTTGATATTGTGGCTGAGTTTGTGCTTTTCCCGTTTCGCTCGCCGCTACTAAGGGAATACCTATTGGTCTCTTTTCCTCGTGGTACTGAGATGTTTCACTTCCCACGGTCTGCTCTCTCTGGCGTTTAACTAGAGAGTTGTCGAGGTGTACTCGACAGGGTTTCCCCATTCGGAAATCTCCGGATCAAAGCTTGCTTGGCAGCTCCCCGAAGCGTATCGCAGCTAAGCCGCGTCCTTCATCGCCTTCTTCAGTCAAGGCATCCACCACACGCCCTTACTCAGAACTCCCGTAAGGAATTCTAAGAACCGCGTGTACCCCGCATAGTTCGCGTTAGCGAACGACGTGGGGTTGCGCACTTTCCTACAAGAGAAAGTGCGACTTTTGTTTTCGTGCCATTTTTTTGAAAAGGTACGGCAACCTTTTTTGCTCGCCCCTCCGAAGCCACGTTTGACGTGGCGAAGGGGGGCTTGATGTTTTTTACAATTTCCTGCGTTCCATTTGAGAGACTTGAACTCAAATAGAACGTTGTTGATTCACCCACGCTCTTGCGAGCATGAGTATTTTATTTTTGTTTTATGTCGCTCTTCAATTTTCAACGATCGACATATAGACACGAAAAAAGCCGCTTGTAAGCGGCTTCGGCAGCACAGAATGATTCCGGCTACACGCGCCACTTATTTGCAGTGAATCCGAATACCATATGTAAGGGGGAGTATACGCGAACGTATATATTGTGTCAAATTTTCGCACGAGTCCATCACATCTCCCCTTTCATTAAGCAAAACCTAGCTTTTTAGCCCCTTCCAAAGGGGCCGATTTCCTACCCCAAACGGCTCAAATACCAGTATCTGAGCCGTTCACAAATCGGCAGTGACGACTGACACCACATTTTATCTGTGCTAAACTCGATTTTAAATGGAAAGTTTTAAACTACATCGGCCTCAAAAAGGAGACAACGAAGAATATTCGAAAAGAAAGGCTCTGCAAAAAAGTGGCCGAATCGACACGTCTTTCCAGAATAATGTTGACAGCCTAGGCGCGATTGTTTTATGGATTGTCGTAAGTTACCTGATAGGTATTGTTTGGGGATCGATTATTACATTCTCTATTCTCGCAATAAGGCTTCTTGTGAGAAAAAGTAAATAACTGAAGACGCAGAATTACCCATAGAGGCGACGCCTCTATATCGAAATCTTAAATACCAACTTTCAAATGTTCTAATCGGATGTTTAGGAGATCGAGATATCTCTCGTGAGCAACTTTAAGATCTGACACCTGCCCATTTTGCATTAACGGTCCACACACCTCCTCCCAACTTTGAATCACAGACGTAACAAGCCCGTTCTCACCAACTAAACGGCGAATGGTCGCGGTAATTTTTGAATATATTTCGTTTTGCTCCAGTGTCATACTGCCTAATTATAGCAACTCTTTCCCTCAAAATTTGTTCAGCTTTGGGGAGGTCTTCGGGAGAAGTGATCTCGATCCAGAATGTTGCTTTTACGAGGTGGGGCGGCTCGCGACCGGGGGCAAACGGCTCATTTCTTCCCATGTGAGCCGTTCTTGATTTCCACCCTTCCGTACGGTATATTGTGGGGGTATCAAGACGAAGGAGGACCCGAACGGCGTTAGTGCCTAAGGGGCCTTTTTCATTTATAAGCGTACGAGATCTTCTTCCTTACGTCTGGGTCTCCCAAATTGGCATAGAATTCACTCCCCAGACTCTTGTATAGAGACGACGCAAACTCCTGATTCGGAAATAACATTTTGCCAAATTTGTCTTTTTTAATCAAGAAGTCGACCAATTTTTTATAATCCCCGTCGCCGGAAACGATGAACGCTTTATCAAATGGTTCATTCTCGACAAGCTTCTTCATGATTCCAAAAATAATATCGCAGTCTACGTTCCCCTTTTTCCGCCCCGTCAATGCTGCAGAGTGCTCACGAAACGAGAGGATAAATCCGGCTTTTTGAAGATTATCATACAGGTCTTGCTCCACCTCTGTAACAAAACCTAGAAAATAATAGGCTTCACCGACTTTGTATTTGTCGCGTAAATAAGTCCGAAGTCTCGCGTGATTTACAGTCCAGCCCTTTTCTTTTGTACCTAAATGTAGATTTTGACCGTCAATGAACGCGACATTGGGATGATTTTGGTCAGAGGGCATGGGCAGATGATGCCATGAATCTGTGTTTTACGGAAACGGCACACATTGAAACTGCATCGAAAGAAATTGCTGACCCAAAAATGAAAAGGGGGCCAGTGCGTACAGGTCGCACAAGGGTCCGCTTCGTGGTGATTTAAAAATTATAGCGGGGGTTTCTGAAGAATCAGTGGATTTCGTTTTATAAACCAATGAAACGGCTCGGGAAAGTCCTTAGAGTTTCCCCATCGTGATCAAATGCTCCGCGACCTCAACGTCGTGCGGGTTCGTTATTTGAAACCAGCGCGTCGTCATGATCGCGCGGAACGGTACATTGAGTTCCTGCGCTGCGGCAATCGCCGTCTGTGGCAATCCGACTTCCGGCGAGCCGGGCGCTTTGTGTACCAAATGCGCTTGAAAGATCCGCATGTCGAATACGAACATATTCGTATTGGCCAATCCAGGAACTCGGCCGTGATTACCTTCGACGATCGCGACGACCGTTCCTTCCGAATCCACCTCCACTTGCCCGGCCGCGCGCATCTCACCCATTTCTTGCACCAAAACAGCCCAGCCGTTTTCTATCGCCGTGCACCGCTCTACGTCGTCTTTCGCATAGATATCGTCGCTCATCATCACGAGAAAACGATCTTTCAAGAGTGGCTGCGCACAGCGGAGTGCGCCCATCGTTCCATTGAGTTCCTTTTGTTCGACGTAACGCATCCGTTTGCCCTTGTATGCATCGCCGTACCGTTCTTTGATCATGTGGCCGAGGTGCCCGATGACAATAATTATTTCGCCGATATGGGTGGGCAGTACATCAAATTTGTGTTCGATCAATGTCTTCCCTGCAAGTATGACGAGCGGCTTCGGCGTATCCTTAGTGAGTTCTCCCATGCGCGTGCCGAGCCCTGCGGCGAGAATAACTGCTTGCATGCTGGCCATTGTAGCAAAAACCGCCCAGTTGAGGCGGCTTTTGCAAAACAAATGCGCAAAACCTTAGTCGTGATGATGCGCGATTTCCGAGCGCACTTTTTCTATCGTGCGCGCGGCGGCTTCTTTGCCACCGAGGCCGAAAGCGAGACCAAATGCAAGCGCGAGCGCTACGACCAATCCCGTGAAGAGCGTCTGCACGAATTCAGTCGCAACACCGAGCTGGTTCAATACTGCCAAGACCGCAAAGGTCCAGATGGCCCATTTTGCAACGGAACCCGCGAGGTTGGCGCCATGCGCCCCGACTGCGCGAGCTGAACCCGAGACGAGATTTCTCACGACTTCCGCAACGACCGCGGCAAGGATCAGGATCAAGACCGCGACGATGACTTGCGGGAGGTACAGCAAGACGACTTGCTGCAGGAAGATGGTGACCCTATTGAGGCCGAGGATGTCGAGCGACGCTACCAGGAAGACGATAACGACGAACCACATCACGAGGGTGCCGAGAAACGCCCCCACATCCAGCTTAAAGCCGGCAGTGCGAGCTGCATCATCGAGACCAGCCGCCTTCATGACCTCATCGATCCGCAAGACCTTCACAATCTCGACGACGACGCGGTACAGAATCGTCCCGACTATCCAGCCGATCACGAACACGATGATCGACGCAAGAATCGCAGGCAGATACTGCACGACCGTAAACCATAGATCTGCGAACGAGCTTTGGATGACGTTCGCTGATTGTGTAACTATCATATCAATCAAAATTTTGGTTAATAAAAACTAATAACGGGTTCGACACCCCTATAGCGGTAATAATAGCACCCTTCGATTGCGCGGAGGACAAGTCCCCTAAGGCATGTGGATAGACAAAATGAGTTATTTTGAGCATCTAATAGAGCCGTTTTAGAGAAGACGTGTCCGGTCCAAAAGTACCAAGTGAGGGTAATCGAGTGTGTCGCGAATGAGTCGGTCCTGAATGGTGAGGCGATACCGGAATTCCGGCGTGGTGAAGGCGGCATAGCGGATCTCGCGGCCAAATGCCGGCTCCAAACCGCGCACGGCCTGTTCAAGCCTCTGTTCGTTGAGTCCGTCCGCCGCAACGATGAGGTCGGCCGGTCGTGAAGGGTCACCCATGAAGCAGCCCGAAAGGATGACCGCGGTCGGCCGTCCGGAGCGCTTTACGGCCGTCATGACGCTATCGTAGTGTATGGGAGAGACCTCATACACGAACTTGGCTATGGCCGCGACGTGTTTATGCCCCGGATTGAGTATCCATGTGGACGCTTTTTGTCCATTTCCATTTGTTTTCCGTACAACGTGCACCAATTTTCTCTTTTTTATGATGTCGAGCCCCTCGAGCGATTTTATCTCTTTTGTCACGACGAGGAGCGATAGACCACTGCGCTTGGCCGCCTGCCCGAGCGTAAAGTGCTCTGCCTGATTAAATACAAAAAGTCGCAAGATCCGCGCCCGCTGCGCATTGCCCAAAAACGTGCTTAAAAAATCGACTTTCATACGTTTGATGATAGCACACGACACTTCCTCCTGTGGATAACAAAAACCTCGCTCCGTCAGCTGGCGGAGCGAGGTTTTTGAAACTTTGATCGAGCAGAAAATTATTTGAGAGTAACCTTCCCGCCTGCGGTCTCTATCTTCTTCTTCCACGCTTCCGCGTCTTCTTTCTTCACGTCCGTCTTCAGGACGACAGGAGCGCTTTCAACCAACGTCTTCGCTTCCGAGAGTCCGAGGCCCAGCGCTTCCTTCACCACCTTGATAACGGCGATTTTCTGCTCACCGAACGATGTAAGCTCGACGGCGAATTCCGTTTTCTCTTCCTTCGGCTCGCCGGAGCTTTGAGCGGAGGCGGCTACCGCTTGTGCCGAAACTCCCCATTTCTCTTCAATCGCTTTTACGAGCGTATTGAGTTCGACAACAGTCATCTTTTCAACCGCTTCAATTATTTGTTCTTGTGTCATACGAATAGTTAGTTAGCCACTAGTGAATAGCCACTAGAGACTCTCATAATTAATTACAAACCTTTTGTCTCTGCAATTTTACTAAGCACCACGGCGAACCTCTGACGCGGCGAATTAATCACTTGCGCGAACATGGCTCGCAATATTGCAAGCGGCGGAATTGTCGCGATCTCCTGCATCGCAGATTGCCCGACGATTTTCCCTTCGAAAATACCTCCGAGGATCGTGAGTTTATTTGCAAACTTCTTGCCAAACTCATGGATTAAGCGCGCCGCCGCGGTCGCATCGTTACCACCGTATGCGATCGCCACCTCGCCTTCAAGCGAAAGCTCCCCTAGCTTGTGCCCGAGCGAATCGAGAGCGCGACGAATGAGTGTCTTTTTCGCGACTGTGTAGCCGACGGCATCGACGCGAAGTGCGCGACGCATAGCCGACTCTTCGGCGACGGTGATTTTGGAAAAATGCACGAACACCGCCGAGGCGGCATCTTTGAGGCTCGCCTCCAGCTTCGCAACTATTTCCTTTTTCTGTTCTTTGGTTTTTGCCATATCGGAAAAACCTATGGTTAACCAAGGCCCCCTTAGGGGAGAGAGTTTTCGACCTCAGCAAGCTTGCCCTGCGAAGCCTTGGCGAAGCAGGGAATGATTGAACCTTTCGGTACTCGCTTTCTCTGGCCTTGTGTCACGTATCTTAGTAGGTTGTACCGGGAAAGTCAAACTACTGTTGCAGCATCACCGCGCGCGCGGCGGAAGCAGCCTGCTGCGCTTCTTTTTCTGTCGTGTATTTACTCACTGCAAACGTAATACCGAAACTCAATGTAATAAGGAGTAGGAATCCAGCAAGATACTGAAAAAACGATAGGGTACCCGAACTCTGCATTTCTGCATTATACCGCCAAAAAGTCCCGCCGAGGCGGGACTTTTTAGTTGCTGCTATGAGATCTTATTGGTGCGCAGCGACATACGCACGGGTCTTTGGACCAAAGTACCCTGCCGCTGGTGTTATGCCCGCAGCCTTCTGGAGCTTAATGAGTGCCGCTCTGGTCAAACCGCCAAATTTTGTGGTCTCATTTCCCGATGAACCTGCGCCACTTGATGAGACCGCATATCCGTGGGTGTTGAGGTATGCTTGGAGTGCTTTCACATCATCCCCTGTCGCCCCGGTCTCGAGATCGCGTTTGAAGCTCGCATTGGCATTTGCGTTTGCGTACGCATTCACATTCGGCGTCGCCTTGCCTTGCAAAGCCGCGATTTGAGCAAGAAGTGCGGCAATTTGAACCCTGAGAGCATCGATCGCCGAATTACCTGATGATGACGTTGACGGTGTCGACGAATTCGTCGAGAGCGTATGTTCCCATACACCTCCACTGCCATATCCGCCTCCTCCGCCGCCGCCTCCACCTGCTGCAGCTGTTCCGCCTCCATACAGTGCCGTCGCGTACATCTGACGCCGTAGCCCCGGCATCAGTGTATGAAGCTGTAGAGCCTCCTGATGTATCCGGATTTGTGCCGGTTACCGACACCGTAGGCGCTGCCGTATCGATGTATATTGTGCCGCTCGATGATGTGACCACTGCTTGAGCAGTTGTAGTTGCGTTGCCGGCGGCATCTGATGGAGTGAACGTAAAGGCGAGGGCGCCGTTCGTATCACCGCTTGCAACGGTATATGCTGCGGTCCAACCGGTCAACGTTGATGTCGCCATCGTGGCGGTCACTGCTCCGGTATGCCCGGTAAAGGTGACCGATGGGGCTGTGAGATTTTCGCTCGCTACTATTGTCATCGTGACGGTGTCACCGGTCGTTGCCTCTGTCGTCGAGGCTGTATTGCTCGATGCCACTGTGGTTATGCGGACGGTGGGCGCCGTTTTGTCGAATACTACATGCTGAATGGTGCTGCTACCGGCTGAACCGATGACTGTGGCTGAAGTCGTTGCTTCTCCATAATAACCAACCCATGCCATTACGAAGGTGATATTACCCTCTGTCGGCCAGGCGCTCGTAGTCGTGGTCGAGTATAACCACACCGAGCTGGTCGCCGTAGATGTCATTGTCGTCGTTCCCATATTGAAAATGCTGATCATGGGAGTGTTCGTCGCCGAAGTGCCATAGGAGGGCAAATTGAGCTGGAATCCGACAGTATCACCTGCCTTTGCAAGTGTTGACGATGCAGCGCCAGTGGTGAGATTGGACGAAGTTGCGTTATTAGCAGAGTATATCGATGCTGACGCACTTCGTGGCATCCACATAAAGAGTGCTGCTACGAACAAAACCGCTACCAGTGCAAACCGACCCATTTCTAATCGTTGGATATTCATACTAAAAAAATTATACTAAATAAAATAAATCCCTTTCGGAATAGCGTAAGTGTACACCAACAAAAGTGGTGTGTTATTCACACCTGTGGACAACATTTTGAAAGTTTATGAGCACTATATAGGCGCTAAGATGAGCCATCATTACAGTGATGCTTCCTCATTTTGCAAATCACTGACGAGAGTCGTCTGCCCTGCGACCTGCGCGTTTTTCATCGCCAGCTCGAATTGGACCTTTGCTTCGGATATATTCCCTTTTGACACAAAATAGCGCGCGAGCGTAACAGGAAGCTCTATGGATGTGGGGTTGGCCTGTATTCCCTTCTTGAGAATGTCTTCTGCGGCCATAGCTGATGGCGTGTATTTTCCGGAAGTATATAGATTGAACAGATCTACATACGACTCAATACTGCCCGGGCTGTTCTTCACGTCCGTCAGGTAGTTGGAATTTGCTTTTGAATAGTCGTGCAGAAAGTTCATATAGAGATCGCCGAGATTGGCAAAAGACACGCTGTTCTTGGGCCACGTCAGCGACGCATAATTCCACATCGTAAGGGCATGTTGATAATCACCCCCCATTTTGTAGAGACCACCGAGAGTGATCCACGTATTGAAATCGTTCGTATCCTTACCGATTTCCGCCTGCGTCGCGGCAAGCCTCGCATTGAGCACTGCACGGACATCTGCAGAAATGTCGAGCGAAAATACTACGGATGCTTTGAAATCCGGGATCGAGGATGGAGTGCTCGAAATTTTGGTTATCGTATAATTCCCCCTTCCTGAAGCCGTAATATCTCCCTGTTTCTGAACGGTAACGTTCGAAGTCGTAGCTATCGGCACGATTGTCATAGGTCCTGCAGCAGAGCCCGTGCGTTGCCATACGAAAAGAGCGGCAACGAGCACGAGTACAACAATTCCAATCACGATATATATCTTTTTTTGATTTTCCATCCCCCAAGAATACCGCATACGCGCCCACAACGCAAAAACCCCCGCGTCTGACGCGGGGGTTTTGCTTGCCCGTCCGTAGCCGTTTGGCGAAGGAAGGGGTGCTTACGTTGTCGCCGCAAGCGAGAGAGTCACTCCAAGACTAGTTACCACGAGTCATGATGAGACCGCCCGACGGTAAGCCAGGAAGGCTGTAACCGTTCGACCAGTCGACATCGGTGGTTGCTGGTGTCGTTGTGGAGTTACCCGACCAGATGAAGTTACCCGTTGTCGTAGCGGCCACTGTCGAACTCCCCACGTTGTAGCCAGAGATGGAATTTGCTTGTGCAAACCCTGGCGTATACGTGGTGTCACCGAGGAGTTTCGTGATCACCGAGGCGCCTGATGTCACACCCGTGATAGATGTGCGGACCTCGAAGTAATACGTTCCTCCTGCAGGGACTACGACCGGAGTCCTCGCCGTGAAGACCGCATCGGCCGTGGAAGTGAAGTAGCCAGTGTACGTGATCCCTATCTGACCGCCGTCACCCTGACCGGAAATCGGTGAAGAGTACGCGGAATCAGAGAATCCGAACAACTGAACGTTCGAGATCGTAGCTGTGGTCGTTGCGAACGTGAAGTGCATGTTGTAGATGCTTACAGGACCGGCGGAATTTGCCGTGACCTTGAAGTGCATCAAGCGTCCATCTCCTACGCCCGTTGAACCAAGCGTATCAAGCGCGAGTGTCGGATACGACTTGAACAAACGGAAGCCGGCGACGCCGGTAGAGCCGTTCCCACGGAGAGTCACGCCGGATGCAACACCCGTTCCTTCGTAGTTGAGCGAATCAACCGTAACGAGGTTGCCGATACCGCCCGATGAACTCATGCCGATACCCGCAAGATCAACCTTGACGGTGATCAATGTGTCCGTATCGCGGGGTATGAGAAGCGAACTCGTAAACGTCGATGTCGCTGTCTGGGACGTACCGGTGAAGGTAGCCGTACCGAGAAGCGTAGCACCGTTGTAGAGGTACGCCGTGACGAGGTCACCTGCACCGGATGAAGGTGAACCACCTGCACCTGTTGAGGTAGCGCCGTATATACCCGACGCGAGCGTCAAACCGAGTTTAGCCAGATTGAAGTCTTCGTTCGTAGCGCGAACTTTGTAGACGCCCGCAATTATGCCCGTGGTTCCTGCTGATCGTACGGTGTACGAAGGAGAGGATGAGTCTACGGTGACCGTGACTCCACCCGTCGAAACCGTCATCGTACCGGAGACAGTCGCACTTACCGTGGCTGCGACGTTGTTGCCCGATACAGATCCCGTAGCCGGGAACACTGTTGTCGAATAGTCGGCACCTACGCCCCAGATGTATGTCTGGCTCGACGATGCTGTGCTCGAAAGGTTGCACTTCAGACTAAGTGTCGTGACTACACCTTTCGGGAATACCTGTGCGTCGTCGAAGGTGAACGTGTTGTAGGCAGTCGAGTAGCTCGAATTCGTGACCGAGTTGACCACGTTTGAGCCTGTGTTGAGCTGTGTAGCACCGTTGAAGAGAGCACAGCCGCTCAAGTTGGCCACAGCGCCGTTGCCACTCATACGAAGACCGAGCGATGACATGCGCATATCCTCGCCGGAAGCCGTTGTGTCGAGCTGCACTTTACCCATGAGAATACTCTGTCCTCCTGCGACCACATTTTGCGATGCGGGAGATGTTCCTGCGCTGATGGCAATATACCCTGCTTTCACCGTCATGGTGTTCATCGTGAAGACGGCTGTCGAGATCGTGACAGTGTTACCCGATGTCTGACCAGTCGGCGTTGTCCAGCCGGACGGTGTCGTGCTGAGTACTACTGTTGAGTTGGTCGGCCATCCCGTCGATGGAATCTTGCCCTTCAAGGTGTATGTAGATGCACCTACAGGGAAGGTAATCGAGTTCGAGTATGTCACGACAGAACCTACTGCGTCGACCGGACCGGCAATGACTGCGCCGTTCGAATCAACGAGAGAGACACTGGTGATTTCATTGACTGATGTCGTACCAACCGATGCGATCCTGAACGTCATGCCCGAGACCGTTACCGGCTCACCCGCGAAATTCGTCGTGAAGCCGCCCAATGTTTGATTGGGGACGTTCACTGCGATGTTCTGCGAAGCGATTGAGCTTGCATTCTGGATCATCGTTACCGTACCGGCTAGGATCGTTACCGTCGAGCCTTGCAACCACGGCTGAAGCGCCGAAGCAGCATCGCTCAAACATGTAGTGTGAGTGCTTGCTGTCGAGAGGGCCGTGCAGCTTCCCGCGAGAGTAACCTTGATGCCATATCCGTACGTCTGACCGACGAAGTAAACATCAGACGTCTTGTCGATGTCGAATTGTACGATGCGACCTGAAGAGTTGGACCCGGAAAGGTCACCCTGTACGTATGCGTCAATCGAGTTGCCCTTGGTGACGAGAAGTCCGCCTGCAAACGTCGCTGTGTAGTAGCGTCCGTCAGCCGAGATCGTCGTCGGGTATGTCGTACCGCTAATGACCGTCACCACATTCGAGATGTCGCCTGCGGAAGCTGAGCCGTTGACGCGCCACCTGATCGAATAGAGCTTTACGTCCTCGGTAGAATCCGCGGTGAAGCGAACTCCGGAGAACTTAACACCTGTCGAACCGATCTGCTTGCTCGCTGCGGAGTTGGGATCGAATGCAGAAACTCCGTTCGACACGATACCGATTACAAGCGAGTTGTTGATCGTCTGGGATGCGCCCGTAATCGGGAGCGATCCATTGACGGCGACTGATGTGTTGACACCAGTGACAGCAATGGATGCGACCTGACCAGCGTATGCGGTCTCGTCGGTAGCCATGTTACCGGCTACGGTGTACTGCATCGATGAACCAGCGGCGAGCGTAAATGTTCCGCCGATTATTGCAGTGTGATTTGAGTTCCATGTCTGTGTGTTGCCGATCTGAAGACCATTCGAGTCGATGAGAACAACGCTTGCGAACGCAGCATCAGCTGCGAGTCCTGTGCGCTGTACTGTCACACCCGTGATGGTGACTGCCGCACCCGTGTTGTTCGTCAACGTAATGTTGGTGAACGGAACGCGGATTGCTTTCTTTGGTGCGAGCGAGTTGGCCGGTTGTGCGGCTGCCGAGACAGTAATGCCTGGGCCAGTCGGGACAACTACGCCACCCGTGGTGCCACCGGTTGTTCCGCCACCTGCGCAGAGCAGATTTGCTTTTGCGCGAGTCGAAGCGAACCAGTTGCCGGTGCCTGCGGTGAGACCGACCGGAGCCAAGATGTCAGAAGCATATGCATTCTGGAACTTGATGACGGCGGCTTTGGTCGCAGGACCGAAGTAGCTGGTTTCGTTGCCCGGACTACCAGCACCGCTGGCAGAGACCTGGGCTCCGTGACTGTTAAGAAATTTCTGAAGTGCCATCACTTCACCTCCCGAAGAACCTGCTTTGAGATTCTGCGTAAAGGTTGTGCAGGATGCGCCGACTACTGCGCCGGAGCCGCCCTGAAGCGATGAGATCTGTGCGAGCAATGCCTGGACTTGTGCCTGAAGATCAGAGAGCACATCTGCCTTTGCCGGTGTGGCAAATGCAAACGCGATACCGACGATCATCGCAAAAGCCAAAACAACTGCCGCAACATTTTTTGTTGCTAATGCTTTACTCATAGTTTATTTTTGACCTTTCATCCCGCTCTTTTTTTAAAAAGGGAAGGACCGCTACACATCCTTTCGACGAGAGTGTGTGAGCGTTGTATGTCTCCTGCTCAATCTATAATTAAATTGAACTGATACCAGAAGACAACTTATAATTTTGCTATTTCGTTCCGATGAGGGAACGATGTAGCAGCGAATAGGAATGTGTCATTCGGACATGCGGAAAATTTCCGGACAATATTTCTGAATTACAGTCTGCACGCCTGATCAGTATTTATTATATTGAATACCAATCGTGCGCACGTGCTTCATTAAAGCTGAAGCAGCTGGGGTGTTACCCCTTTTTGTTTCCTTATTACATTGTCAATGAACTTACGCAAAGAGCCACACGACTCATAGCGCCCAACACTCCACTAGATGGAAATGTTGTAGCACAATTATATACCGAAAGCCGTATAAGGCACCGAGGTGCCCACACTCCTTTTGTGGATAACTTGTGAGCAAAAAAGTGCGCAACACCACCGTGGTACCAACACACCTTTATAGTGCACGAAGTTACGATGCGAACAATACCGCAGCTTACAAAGGGAGTCAATAAATGAGACGTACGCGTACATAAACTCTTTCAGGCCTTCATGTAAACTCCAGAAAAGCTCTTTTTTATACCAAAACACGTATTTCATTACTGTACAAGAGAATACCTGCTCCACCGCTTAAAACCTGCCTTCTTGACCTTTCCGCTCATTACCAAACGCATCAATTCCCGCTGTACCATTTTCTCACTATATTCAGGCACATTTGATGCAATGTCGCGAATACCCTGTTCACCCTGCGTGCGCAATATCGACAGTATCTTTTCGGATCGGACATTTACTGTATCAGTACTTCCAGAATTGTAATGGACACGTGTCACTTGTCCTTCACTGTCTTTTAGAATTCTGTTGTCCTTTACTTTAGAGACGTCCGTAATGTTCTTTATAAATTCCTCCGAACTTTCTCGGACATTAAGCAAATCTTCCTTTAGAAAACGAACACTTTCGGCGATAGGTGTCCTTGATGATGCAGAGAGGTAATTGCCGAGCTCATCAAGAGCACCGATAACGGCATCGGCATTTTGAGTCGATATGAATGTGGCAACCGCAAGCATCTTTACAAGTGAGATTAGGTTGCGGACCGATGCCTCAAGGTTTCCCGCTTTTGGCGACCCGAAAGCGCGCATATCATCTCTGATAGCGAGAATTTCAGGAAAAAGTTTGAGGCTTTCCTCCCTGACGTGCAGTCGCAGCGGCTCGGAATCGACGATATGATTGGTTAGTATATGAAGTGCCGCTACGAGGCGTTCCGCACGCCGATAGAGGCGCTCCCCGGAGCGGTTCGCTCCAAATGGGTTCGTTTGCACCTCCTGCCGATCAAGAAATTTTGACAATCCATCCTGTCCCTGAATGTCTTTTGATTCGTCCATAGTTTGTTCTATCACCGTCTGTAATTCGTCTTACAGAGTCGTTTGTATGTCGATTATATATAGGACGTTGGTCCTGTGCAATGTCCTATTCACTCACAACGCGTCGGTGCATTGTTGTCAAAATTCTCTCTTGAGTACGCATGATATGATTGCGCAATGGCGAGGCAAAAAGTAAAAAATGGCAGGAGTAAACGAGACGACGATGGTGCCGCCAAAGTACGCTCGGTAAGCAGTGAAGCTCTGCGGGGAGTGTGCGCCATTTTTTTTGTTGCAACCGCGGGTTTTTTAATACTGTCAGAGCTTGGTGGAGGAGGGGCACTCGGTGAAAAACTATTTGCATGGCTATCATGGCTTCTCGGTGTGGGCTATCTACTGCTTCCTGTTTCTCTCATTCTCTTCGCGATACTCATCTTTCGTTCGTTCGAAAAGCATATCGGCTGGATCCACACAATCAGCTTGATCATCTTCCTTGTATCCGGATTGGGGCTTATCAATCTCGCCTTCGAGGGCCGCGGCGGGGTTTTGGGCTCGGCAATATCCTCTCCCATCGCCTCCGCGATCGCTGTACCCGCGACCGTTATATTCTTGCTTGCGTTCGTCATTGCTTCTCTTGTGATCGCATTCGATGTAAATCTGGGGATCGTCGCTTCGTGGATTAAGGCTCGATTTTCGAGATCGGAAGAGGGCGGCGGGGATGAGGCTTCGCAAAATGTTGAGGACGTCCCGGTGACCGGATTGCCCGCCAAGGATTCCGAGCCGGTAGCAGAGGCATCGGCACAGGCTAAAGTACCGGAAGAAAAGCGTGAAGGCAGCATCAGCTCGTTCTTCAGTAAAAGCCTCGCTGCGACAGGTGATCCGATCGCGGACGGCTTCCCCATAATCGCTGCGATCGGCAGCGCATACAGCCCGCCGCCTGTTTCTATACTTGCGAAAAATAAGGGGAAGCCAGAGGTTGGCGACGTAAAGGCCAACATGAACATCATTAAACGTACGCTGCAGAATTTCGGCATCCAGGTCGAAATGGATGAGGCATCGATAGGACCTACGGTGACACGCTATGCCATGAAGCCCGCCGAGGGTGTGCGGCTCTCAAAGATTGTCGCGCTCCAAAGTAATCTCGAACTCGCGCTTGCCGCCTCTCCCGTACGCATTGAAGCGCCGATCCCCGGTAAATCGCTCGTCGGCGTCGAAGTGCCCAACATTGCACGCACGACCCTCGGTCTCGCCCCCCTTGTATCGGAAGAAGCCTTCGTGCAATCCGACAAGCCACTCCTCATTTCACTCGGTCGCTCGATCACCGGCACGGCGCACTTCGCCGATCTCGCGCGCATGCCGCACCTCTTGGTGGCCGGTACGACCGGCGCGGGCAAATCGGTCGCCATTCACGATTTCATCGTCTCGATGCTCTATCGCTGCGGACCGGAGCGCCTGCGATTCATCATGGTGGATATCCTCGAAGCCGAATCTGTCCGCGACATTGCTTCATATCATCAGAATGTCGTTGCACCTGCGCTCGAGCGAGTCGCGGGCGATACGCCGCTGCCGGATGCAATGCCCTACATCGTCGTCGTTATTGATGAGCTTGCCGATATTATGTCGATGTATCCGCGCGAACTCGAAGGCGGTATTGTGCGTCTTGCACAAATGAGCCGCGCTGTCGGCATCCACCTCATTCTCTCGACGCAGCGGCCGTCGGTAAAAGTGATCACCGGATTGATCAAGGCCAACATCCCCGCCCGCGTCGCTTTCCAAGTGGCCTCGCAGATTGATTCGCGCACGATCCTCGATATGAGCGGCGCCGAGAAACTGCTCGGTGCGGGCGACATGCTCTTCCTTTCGGGTGAGATGTCGAAGCCGCGCCGCATCCAAGCGCCGTTCATTTCAGAAAATGAGGTGAAAAGGGTGGTCGCGCATATCGCGAGAGAGAGCGAAGGCCAGCTGACGAACGAGATCGACTTCACCGAGAGAGGACAGTCCGGCGGCACCGATCCCATCTTTTCGGCGATGATAGACGATAGTGAAGACGACGAATTGTACGGGCAAGCGAAGCAGACCGTCATTGAAGCCGGCAAGGCGTCTACCTCATACTTGCAGCGCAAGCTCGGCATTGGGTATGCGCGCGCAGCGCGCCTGATCGACATCCTCGAAGAACGCGGCATTATCGGCCCGGGTGATGGCGCGAAACCGCGCGAAGTGATCGGTGCAGGAAATGCGGACTTGTCTCGTCGAAGCGAAGCGGAGGCGGATGAGCTCGTGAATTCAGCCCCTCCGGAAGAAATCGACGAAGAGGGTCTATAATAGACGCATGCGCTTCTATCGAGACAGTCGTTTCACCAAAATCGCATTGGTCCTTTTTTTTCTGATCGTCATTGCCTACGCATTCTTTGAAGCGCAGGGACTTCTCTTTGGTCCCACGATCACGGTCACTTCGGATGTGACCATCATGCATAGCTCCTACATCGTGCTACGCGGTCATGCCGAACATATCTCCGCACTCTCGATGAACGGCCGCGAAATTGCAGTCACCGAGCAGGGAGTATTTGAGGAATCGTATGTCCTCGCGCCCGGCATCAATCGCATCATTTTCGATGCCAAGGATAAGTACGGCCGCACCGCCCAAAAAATCGTGGAGATCGTGTACCAACCGAGTTCGTAGTCAGGAAACTTCTGTCTTACTATTAGACAGTTTCAGTTTTTTGCTTCTTTGATACCTTCAATACGTTTTCCTGTAGTTCGTTCAGAAAAGAAATTTCATCATGTGTCTCTTCGTTCGTCCCGACTTTACGTGTGTCGGTCTCGGGCGTGCCTTCTTGTGCCTTTTTCGCGAACTCAATGAATTCCAGTGCACGGTCAGATTGACCCTTCTGCACAAGGTCTGAAATTTGTCTGGCAAAATCTGCGCGCCGTATTGCCATATCATCGGCGGAATTTTGGACGCGCCGCTCAGGCGTCCAATCGCCTTTCAAAAAACCTCTGCGAGAGACTCCCTTACGTGAGCTTCGTTCCGAATTTTCCATAGCACGATTGTACCATCCCCCATCAGAGACTATTGAAAGCAAGAAGTTAGGAATTTTTCTCTACCACGACCGCCGTACCGTAGGCCAAGACCTCGGTGACGCCGCCCATCACCTCCGTGGCATCGTAGCGAAAGCCGATGACCGCGTTGGCTCCCATTTGCGCAGCGTGTTCGAGCATGAGGTCAAAGGCTTGCTGGCGCGCTTGCTCGCAGAGCGTGGTAAACAGTGAGATGTTGCCGCCAAAAAGCGTCTGAATCCCCGCCCCAATGTTCCCTATTATTGAACGCGACCGGACGATGATCCCCTTCGTCACCCCCAAATTCCTAGTAACCCGATACCCCTCCAACCCAAAAGCCGTCGTCACCATCGATTGTTCAATAGTTGTCATGCAAATATCCTACTACAACAGCGCCTTTCCTAAACTAAAAATACTTTTTGTATGGCTCAAGTGCCGGCATTTTGCCGAGAGTGTTTGAACAAACAAACCGCAAGACCCAGCCTAAGCCTGAGCCCAGTATTATCAAGCCTATGGGAAAGTAAAAATGGGTGGGATCAAGTAGGACACCCGCAACGAACAAGAATAGGACGATAATCAGAATGTGATTTCTATATCGAGCTCTCTCTCCAAAGAATATAAGAAGTAGCGCGAAAAGAGCTTCGAGAACAAAAAAAGCAACGCCGGCATCTGTGAAGTCGATATCAAAACCGCCACTCGCGCCAAGAGTGTTTCTATAAAAATTAGCGACCGGTATGTAGGAATAAGGAGTTAGGAACATCGCAACAAAAAACAAGGCTATATATCTTACAAAAGAAATGATTTGTTTCATTGTCCAATTAACCAATTAAAGTCGGCCGTCAACATTTGATAAGCCCTATTATTAATTTTCCCTTTGGTATACGCTTGCTGCACATCTTTTACCAACGCTCGCAAGAGTACCTTGTCTATTTTCTTCTCAAGCCGCTCTACCTTCTTCTCCACCTTCGGCTTGGTGGATACCAGTATTGTATCAATCTTTTTCTCTAGTGTGATCACTTTTGCTAACTTGTTGAGAAGCTCTTTTTTTACATCTTTCTTAAGTATCCAACCCAGATTGAAAGCCCTGTTGATATCGCTCACCGTGCTGTCGTAGGTGGCTATTACTTGGATAGTCGTAGTCGACGTGGTCGCATTGTTCACGAGATCAGTTGCCGACGCCACGAGCGTATGAGCACCCAACGATCGGAAGAACAGGTCGACTGTGGAGCTCGCTGAGATGGGCGTGGTGTCGAAAATGACGCCTGAAGTGGCAACTCCCGTATCATCTACAAACGTGATGTTTACCGGCATAAAGTCCGAATGAATGTATGTCGTGGTTGCTGGTTGGATGATCGAGATGATGGGCGGCGTTTGGTCAGCAGGAACAATTTCTGTCTCACCAGGGTTGCTAGTGTCCACATTCACATCGTGTTCAGTGATTAGGTTCGGTAACGTTTGACCACTAAAGAATATTTCGGTCGAAGTCGAGTCTGTGATTACACCGGTCGCCAGTGTGTATTCCCCACCGAGGCCAGTACCCTGCGTGATAATTTTGTACTCACCATCGAGAGGATTGGGAATTGTGACGAACTCGTTGTCTGTTTGGAACCCAGAATAAAATGCGTCGGGAATTTCGCTGAATTCTTGCCCAGTCAAAAAATCTTTTCCGGCGCGCTTTCCATCTGGAGCAACAATGACAATATCTGCCGGGGATCGAATTTCAAACAGAAGCATTTTGAGATTGGTCACATTTTTTCCAGTAATAAGCTGGTCTGCATTTGTACCTGTTAAACTCTTAAATATATCGCCCTCTGCTGCAGTTACCAACTTACTGTGGTCAGCTTCAAACGTTATGAGGTTCTGATTTAGATAAGAGGCGGATGAGATTGGCACCCTACCGTCACCTAAACCGAGTCGTAATCCTTCGTCAGTGAATAAATTACCGAAATTTTCAGGATAACCGTCAGGCCATTGGCCAGCGCTAAATATAGACCCGGGCGGTATGACTTTTATTCTTTCTACCGTTGTACTTCCGGTGAGCTCACCTACAAAGTTAGAAACTTGAATGCCCAAGCTAAGTAAATCACTGGTATGCGCATTTATATTTTCTAGAAAAAAATTTCTTGGGTATTGCGACGGATAATCAGGCCGCGCGGCCGAATAACTACCCGTGTTTTCCAGATAGTTATAAATTGGTAATAATTCTCGAACAGAAAAAATTGGTGTTTGCTGAATGTAGTCAAACGCATTCTGATATCCTGCTCTAAGTGCCTCATGTTGAATAATAACGTTTTCAATATTATTTGTTACTGAAGTTGCCGCCAATTGTCCACCCTCCCACATTAGATAATCTTCTGGGGCACCTAGATGCGGAGTCCCAAGAAAAATTATTTTTCGGACATCATGATCATAGTTTGGAGATTGAATATACCAACGTGCTACAAGTCCACCCATGGAGTGGGCGACGAGGTCGACTTTGTTGCAATTGCAGATGGCTTTTACGGCGTCTATTTTTTGTTTGAGGAGTACGGCTGTGTCGATGTTGGACTTGTGCCAGTCATATGGAAACGTGAAAAGGTTTTTTTCTTTTTCGTAGCCGTTGACTGCGAGCGTGTCGATAAGGTTGTCGTAGGTATGGGTGATCGGATCGATGAGCCACTCACCATTATGCTGCGCCGAGCCGAGGATACCGGGGATGATGATGACCGGGGTTAATGAAGGCTGAATCGGGTTGCACTCCCCCTCGCATATCTGAAATTGCGGCGTGTGGCCGGTGGCACCGACTGAGAAGTTGGCGTACCCGACATGGGGTATGAGTATTGTCCACAACTCGTCACCGTGATGGATCGTCACGCCGGCATGCGTCGGTATGGTCATCTCTTCAAGCGTCGTCGTGCTGGAAACGGTCTGGTACGTAAACTCTGCATGTGGTTCCCCGCTAAGGATCACCCGTGTCGTGGTCGGCGCTTGTCCGCTGAAGACGTATGGATTGCCTCCCGATGAACTATCAAGACCTACGTCCAGGATGTTGGCATCATAGTATCCTCCCGTGTTTCCATCCCACCTGGCCCACATGTGCACCGTGGTGCTCGCGTCCGTAGTAAAATCCGGACCATCCCACGTGCCGACGTACAGGGTTGGCGAGTCTTCGGTGCCAAACCATCTATGACTCAACTCGAGCGTATATACTTTCAATTCGTCCGTATGCGATGGCGCAGATTGCCAGATGAGTTCGGCCCGCACGATTCGCGGCGCCAATGAAAAAACCGCAAGGATAGAAATCACAGCGATCCCAGCTCTGCGATAGTTCATACGGGATTTGTGGGGGCATTCTCATGCCGTTGCCACATCAGCGCAAGATTGACGACCAGATTATTCGTGGTGTTGCATAAACAGTTTCCGTACCGAAAAATCCCGATACTTTAAAAAAATGTGAGGTAGCGGGATAGGGATTGGGAACATGCCGTGACCGACGTTCTCCTATTTCTGCTTTTTCATGGGCCAGTAGCTCTCGATGAGGCCGAGGTGACCGAGGCGAGCTTCTATAGCGCTCGGTTTGCGACCGAAGTGTTTGGCGATCTCGGTGAAGAGTTTTTTTTCGTTGAACATCACTACGAGGCGCTCGTCTTCGTCTTTCTCCCATTTCTTCCCCACTTTGGGATATTTCTCGCGGAGTTTTTCGATGCTACTTTTTTCCGGCCGTTCTCGAACTACCTTTTCCGGCTCTTTTGCGCCGATGGCGCGCAGGAAATTTTTCTCAAGGTCTGCTTTTTGCGCGGGCGGCAACGAGGCAAATTTCTTTTTCGCCGCATCCGAGTACGCGCGAAAATTACGGTCCTTCCCCACCACGCGCGGATGCATCTCAAGGGCACGTTCGTTGAATCCTTCGAGATAGAGGCCTGCTAGTGTACGCACGCGAGAGAGAGCGACATAGCCTTGGCCATATTCAAATGCCTGCGAGAGATCGATGATGGCCGCGTCGAGCGACATGCCCTGCGATTTATGCACCGTGATCGCCCACGCTAAGCGTAGTGGTATTTGCGATATGCTCGCCAAAACTCTATTGCCGTCCATCACTTCCCACGTTTCGGCTTCCGCCGTCATTGTTCCGTGTTTAGTTTGTACGAGCGGCAATCCGAGAGCCGAAAAATCTATAACTGTGCCGAGTGTGCCGTTGACATAACCGCTGTCGAAGTTGTTGCGAGTGAACATGACCGATGCGCCTACTTTCAATTCGAGTGTCTCCGGCGAAAGGCAATTGTTCTTGAGCGACTCGACAAGTGCGCGTGCGCCGCGCGATGTCATTTCATATATGCGCCGCTCGCCCTCCACTTTCGCGAGCGATTCCTGATTGATGCGGTCCACGTTTTCATTGTGCGTATAGAGTCGCGTCGCGACGGAATTTTTTGGCACAATGCCGATGCGAGATTTGATACGCGTACGATGCTGCGGCGTGATCGCGCCGCGACGCATTGCCGAAAGTAAATCGAGAAAATCCCCATCTTCTTGTCGGTGCTGCTCGCTCAAATAACAGATGATGGGATTGGCTTCCTGCCACGCGCTCGCCTCGAACGCAAAAAATCCCTCTTGTGTTCCCATGTTCGACCTCGTAGGTCGAACATGAGATTGCACTGGTGGTAGTTGGAAAAAATCACCGACGAAGATTATTTGCAATCCGCCGAAGGGTTGTTCAGCCATCATTGGGCGCCGCCGCAATGTGCGCAGAACATTATCGACACTCGCAAGTGTTGCGGCATCGAGCATGGATATTTCGTCGATGATGAGGACTTTTGCATCGATAATACGCCGCGCTGTTTTCTCGCGGCTCATGATCATCTCGATGTCGTAATCATTCACGTCGCGCTTCACGCCGATGCCGCTCCACGAATGGATGGTCATGCCTTCCACGTGCGTCGCCGCAATGCCCGTCGAGGCAGTGACGGCCGGATCGACGCCGCGCTCGCGCAGCCACTCCGTGTACCTATTGATAGTGTGCGTCTTGCCGCTCCCCGGCTCACCCGTGAGGAACACATTGAGTCCTGTTTTCAAAATTGCGAGCGCTTCGTCTTGCGTCATGAGAAATGAGCATACCACTCCCTATGCGAGCGAGGGGGTTGACTTATCAGCCGTTTGTTGAGTTTCGCGAATTGTATTTGAATTTTCTACCGTGGCTGTATACTGCCTCTACTTAATAAAAAATCTCACGAAGTATTTTCATGCCAAAGAAAAAAGTGAAGCTCCCACCAAAGGTTACCGGTACGGGGACAGACGCAGATATTGATCGTGCGCTCGCGCAGATCAAGACGAAGTTCGGCGACGAAGCGATTATGAAATTGGGTGATACACCCAAAGTAGATGTGAACGCGATCCCGACGGGCTCTATCGGTATTGATTGGGCGCTCGGTATCGGCGGGGTGCCGCGCGGCCGCATCATCGAAATTTTTGGACCGGAAAGTTCGGGCAAGACGACGCTTTCGCTCCATGTCATCGCCGAAGCGCAGAAAAAAGGCGGCATCTGCGCATTTATCGACGCCGAACACGCGCTCGATCCCGAATACGCGAAAAAACTCGGCGTGAAGATCGATGATCTTCTCGTCTCGCAGCCCGACACCGGCGAGCAGGCGCTCGAGATCACCGAATCACTTGTGCGATCGGGAAAGATAGATGTCATCGTGATCGACTCCGTGGCGGCGCTCACGCCCAAAGACGAGATCGAGGGCGATATGGGCGCGCAACACGTGGGCAAACAAGCGCGTCTCATGAGCCAGGCCTTGCGCAAACTGACGGCAATCGTCGCTAAGACGAAGACGGTCATTATTTTCATCAATCAGATCCGTATGCAGATCGGTGTCATGTTTGGCAATCCCGAGACGACGACCGGCGGCAAGGCGCTCAAATTTTACACATCGATACGCATCGACATTCGCCGTATCGCGCAGATAAAGAAAGGCGACGAAGTAATGGGGGGGCGCCACCGCGTGAAGGTTGTGAAGAATAAAGTAGCCGCCCCATTCCGCCAGACGGAATTCGACATGCTCTACGGCGAAGGAATCTCGCGCGAGGGCGAAGCCCTCGCGCTCGGCGAGAAGCTCGGTATCGTACAAAAATCGAGCGGCGGCGCATATTCTATGGGCCCCTCCTCCGCTAAAGCTACAGCGGGTGAAGGAGTCAAGATGGGCCGCGGCTACGATGCGGCACGCACGTTCCTCCGTGAAAACAAACCGATATTGAACCAACTTTTGAAAGATATCAAAAAGGGTCTCGCCGAGGGCGGCGTTTTTGCAAAAAGCTCCGGCGGAGCGGACGAATAGCGGGCCACTCGCTCACTTTTTTCTTCATGAGTCCGGGCGTGGACATGTGCGCTGCTTCCGTGGTATAGATACGTCTGGAAAAAGGAGAGCTGACATGCGTGAAGTTTCTTGCCTGTTTGCTACACGTTGGGACAAGGTGCTGCTTGCGACGAAAGATGGCGGAAAAAATTGGCACTTTCCGCAAGAGGAGGTTCGCAGAGATGTGAAGGGCAACCCAATTGAAACCCCGCTCGATGCGATCTACCGGATAGTCGACAAACTCGACGGCATCGAGGAGGAAGATGTCATTCCCGAAACATCGCGGGAATATCGCTCACATCGGGGCGAACATACGCTGTATCATGTCTTTATGACCGATTCGAAACTCGACCATGGGGAACTACGATCGAACGGAACCACGTATGAATGGACGAGCAATCCTCACTCAAAAAATTTGAACGAGTGTACGCGCCTGAAGTTAATGGAGTATACGTTCTTTCCGGAAACGTAAAGTCGGGCCGGGCACTTTTGCTCGGCTTTTTTTCTTGTGGACAAATACCATTTTTTCGCTTAAAATTCCGGGCATTATGTTGAACTACAACGATATCAAACCGGGGGTGGCCGTGCTCGTCGAAGGCGAGCCCTATGTCTGCACGTGGAACAACATCATGAAAAAGCAGCAGCGCCGGCCCGTGAATCAGACGAAGCTCCGCCACATCATCAAAGGCAACAGTATCGAATACTCCTTCCAGCAGAGCGACAAGCTCGAGGAGGCCGAGATCGAGAAGCGGCCAGCGATTTTCATCTACGAAAGAAACAGTGAGTGGTTCTTCCACGACGTGAAAGACAAGTCGCAGCGATTTTCCGTAATGGAAGACGAGATGGATGGATCGGGCCACTTCCTCAAAGGAAATACCGAGGTGGAGACGCTGTGGTTCAATGAAAAGCTCTTCCGCGTAAAGCTCCCCATAAAAGTCGAGCTCAAAGTCACCGACGCCCCGCCGGATGTGCGCGGCAACACCGCCCAAGGCGGCTCCAAGATAGTGACGCTCGAAACGGGTGCCACCCTCACCGTCCCGATGTTCGTCAAGCTCGGTGACGTTATCCGCATCAACACCGAAACCGGCGAGTATGTAGAGCGGGTATAATGTGATCAGGTACAAGAAAAAGTCCCGCTTCGCGGGACTTTTTCTTTTATGACAACCTATTTATTATTTCTGCACGTAGGGGAGCAGGCCCATGAAGCGGGCGCGTTTGATCGCAGAGTCTACCGAGCGCTGCTGCTTGGCGGTAAGGCCGCTCTTTGCGCGCGCGATGATGCGTCCGTGCGGATTGATGAACTGCTTCAAGAGATCGATATCTTTGTAATCGATGTGCTGAATATCATTTTGTGTGAGGATGTTGGACATACATTAAAACAAAAACATTAGAAATTAAAATGGGATGTCGTCGGGATTAATGTCATCTTTCGGGTACTCGATGCCGGCGCCACTTGGCGCAGGAGCCTCATCGTGGTGCGCGGGACCCGCCTGCCCGGCCAGGGAATCTTCCGATTGTCGCGGTCCGCCGCCGCCGCCACTTCCACCGCCCATACCTCTCGGGCCAAACTGCACGCGATCGGCAACGATCTCCGTGCGATACTTTTTCTCGCCGTCTTTGCCCTCCCAGCTTCTGGTCTGCATGCGGCCTTCCACGAATACCGAGCTCCCCTTTTTCAAGTATTGGGCGACAACATCGGCCTGGCGGCCGAAAACGACGACATTGTGAAAATCAGCTTGCTCCTGCTTTTTGCCGTCACGGTCGCGGTACACACGATTGGTCGCGACCGAAAAACTGCACACATTCATGCCCGATGGCAGCGCGCGCAACTCCGGATCCCGTGTAATGTTTCCAAATACCATTGCTTTGTTGAGGTACATATTAATGATTATTCCCCAGTAATATCTAAAAGAGCTTTGTCGAGATCGGCTTCGGAGACCGGCGGAGCGGACTCTTCGGCGCGACGCGGTGCGGCCTTGATGACATCGGTGCGTTTTACTTCGCGTAGCGGCGCGATCTTGATCTTCGCCCGCGTATCTTCGCGCACCGTCTGGAATATCATGGTACGCAACAGATCGGAATTCCGCTTGATCGCTTCACTGATCGCCTGTGCCCCCTCTATCGATGATTCAAATTTGATCCAGCCAAAATGGCCGCGGTCATACTCCACGCGCTTGCCGTTCTCCTTGATGGAGATCGGGTATGCGAGCCTGGCCAAGGCAGGTGCGCCTTCGGCGATAAATGAGCCTCCCGCTTTTTCGATAACGGAGCGGATGCTGCCGACGACTTTTTCAATATCCTCATCCTTGATGGAGGGAGAGATGTGGTAACCAATTTCGTACACGCGTGAAGCCGCCACCTCCGGTTCCGTATCTGTGCGTTCTATTATATCTGCCTCTACCATATGTGCGGGCACTGTATCACGCCCCTGTATGCCCCGCAAGATTATCTTGTAGCTTACCTTGTAGCTTACGCTCCATTTTACGCTCCATTTCACCAGGAATCATATCGCACGCATGTACACCGAATTCCGGAACGATCGCCAGAGGTGACAGGGGAGTCGGGTCCGGGATGAGGACAACCGGACTCTCCCATAATGCTTTGAGCATCGTGAGATACGCACGCGGCAAGTGATACGCGGGGGCCGTAATTGTGAGTGAATGAACTCCGTGCTCTCGCACCATCTCGGCCGTCCATTGTACTTGATGGGCAGTGTGATCCGCGTGTATTTGCGTAAACACACCACTTTCCATAATACCTGCGGGCAAGTTGAATGGTGGTTTACACAGCGTCTCAATGGAAAATTCGCGTGCGGTTTTTTCTTTCAAATTGAGACCGGCAACAAAGAGATACGAAAAATCATCCTCTTTCCATCACTTCACCGCATGTATGACTCGCTCGTCTTCTCCCATGCCGGGAAATACCACAAGCGCTTCGGTCTGTATGCGCGGGATACTCAAGATGTCGACAGCGAGCGCGAACAATTCACTTGCGACGTTCATCTCGACGGTCTGTGGGATATGGCCGATGATCCTTGGGATACGGCCCATGACACACCTCTTTTTTTCCTGACAATATCTTGACCTGCAGAGGACTCATTGTCAATCCCTCCGAAAAACAAAGCCCCCGGACCGAAATCCGGGGGCTTGCACACATTGCAGAGAGTTGAGGACTACTGCCCTACCTCATAGTCGCGAATGACAGTGACGAACGGGTACTGCTTCGCAGCGTATGCGTACCCACGAAGGATGTCTTTCATACCGCGGTATTCCTCGCTGTATCCCCAGTTGAAAGAGACGCGATTGTACCACCAGTAGTAATGAAACCCTTCTGTCCCCACGAATTTCCTATATTCGCTCGCTTTGAACTCGACGAGCTTGCAGCTGAACGCGCGACTTGCCGTGGTAATACACACACGGGCGGGTCGCAAATCAACTCGGGCGACCAAAACCCAGGGTGGAGTGAAGTTCCACCCTTTGTCTTGGATGCGCAGTTCGCCCGAAACGAAATTCCAGGCGATCCCCGCCTCGACGGGCTCAAGGTAGTTTACGAATGGGAAGTAAACGCCCACGAGCACCGCGAGGCAGACCATGCCAGCGATGAGGGGCTTTTTCACTTTGGTACCTCCGTCACTTCCTCGGGCTTCAGATCACGTAGGATGGTCAGAAATGGATAGATCTTGCCGCTGCCGTCATACGCGTAACTCTTGAGGATATCAATAAACCCGCCGATCTCGTAGCTGCCGCCTTCATAATTTTTGCGGCCATGCCATGAGATGAACAGTTCGACTCCCTTCTTGTCCTTCTTGAATTGCACGAGCTTGCAGTTGAGCACGCGTTGGTTGGCATTGATACACACCTGATACGGACGCAAGTCGACGGTATGCACCTTCACCACGATTGGGGGATTGATATAGTACCCCGGCTCTTCGAGTATGGTAATCTCGCCGGTGCGCGTATCGAACTTGTAGCCCATCTGGTAGTTGTCGACGAAATCCAACCAACCGATGTAAAAGATGATACTTCCAACGATAGCGAGAAAGAACAGAACGAGGGTTGTACCTGCAAGGTACTCCTCAAGCGTGGTTTTTGTGGCACTCCCCGTAGTAGCGGTCATTTGCAGTCCTCCAGGTGAGGGCTCTCTGCATGTCAAAGAGCTCCGTTACTGAAAAGTAAGGTACATCGTTACGTATATTCTGTCAAATTTTGACTTGCAACTTGACACAGTTGTATGTAAGTCTTCGGGGCACGTTTTTTATTTACTGGCATATCGGCTTGACGCCAGCTCACGCCTGAGCAGCACCGGTCATCTGCTGCACGAGTCGAAAGAACAACTTGCCGCGGCTCGCCGAGCGGCGTCG
>LCQW01000025.1 GCA_001004345.1 Candidatus Kaiserbacteria bacterium GW2011_GWA2_52_12
AACACCTCATGTATTGCTTTCATGGTCATGAAAGCGACGGTAACCTACTTTTGATCTATCCACTGAGCTTTCGGTAACCTTATTTATGATCTATATCGGCTTCTTGGAAATTTCATTCAGCTGGTGTATTGTTTATGTGTGCCTGTGGGCGAAAGCCCCTTTTCGGCTAAGGATTTCCAAAGCTGAAGGCAGGCATATCAAAGAAAGCCGTTTATGCGGCTTTTTTTGATGCTAGTCCACCTCAATTCCTTGTTGGTAGAGTTTTTGTCTATCTATTCTCCCGTGGGGCATCACACTCCAAAAATGAATCTTCCCATCTCCAATTCGTCGCACAATTACACGTATCAGAAATTGTTTTTTCTCTCCCACAATATGATGAAAGGCCCAATGCTCAACTTGCTTCATCTTTGTGAAGCCATCTTTTGCTGGCCCCCCGAACTTCTCCATATTGCATCTGTATTCTTGTATCGTCCCCGTTTTTCGTATGATTCTCAGGGCTTTCTTGAGAAGGCGAAGTTTTAGCTTTTGCTCGTTTACGTTTCTTGGCTGCCGATTCGGTTTATTCGTTAAATGGTAGAACCCATCAGCACTTAGAGTAACCGGGCCCTCAAAAAAGGGACAGTGGATGATTTCTTGCGCATCGTAAGCCGATTTCGCCTGCCGTATGATTTCGTGCAGATCATGCTGATCTTCAAGGATATCGGAGCCACTATTCTCGGTGTTCATTGGATGAGATTTTATCATGCTCCGTGCTTTTGTAACGCGAAATGACCCATCTGATTTTCCCTAAGCCAAGCCGTAATCTGGTGTAAATCCCGTCCTACCAGTGCAACACGACGCAAAAAGTCCGGCGCAATGCAGGATTTTTTGCATTTTTCGTCCCATCCGATGATACAATGACTTCATTAGCGGTTCATCGCGTAAAATCTATAGTTATTCAATATGAAAAGTTCAACAATCGTGTGGGGCATCGTCATTGTCGCGGGTGCAATTTATTGGTACGTCAGCACACAGAACAGTGCGCCCGCCACACCCTCGCCAACACCGACGCAAACACTACCTTCTTCGCAAGATGCCGGCGCGACGCCAAATTCATCTTCTCCAGTTTCCACAGAGACCAGCGTTTCTATCAGCAACTTTGCGTTCAGTCCCACCACTATCACCGTGAAAGCCGGCGACAAGGTGACATGGACAAACAATGACAGTGCCCCGCATACCGTGACGAGCAATAATAGTTCCTTTGACAGCGGAACGCTGAATAAAGGAGCATCGTACAGTTTCGTTTTTGCCACGCCAGGTACCTATTCCTACCGATGCACCTTCCACCCGTCCATGACGGGGACAATCGTCGCCACCCAATGAAGCTCCTCGCGGTGAGCTGCGGGATATTCGGCGAAGGAGAATAAAGGTTCCGCGGGGCAAGCCCCGCGGTATTAGGATGTGCTCGCTTCGCTCGCTCTATCGCGCGGCAAGCCGCGCGGTATTCGACCTTTTTTGATAAGGGTCGCGGCATCCTCACACCTGACATAATAGATGTATAGAGCGTCGGGAGAGAGGCTGTTGAGTGTATATGAATGAGTGGTGCTGTTAGTATCGACAAATTGTGTCATATACTTGAACTCCCTATCTGGCATGGTGTCAAAACGGCACGCGGCTTTCCTATTCGTCGTCACGGAAAGGATTGCAAAAAATGAGTTCCTTGGAATAACCGAGGAGGGAGAAACTATGGTGACGACAAGTGCGTCTGTATCCGTTGTCGTGGTCGCCACTACAGTATTTGTGGAAGAGGTCGGAGCGGAAGTTTCGGGAGCGGAGGTCGTGGCAGTGGGAGGTGCGGGGGGCGCAGGAGGTGTGGGCAACTCGGTGATCGTCGGTACACTTGGAGTGGCGGGGACCGCGCTCATTCCGTTCAATAAGGCGCGTGTCTTCGGACCAACGATGCCAACCTGTTCAAGTCCGCTCGCTTTTTGAAAATCAATGACTGCCTTTCTGGTGATGACGCCGAAATATCCCGTCGCACTGACCTTGAAATAGCCGGCCGTCGCAAGTATTTCTTGAAGCGATGTAACATCCGCTCCGCGAGACCCTACGGATAGCGGGCGGATAAAGGTAGCGGCGGATGACATAAGCGGGGCTGCCACAACCGCACCAATGATGAAAAAACGCAAAAGTAATCTCATACTATGAGTGTAGGGCCTTTCGACTATATTGTCGCGCCGCGAGTGTGAATAGAATGAAAAGCTGTCTTACCATGATGCGCATACGGACGATCTACTGCAAACTGACCACGCATAGCTCGAATACACCGGATCATAATATTCGTCCGAAGATGTCCACGTCCCTTCGGGCCCGCAATATATCATTAATTTGTAATTGGTGCCGTCAGATCTATAGCGATATGCATTTTTTGCTCCACTGCAAGCCGGGGCCGCACTCACCGGTCCGCCACGCGAGCGTGGGAGTGCCGGAATGTACGAAGGCGCAAGATTAGGAATATACACTCCCTCATTATTAGACACGGCATCGCCTGCTTCCGATGAATACCACGCGCCGCCTGTCGATGGGTAGGAGCTGTTGTCGATGTAATATGACTGCAGCGCAAGAGCAACCGATTTCAAATCGGTTTTTTGCTGAGCATTACGCGCTTTTTGACGAGCCATGCTCACGGACGCAAGTACGATAGTAGACATGATGGCAATGATAGACATCACGACGAGCAACTCGATGAGTGTAAACCCCTTGTCACTTTTGCATGATACTCCAATTCGTTTCTTAAGCTCTAACATTGCGTTACTGGTGGATTTTGTTCCCGTGTTATTTGGGGACATGGAAATCATCGTATCACGCAATGAGACGGAATTCTTTGAAAACGGCGCGGTAGAGTTCGATCACGCGACGTACCTCGCGCGAATCAAGCGCGCGGCCGATTCCCTCATGCGCGACGCGATTCCTAGAGCGATGCGCCTCCCATGCCAGGTCGATGGTATTGAAATTGGCGCGCTCGATCTGCCGCATTTTGTCGGCCATTGTCTCACCCTTGTATCCCTGCATATCGATTAGTTCGTTCAACACGATGTCAGCCTCAAGAATCGCAAGACGCCAGTTCTGTCCTGAATCCGACCTGGCCAACTCCTGGATATGGTTCCAGCGCAACTGCGTCTTCGGCACGTCGTGCGCCGCTACCGGATGCGCCGCTTCATTGAATTTCATATATTCCATGTGTCGTATTTGCCGGATACGGATGAAGCAGTAGATGATGAGAGCACCCGTAATGAGTGAAACGAACGTCGATATGGCGACGAATTCATTCCACATCGTATATAAGTTGTCGTAAATGACCGACGGCGTTGTCGTCTCTAGAAATTGAACGACACCGGAAGTGGTCACGGGCGCTGTAATAGGTGCAAGAGGCCCGGGAGTGACTCCGGGTGGCGCACCGCTGGCAAGCGATATAACCATTGCAGGTATCCACCTGAATACGACATCACCGATGAACGACCAGATGGAAACGAGGCCGCCGCCGACCGTGATAGTACTGTCCATGAGGAAATTATAACCTAGCGGAGCGAGTGATGTGAGAATGTATTCTCATATCCGAGCGAGCGACGGGTAAAGGAGCGAAGCGACTATACCTCGAATTTTTCTACGTCGTTTCCAATCGCGAACAATGTTTCTTCGCCACCATGCGGCCCAATTATCTGAAAACCGACCGGCAGGTCGCTGTCGTCGCTGACCACGGTACCCATAGGAACAGAGAGTGCCGGTACGCCGGCGAGATTCGCCGGAACGCTGAAAATATCTTCGGCATACATGGCAAGCGGGTCGGATTTTGCGCCAAATTTGAACGCAGGGGAAGGACAGGTCGGCGTGACCACGGCATCGACGGACTCGAAGGCCCTCGTGAAATCTGCACGTATGAGCGCACGCACGGAGCGTGCTTTTCGATAGTACGCGTCGGCATAGCCCGAAGAAAGAACAAATGTACCGAGCATGATGCGCCGCCTCACTTCAGGGCCGAAACCCACGCCGCGCGTTTTCGAATACACCTCTTGTATAGATGGCGCCTGCATCGAGAGGCCGTAGCGTATGCCGTCGTAACGAGCCAAATTCGTCGAAGCCTCTGCGGGCTGAATGATGTAATACACCGCGAGCGAATACGAGAGATTGGGCAGATCGATATCAACTACCGTATACCCTTTGGCGCGCAGTTTCTCGAGTGTTTTTTCAAAACACGCAAGAATGTCAGAGTCTGTTCCCTTCTCAAGAAATATGCGCGGGACGCCAATGACACGCTTCATCGGAGCATTGTTTTTTTTCATATCGGGCAGACTCGTGCCGTCGTTTTCGTCATGACCGCAAATCGCATCAAAAAGAATTTGAGAATCAGCAACGGTATGCGTGAGCTGACCGATTTGATCGAGCGAGGAGCCGAGCGCCATCAAGCCGAAGCGCGATACCGCGCCATACGTCGGCTTCAAACCGTTGAGTCCCGTATGTGATGCCGGCTGGCGAATTGAGCCGCCTGTATCGGAGCCGAGCGCCGCGAGCGCCATATGTGCGGCAACTGCGGCGGCAGAGCCGCCGGATGAGCCGCCGGGAACTCGCTTTGTGTCATGCGGATTTTTTGTCGGGCCGAATGCGGAATTTTCAGTGGAACTTCCCATCGCGAATTCGTCCATGTTGGTGCGGCCGAGAAACACCGCGCCCTGTGCCTTCAATTTTTTTATGACTGTCGCATCGTACGTGGCCACGTAATGTTCGAGTATTTTAGAAGCCGAGCTTGCGACACGTCCCTCGACAAGAATATTGTCCTTGATGGCGATCGGAATACCCGTGAGCGTCGAGGCCTTGCCTCGACGGATTTTTTCATCGGCTGTTTTTGCCTCATCGCGCGCGCTTTTTTCCCATACTTCGAGATAGGCGTGAATTTCGCCGTCTTTTGCTCGGATCGCGTCAAGGTAAGCGTTCGTGAGATCAAGTGCCGAATATTCTTTTGCATCAAGTGCGCGACGAGCCTCCACTATAGTAAGTTTGGAAATATCCATACTATTTTTTTCGAGAAATCACCTGCTTTACCGCGATACGATCGCCCTCGCGCGCGGGCGCCGCATCGAGCAATTTTTTTGTATACAATTCGGTCTCATGCGGATTTTCATCGGCACGCATGACATTACGGAGACCCTTGTCTTCCTGCACGCCGGAGACATCAACGGTCTGAATAGTGCGAACGAATTCGAGAATACTCGGTATCTCCTTCTCAAGCCGTGCAAGCTCCTCCGACGAGACCTCAAGCCGTGCGAGCTTCGCAAGCGCAGTTATGTCTAACTTTTCATTCATTTCAACATCCTACCAAAATCTTCTTCGGTGAGCACGGAAATGCCGAGCTTGCGGGCTTTATTGAGTTTTGAGCCGGCTTCGTCGCCGGAAACTACGTACGACGTCTTTGAGGATACCGAACCGGAGACCTCGCCGCCCAGCGCGCGCACTTTCTCCCCCGCTTCTTCGCGGCTCATCGAATCGAGGCCGCCAGTGAAGACGAACGTCTTACCTTTGAGCGGCTGCGGACCGGTTTTTTTCTCGGACTTCGCGATACGAATATGTGAAAGTAGTCGGTCGAGCATTTTTGCATGTTCTTTGGCGACGAACCATGAGACTACCGAATCCGCGACTACCCCGCCTACTCCCTCGATCGCCACGAGCTGCTCTTTCGTCGCGCGACGAACTTTTTCGATAGTTCCGAAATGTTCGGCAATATCGCGTGCCGTTTCCTCGCCGACATTCGGAATGGAAAGTCCGGTGAGTAGTCGCGCGAGGGGTACACTGCTCGCAGCTTTTTTGATCGCGGCGACTGCTTTTGCGGCGGATATTTCCGCAAAACCTTCGAGCTCGAGAAAATCCCCTTCGGTCAATGTGAACAAGTCGTCAAATGTCTGTACAAAACCCGCATCATGAAGCGTCGCCACGACAGCCTCGCCCACTCCCTCGATATCCAGTGCTTTTTTTGAAACGAAATAGGTAAGCATGCGACGTAGGCGCTCCGGCGATTCAGGGTCGACACAGCGCCACGCAGATTGCCCGGGGATACGTTCGATCTTTCCGCTTCCCCCGCATGCGGCAACCGATGTCGGCCACTTGAATGGCTTGGAATTTTTGAGGCGAAGCTCTTTGACCACCTGCACGATTTCCGGTATCACATCGCCAGCTTTTTGGATGATGACGGTATCCCCGATACGCACGTCGAGCCGTTTTATTTCGTCTTCATTGTGCAGTGTTGCGCGCGATACGGTCGAACCGGCGATCACTACTGGACGTAAATGGGCGACCGGCGTGATGACACCGGTGCGTCCCACCTGAAATGCGATGCTTTCGAGAATGGTCGTCGCCTGCTCGGCGGGAAATTTGAATGCGATCGCAAAACGAGGTGCCTTGCCGGTATACCCGAGGGCCTCCTCGAACGGACGCTCATTTACCTTTACAACGATGCCGTCTATCCAATACTCTTGATGTCGCCCCTTGCTCTTCCACTCTTCCCAATAGGCAATTACTTCGTCAATATCGTGTACGACTTTGTGATGCGGATTTACTTTGAAACCAAGCTCCCGCAAATATTCGAGCTCCTCGGCTTGGCTCGGCGGAAATTTCTCCGATGTCGCCGCGACATCGTACATGAACATATCGAGTTTGCGTGACGCGGCGATCTTTGGGTCGAGTTGCCGTATTGAGCCAGCCGCGACGTTGCGCGGATTTGCAAAGCTAGGCAAGCCCTCTACTTGTCGAAGGGTATTTAATTTTTCCAAATTCGCGGAACTCATCCACACCTCTCCCTCGACCGTGATATCGATCGGCCGCGAGAGCGAGAGCGGCACGGATTCTATCGTCCTGATATTTTGCGTTACATCTTCACCGATGAGGCCATTCCCCCGTGTCGCCGCCGTATGCAAAACACCTTTCCGATACTCGAGAACGACTTTCAAACCGTCGATCTTGAGTTCGCAGACATACGTCGGCCGCGCATCAGAAAAATGCTCTTTCAAAAACCGCTTCACGCGCGCGTCGAACGAGCGCATATCTTCCGCGGAAAATGCGTCATTGAACGACCACTGTGCGACGGTGTGGCGTATTTTTTTGAATTGCGGCAGCGGCTGCCCCGCGACACGCTGCGTGGGTGAATCGGGCGCGACAAGTTTCGGATAAACACTCTCAAGCTCCGAGAGTTCGTGCATTAGAGAATCACGCGCCGCTTCGGATATCTCCTCCTTGTCGTATACGTGAAAAAGGCGGCGATACCGATTGATCGTGTTTTTGAGTTTATCGTATCTTTCCTGAATATGTTTGGGGACCATGCAATGCGATTATTCGCATCATACCCCATTTGAAACTTGTTGAAAAAGCTTCAGAGGCGAGGTGAGCTGCGACCATATGGGAGCAGCGCAAGACCTTTTGAGGTATTGTGGAGCGCGCAGCGCGAACACAATATCCAAAAGGTATACGGCTTCTGTAAGAAGTCGAGAAGGGAAAAAAACCCGAGCCGTACTGAACGTACGGTGAGGATTTGAGCGACGAAGACAACGATATATATGAACTTTTTTAACAGTTTCTAGTAGGACAATTCAACCGAACGCTGCAGTGCGCGGGGAGACGTCGTTGTCGCGGCACAGGGTACATTGGAACCATCCGAATGAATGAGGTTGCGTAAACTGCCGCTTACTAATGTCTTTGAAAAGCGCGTAATGGCACAAATGCCATTGGGTTCTGATTGGAAAGAAAATACCGTCGAATTCCATGTAGGCGTTCCGCCCGTCCAGCTGATGAGAACACTGCCGGTGCTGCCGCCATTGCCCGGCTGCGCGGCTCCACCTCCCGAATTACCACCCCCACCACCCACTCCGACGACGACGGTAACCGTCGCCGACAAACCGGATGTATACGTTGCGGTGACCTGACCGCCATTGCCACCAAGGCCACCATTGCCTCCGCCGGTCACACCATTTCCACCTGTCCCGCCAGGCGACCCTCCACCGAGATTGACGCTACCCCCGCTCCCGCCGCCTGTGCTGCCATTGGCACCAGTCGTTCCGTTTTTATTACCACCACCTGCTGCGCCGCCAGCATTACCAATTACCGTACCGTCAAACGAGGAAGATCCGCCGGAACTTCCGTTGCCGCCGTTAGTTGAACCATTTGAACCTCCGCCGCCGCCGCCGCCGCCGCCGTTCACTGTCACCGTCATTGTGCCGTATTGCGCCGGTGGCGTAAATGTGAACGTTCCAGGTACGGTGTAGTTGGCGGAACCACCCGAGACGATGCTTTGATTTTGCACAGCCGATACATTCAACACGGTGCCATCGCACGAGACCTGAAACGTGGCGGGTGAGTTCGTTGCAAAAAGTTGTTTATTGATATCGTTGTAGAGCGTGCATTCGGCGGCCGTGTCTGCCGCATAGAACGCGAACTGTGAATCCCGTCCGATTGAAGAAAGGTTGAGTTCTTTTATCGCGATACCGTAAATGGCGGCTCCGATGGCGAGCACGATCGAGGAGACGAGCGCTGCAAGCAAGAGGGTAAACCCCTTACCACTTTTTGAAAAAAAGTGGTAAGGGGTGAATCCCGCGATAGATTTTGTCTCCCCTTTTCGATTGTTTTGTATCTTCATACTATTCCTGTGGATATGGCCAGTTATAGAGGTTGTCGGAAATGGTGAATGAGCGCGTGTTGAAGGGAGAAGTATCCCAACTCACTGTCACTGAAACACGCACCTCATCCGGATTCAAGAAAACAGCACTAACGGAGCGCGTGAAGGAGGTGTTCGTCCAGCCCGACGCATAGCCGTAGAGATCACAATTTCCTTGCGCATCGCAACTCGTCTGAAGTACTTTGCATTCACCGCCGGGATCAGATGCGCAGTCGGTGAGCGTAGCGGGAACCGTATGTGTATCAACTCTGAAGGGGGCCCCCGTTGTATTGGGAATCCCTTGCATAATCGGTGTCGGTGTACCGAGTGCCGATGCGAGAATGTTGCCGTCGCGGACGCTCCGCACCGCCTCTATTCCCTCCTGTGCGAGATAATAGGCAGTTATCTGGTCTCTTGCGTAGATAGCACTCGAAAGCGCGAGCATGGTCAGCGACATGGGAGCGACGATCGCTATGGTGAGGAGTGATATCGCGACGAGTGTCTCAACGAGGGTAAACCCCTTACCACTTTTGTGCAAAAAGTGGTAAGGGATGAATCCCTCATGTATATTTTTTGTTCTTTGTTTTTTGATATTCATACTCATAGATCAATTGAACGCTGCACCGATGTCACTTGAATATGGAACGAGGCCTTTGATTTCACGTTCTGCGCGGATGCTGTGCCCCGTATGATGGCGGTCATTCGCGGCTGCACTGTATCGCTTGGGGTCGTTCCGACCGCATAGAATTTCATACTATCGATCGTTACTTCGGGAGACGTGATCGGGTAACTCGTCGCTCCGCCGTCCGTCGACTTCCATAGTTGTCTCGTCGCAACATCATATTTGTAGATCCATTGGTCAGTGAAGGTATTTGGATTGCCTCCAAAGTGTTCAAAAGTAAATTGTATGTTGTCGCCGTCGGTCGTGCAGTCCTTCGTGAGAAGATTCTGCGGATTTGAGCCGCAATAATAATACGTGCCCATGCGGACATTCCTCGCCATATCGTCGAGGGCGATATTGAGATTGTTCATAACGGATTGCAGCGCCTGCGCCTTGCGATTGGCATTGACGAGCGCGAGGAGCGCCGTGACGCAAACGACCATAACGATCGAGAAGAGCGCGACCGACACGACCACCTCGATGAGCGTAAATCCCTTATCACTTTTCAAAGAAAAGTGATAAGGGATAAACCCTTCTGAATTTTTCATCGGTCTCACTGACATACAGTAATGGGGTCACAACGTTGCACGGAAATCTGGCCATTTTTGAACATGACGACACTCATCGTGTCTTCCCGCGGAGATTGAATGACGATACGGCCATTTGCGTACGTGTTGACATCCTCCGTACCCCCTACACCATTGGCACGGATGTATGCATCGGGCTGCGGCCGCTTATACACCACATCGAGCTTCGAGAGCGTACAGTCTTGGACTTGGGGTCCCGAGACAGGCGTCGCACACAAGCTTTTTATACTGAATCCGCGGGTTATATTCGTCGTCTGCACGAGCTCACCTGTGTCATAAATACCGTCTTGCGGCAAAACAGCGTCGGCAAAGAAAGTGTATGAGGTGTTGCTGCTCGAGAGATCGAAATGCAAACCATACGGCGCATTAAAATTGGATTGCTGGAAACGAACTGTCGCAATGCCGTACACTTGCGCCTGTCGCACGGAAAGTGCGATGTCATAGGAGAAATTTTCGAGAAGAACCACGCCGCCAAAGCGCGAGTTGTTGGCCAGGACGATCGATGTAATGACGACTATGACGCCCACGACCGCGAGCATTTCGATGAGCGTAAACCCCTTACCACTTTTTGAAAAAAAGTGGTAAGGGGTGAACCCCCGTTCCAAAGTCTGTATATGTCTCATAGGAAAAAGAAAAAGTTGAGTTGTATGCTGGAGAGAACCGCGAACCACACGCCAATCGTACTCATGATCAGAAATGGGCCGAAGGGCACCTCGCTCTTCATTGTAAATCCCTTACCACTTGTTAGCCACAAGTGGTAAGGGATAAACTTCGCCACTATCGTTCTCCATGCACCCGATGAAAAGAATAATAGCGGCATGCTGACGATCCCGCCGATGATGAAGGCGAGAAAAAGCGCGAGAAGTCCATTCTGTATGCCCAAGAGCCACCCCATACCGAGTGCGAGCTTCACATCACCAAATCCCATCCATGTTCCCTTTGAGACAAACCAGAGTAGGTATAGCGGCATGGCGACGAGCGGCCCTGCGATAAGTATTGAGAGCGGATCTGCTTGCAGAGGAACGAGGGAAAATTGCGATACCAGCGCGAGGAACGCGCATGAATACACCCACTCATCAGGAATGATGGTGTGGCGCAAATCATAGGCAGCGATAGCAATAAGGAGCGAGGCTATGGCGAGGTAATCGAGTAAAAGAAAGAGAGTTGCCATCCCATGGTTTACAAACAATGGAACAAGTGCGACTCCCACGAACGCAAAGAGAATTCCGGTCATCCCTTCGACGAGTGGATATTGAACTGAAATTGACGCGCGGCATATCCGACAGCGTCCGCCGAGGGCGACCCATGAAAATACGGGGACGAGATCGTACCAGCGGAGAGTGCGTCCACACGACATGCACGCACTCCGTCCTCCGAGCATACGAGCGCGATGCCGCAATATGACGACATTGAGAAAACTCCCGACGATAAGACCGAGAATTCCAAAAACGAGAGCAATCATTACACAAAGTATATCCTACGAAACCGGCTCTCCTACGGACGACGTAGAGCGAGAGCAATGCGAAAGCTTGCTTTCGCATTGCCGAGCCGAGGAGTTCGAAAACCGACAACGGTTTATGGCCGCATGTCGTAGACTTGATCCGTAGCGTCGTTTGTACCGTCAAAATCATTTGCACCCCCAAAAGCAACTGCTGGAATTTCAGTGCTCCCGACCCATGAACTATTGTTGCAAATGGTGCCGTCAGCTGTTGGATAGGTACCTCCCGCAGCCATGTCAGCGTCCTCGTTAAAATTCACGGATGCCGAATATATCTCGAGTTTTGCGCCGAGATGATAACTCGCACATATCGCTGCCGTCGCCCCCGCGCCCTTCAGTGCTGCATATGCATACGGGTTGCCGGTCAGTGGGTCATTGGGAATCGCCGGTATGAACCCGGGAGAGGTCAGGGCGGAGAGAGTTGTTGGGTACGCATCGTGAAACTGATAATACATCTCAAGCGCAACCTGCATCTGTTTGATATCGGCGATACGTCGACCATCGCGGCCGCGTTTTCTAGCGTTGGTAAGAGAGGCCATCACGATCGTCGTCAGAAGGCCGATAATAGCAATGACAACAAGAAGTTCGATCAAAGAAAATCCCTGCCTACCGGCAGGCAGGCCTTGCTCTTTGTGAGTCATGTGCCGCTGAAGCATGTCTTTTTCTAAAAATCAACTATTCCCGACCGCATAGTTCATATTGGCGCCCCCAGAATAATCGGCAATGCCGACCAAATTAATACCCGAGGCGCAGGTAGAAGCAGGAGTGGGGGGCGTCATCTCAAGGAGCGCACCGATGCAATATGATGTCGAATTCGAAGCGGCATTGGATACGTAATTGTATACGACTGAACCACCTGAAGGATCGGCCGATAATACTGAAATATAGTTCGGAACTAAAGAACCCTGAATACCCGTAACGTTGCCTGCCGTCGATTGATTCGGATACGTACCATTATTGTCATTCGCGTACAACTCAAGCGCATTCTGGAACTGTTTGAGATCAGATATACGACGCGCGTCGCGACTCTTTTGTCGTGCGGCATTAAGCGATACCAGAACAATTGAAGCCAGGAGACCGATGATGGCGATGACCACCAGGAGTTCTATCAGGGTGAAGCCCTCGGTCGTAGCCCTACGGGTGAGACCTCTATCTCTTGTGAATGGTGAGTACATGTAGTTATGATTATAGCACTGGTAAATAAAAAACACACAACTACCTGCAGTGGATTATGCACATGAGAACACCTATAAATCACCATAATAATGAAACTCCTCGCAGCAAGCTGCGGGGTATCTGCAAAACTCTTCGAAGCCGACAACAAACGAGAACCCCAGCACGAACTGGGGTTCTCTTCGGGCACAGTCAGGTCAAAACACTTACGGACAAACTACCGTGGTAGCAGCAGTTGCAGCAGGGGTAGTCTTGCCGGTGCTATCTACGCAGAAGTACTTAGTCGAGTCGGTTACCAACTGGCCGTACACGGCATACGCGGAAAAGGCACCCGAGGCAACCGTAGCTTTTACGGTAACCGCACCTCCGTTGGTCGCGGCATCCGCTCGCAACGTGTTGCAGTTGCCACTCGTGGCGTTGATCGTATCGGTCGCCGTAACACAGGCCGAGGCACTGGATGTGTATGCACCACCGGTAGAGGCTTCTGTTTCTATTTGGGTGCGAACTTGACCGGCGTCGCTAATGATCCGCGTGTCCTTACCCTTGTTGCGTGCGCTGTTCAGAGACACGAGGATGATAGACGCGAGGAGGCCGATGATGGCGATGACCACCAGGAGTTCTATCAGGGTAAAACCTTGCTTTTGTACTGATTTCATAATTTTAAAATAATTACTAATGTAAACACTTATAAATGTACACCTGTTCGTGTAGGCATATTGTATACCGCTCACACCCTTCCCCACGAGGCCTCTTGTGGATAACTTTTGAGGTTGTCGCGCTAAAGCGCTCTTGGTCAGGTATCGAGCGTGGTGAAGTTGTCGCCTCGTTTTGCACCGTCCTCATCCTGATTCTCGATGTACTC
>LCQW01000026.1 GCA_001004345.1 Candidatus Kaiserbacteria bacterium GW2011_GWA2_52_12
TTTGAAACGAGCGAAATATCAGGCAACATAGCCATTAATTCAATTGCATATAGAGATATCCCCGTTACGGAATCTACTGTGGCGACTATTATTATCGATTCCGACAACCTGAACGGCGCCGCTCTTGCGCTGGATACCAACGCCGACGGTACGCTGGATATAGCCATTGCCTCCTCGACGGCAAGGAGGTGAAGAATGCGGATAAACTCGTGATGCGCGCGCACAAAAAGTTGGACAAGATCGAAAATTTCATCGAAAAAGGAATGAGGAAGCCGATACCGAAGAAACAGAGGGGGGAACGCATTTATCCGCCGGAAGCGGAAGCCTTGCTCAATATGGTCGACACGTTGAAATTCTTGGTACAATGAAAGCAATGAATCATCGGATGATTGCTATTTTCCTGACCATTTTTTCTGTCGGACTGATTGGTGTTGGTTATCTGCTACGAAATCCTTTTTTGGTTGGTTTGTGCCCGAGTTCTACAGATAATTGCTTGAGTGAATCTCTACGGTATGGGATCGGTAGTCCATTATTTTGGAGCATTTATTTACTCCCCGTACTTTTTTTCGTCCTCGCTTTCATTCGCCGAGAAATCTTCAGTGCCTGGTGGAAGGTCGCATTGCCTGTTGGAATTGTTTTCCTCGTCGTCATTTTCGTTACCCCCCCGTTGGGAGAGAATATTTCAGCAGATAGAACCACCGTGACCGCCGCTCTCGTTAAGATATTCGTATTCGTGAGCGCAATTGTAATAGCATGGAAATACAATGCCGTGTATATTGGTTCTATTAGTTCCGCCATTGGCGGACAGTTTTTTTAAAAAAGGCCTTACAACACAATCCATATGGCACTATTCGACCTCAAAACATTGAATTCGGCACTCGAAGAATTGCAGCAAGAGCGCGGCATTTCGCGCGAAAGCGTCATTGACGCGCTCGCCACAGCGCTCGCCGCCGCATACCGACGTGAATACGGCAAACGCGGTCAGATCATACGGGCCACCATGAATCCGGAGACGGGCGACGTGGAATTCCGTCAGGCCAAGATCGTCGTCGACAAAACTTTGGTGAGAGGTCCCGAGGAAGCCGAGGAGGAGGACTCATCACGCCGAAGCGAAGCGGAGGCGGATCACCGCTCGCGCTTCAATCCCGAACAGCACATCATGATAGAAGATGCGCGCCGCATTAAACGCGATGCGGTGCTCGATGAAGAAATTTCGTTCCCCCTCGAGAGCAAGGAGGATTTCGGCCGCATCGCTGCGCAAGCGGCGAAGCAGGTCATCATGCAAAAAGTCCGAGAGGCCGAGAGAGCTTCGATTATTTCAGAATACGGACAGCGCGAAGGAGAGATAATCACCGGCCACGTGCAACGCTTCGAGCGCGGCAATCTCTACGTCGACCTTGGTCGCGCGACCGCGATCTTGCCCTACGATGAGCAAATCCCCGGCGAGAGGTACCGTCAAGGCGAGCGCGTGCTATCGTGCGCGAGCCCGGCAGCCGCGCAAAGATCGCCGTTTTTTCAAATGATGATCATGTGGACCCTGTCGGCGCACTCGTCGGTCAGCGCGGTGTACGTGTAGCCGTCGTCACGAGCGAGCTCGGCGGCGAAAAGATAGATGTCGTTGAATGGTCCGCAAATCCAGGCGATTTCGTAAAGGAAGCGCTCAAGCCCGCGCAGGTCCTCGGTATCGAACTGAACGAGGACGATAATCGCGCCGTCGTACATGTGGCCGAAGACCAGCAATCACTCGCCATCGGCCGCGGCGGACAAAATGTGCGCCTCGCCGCACGACTCACCGGATGGAAGATAGATATTCGCGGAGTAGGTGGTGAACAAGTTGCCACCGATACAGGAGAAACAAAAGCGGCCGTCCAGCCGACCAGCGTAGAAGATGTCGGGGGACAACCCGCCTCCGCCGAAGGCTTCGGCGAGGCGAGGGAAAGTGCCTTCGACGAAACAAAAAAAGAAATGGGCGATGATAATGAGGCCGCCGACACGGGCGAAGGAAATATCGACCCCGCCCTGCAAGACCGTGACGTCGAAAATGAAAAAGTGGAAGAGCAGCAGGAAGAAGTGGCCACCGATAAAGAAAAAGACGCCGAGTAGCGTTTGCCAAATCAGCGGTTATACCCTATGGTTATACGGAAATGTTAGGTTTTTAATAGTTATTTAGAAAAAATTTTAGTTATGGACACCTATCTGTTGTATGCCGTGGGCGCCGGAGTTCTCGCTCTCGCGTACGGCCTATTTTTAGTTATCAATATCCTCAAGCAGCCAGACGGTGAAGGAAAGATGGTGGAGATAGCGGAAGCTATTCAGGCCGGAGCAAAAGCATACCTGAATAGGCAATACCGCACCGTCGGCATTGTTGCCCTCATCATCATAGGCGTGATGTGGCTCGCCAATTTTTCCGGCACTACTATCGCCGGATTCGTGCTCGGTGCTGTCCTGTCCGCCGTGGCGGGATTCGTCGGTATGAATATCTCCGTGCGCGCCAATGTACGCACGGCTGAAGCCGCCAAAAAAGGCCTCAAAGAAGCCTTGTCGCTCGCATTTCAGGGAGGTGCCGTGACGGGATTGTTCGTCGCGGGTCTTGGTTTGTTAAGTGTGACAGGATTTTATATGGCGACCAGAGACATATCGGCTCTGGCAGGTCTCGCGTTTGGAGCATCTTTGATCTCTGTCTTCGCCCGTCTCGGCGGCGGCATCTTTACCAAAGGCGCCGATGTCGGTACCGACATGGTAGGCAAAGTCGAATCAAATATTCCCGAAGATGATCCGCGCAATCCCGGAGTCATCGCAGACAACGTGGGCGACAACGTGGGCGACTGCGCCGGTATGGCCGCGGACCTGTTCGAAACGTACGTGGTCTCGGCGGTCGCTGTCATCTTGCTCGGCTCATACCTGTTCCCCAATTTCCCCAATTCCACCGTATACCCCCTCCTTATCGGCGCCGTTTCCATCGTCACCACCATCATCGGCACCTGGTTTGTTCGCTTGGGCAGATCGGGAAACATCATGGGCGCGCTGTACAAGGGTCTCATCGTTACGGGTATCCTTTCTGCGGTCGCCTTCTACCCCATTACGTTGTTGGTCATGGGTGGGAACGGTACATACTCTGTCGCCAATCTTTTCTACTGCTCACTGATCGGCCTCGTCGTGACTGCCGCCATAGTAGTGATCACCGAATACTACACAGCGACAAAATATAGGCACGTCAGAAGGATAGCCCATGCTTCCACGACCGGACACGGCACCAACATCATCCACGGTCTCGCCGTCGGGATGCAAGCGACTGCTCTGCCGGTCCTCGTCATCGTCGCGGCTATTTTGGCCGCATTCCAGTTGGCCGGATTGTACGGCATTGCCCTTTCGGTGATGTCCATGTTGTCCCTGACCGGTATCATCGTCGCGATCGACGCATTCGGCCCGATCACCGACAACGCGGGTGGCATTGCGGAAATGGCAAAACTAGGCAAATCGGTGCGTGACGTCACCGATCCCTTGGACGCGGTCGGCAACACTACCAAGGCCGTAACCAAGGGATATGCCATCGCTTCCGCGGGATTGGCTGCCATGGTCCTCTTCGCGGCATACACGCAAGCATTGCAGGCAAAAGGCATTTCGTCCTTGTTCGATCTTTCCGATCCGAGGGTACTGGTGGGATTATTGCTCGGCGGTCTCTTGCCGTATTTGTTCGCTTCGATGGCGATGAGCGCGGTCGGCGAAGCCGCTAAGGCAGTGGTTGAAGAAGTGCGCCGCCAGTTCCGCGAGATAAAAGGAATCATGGAAGGCACGGCGAAACCTGATTATTCCCGTTGCGTTGACATCGTGACCAAGGCTGCGCTGCGACAAATGATCGTGCCGGCGCTCATCCCTGTCATCGTCCCGATAGCAGTAGGCCTGACTCTGGGTCCCGCAGCTCTCGGCGGACTTTTGGTCGGCACGATAGTGACCGGATTGTTCGTCGGTATTTCAATGACGGTCGGCGGTGCCGCATGGGATAATGCCAAGAAGCACATCGAGGAAGGAAATTTCGGCGGTAAAGGTTCTGAAGCGCACAAGGCGGCGGTCACCGGCGATACGGTCGGCGATCCGTACAAAGACACCGCCGGCCCTGCGATAAATCCGATGATCAAAATAATAAACATCGTCGCACTACTTTTGGTCAAGTTCCTGTAAAAGGTTCCTCCGTCGAAGTTGTCCACCGTTTCGCGAGCGCTTGACGAAATGAGCGATGCTCTATAATGCGCACATGCCTGCGCAGACAGAAATTCCACGACAACCCGTTCAAAAAGAACCAGTCGGTCCCCTGATTGGGATCGGGATTATCGTTATTCTCGCACTCTTTGGCGCTCTTTATTTTTGGGCCGCGGTCGTGAATGGACGCATCAATAGCAGCGACCAGCTCCCCCTCATCACGGGTAATGACACTTCGACGACAACCTTCTCAACGACGACCATCACCGTTGTTAAATAGTTTGCGATAAACCTGCACAGGTTTTCTGACTCCTTGGCTCGGAAATGCAAAAGATCGCTTTTGCATTTCGCTCGCTCTACGTCGCCAGTAGAAACCGTTTGCGACTACACTCCTCCCGCCTGCCCGCCCTTTCAATAATTTATTCATACTCGGCTATCTTTTGTTATTGAATTGTGGTAATAAATCGTAATGACTGAACAACAGACGAAAGGTTCGGGGATGTCCACACATGTTGTGTCGAACGTAAAAGTTTCGCGCGATGAGAAGCTTTGGGAAGTGGAAATTTCGGCGGAAATTCCAGCCGAAGGGCTTGCTCACTATCGCGACGAGACGCTCAACGATATTCGAAAAAATGCGAAACTCGACGGGTTCCGTCCGGGAAAAGCGCCGATCGAACGCATCGTGCAGATATACGGAGAAGATGTTATCGCGCGTCAGAGCTCCGAGCGTGCGATACAGCACGAATTGCCGGAGATGTTCGCAAAAGAAAATCTCATGATAATCGAAACGCCAAAAGTGACGATCGACATGCCGAAGGCAGGAAAAAGCACCGCTTTTACAGCGCGCGCGGCACTCGCGCCGAAGATAGAGCTCGCCGATTACAAAGCCATCGCCGCACAAAATCCCCCGACTGGCGGGCCAGAAGTCGAAGTTTCAGACACGGAGCACCAAGAAGCGATGACACACATGAAGCGGGAGCGCGCACGCATCGACAAGATCGAGGCCGGGACCGAACCGCAAAAAGCCGCGGAGGAGTCGCGCACGCTCGAGGAAAAAGACTTGCCCGCGCTCGATGACGAATTCGTGCAGGCACTCGGTTATGAAAATGTGGAGAAATTCTCCGGTGTGCTCCGTACGAATATTCAGAACGAGAAAGAAATCCGCGCACGGGAGAAACGCCGGGCCGCTATTCTCGAAGACCTCGTCAAAAATTCGAAGGTATTTTATCCCGCGATGCTTCGCGACTACGAGCTCGATGATATGGAGGCGAGACTGAAGGACGATGTCGAACGCTCCGGCGGCTCATGGGAAGGATACCTCGCGGAAGTGAAGAAGACGCGTGAAGAAATTCGCGCAAGCTGGCACGACGCCGCCGACAAACGCGCAAAGGTGCGTCTCATTCTCGGTGAGATCGCACGCAAAGAAAAAATAGAACCCGACGAAAAAGCACTGGCGCACGAGCTCGAACACGCGCGCAAACAGTATCCACAAGCCGACCCATCAGCCCTCCGCGCCCACATCGCGCACGCGATGCGCAACGACGCCACCCTCAAATTTTTGGAATCTATTTCCTAACTGACCAAAGAGCCGCGCAGTGCACGGCACCCCGTTCTTACACTTCGGGAGCACGTAAACCGTTGCTCCGCATGTTGATACGCTCGGCGATTCCTGTAAGAAGTGCTTCTTCGATTGTCCCCTCCATCTCTTTTTCTGAAATTTCTTGCCGCTCGGCAATTTTGCGGTGCAACCGATTCACAACCACGTTGGCTACCAGCATTACTTCTTTGTCGTTCAACGACTCTCCTTCTTGCAATAATCCCGACTTTTTGTGGTGCTCGATAAATTGTCGGACGTTCGCCTCCACCTCACTCATTTTGGCAGGATCTGTCTGCCGCAATTCCATCGCATAATTCGCGTGTTCGCTGTGTTCAAGATTATTATGCATAGTTCAATTTTTAAACTTCTATATCTATCATAATATCATCTCTATCAAATCACGAAAACTCACGAGTTGAATAGAGTCCTCGACCATGGCTTCGCCAGTACAGGCTTGCCGCGTCGAGGATTGGCGTCCCTTGCGGGAATAGTTTTTCTTGCTCTTTACCACTCGAGGACGGTATTGAGCATCCGCGAGCGCGCGAGCTGGCGCGCTGCGGTGCTTGGGGACTTCCCCTATTTTTCGTAGGCGCCTCATGACAACCTCCTTCCTGTCTTCTCTTGTCTTCTCAATTTCTCAACCGCTGATGCCGTCGAACACGGCACTCGCGATGGGGCACCGGTCGAGACTCTTGCTCATCCGGTCGTCGAGCACGTGGCTCGGTTCGAAACCCGGGAAGAATCCGAGCCGCTGCACGAGAATCGTCCCGATCGCGGCACGCGCTAAGTGTGCGCCCATCTGCTTTGGGCCGACATTGTACGCACCGACACGTTGTGCCGCCCAATCGGGTGGACGACCGTTCAACCGGAACGGCTTGTTTGCGGCATTCTTTTGGCCGCTTTCGCCGCGACGTTTCTTTTCGGTGGCCATAGCCATCTCCTCTGTTCCAGAGCACATTCGCCACCATGGCGGATTCTGCGCTGGAAAAAGGGCCCTACTTCGCATGAAGCCGTAGGGCAACGGCTGAATGGAGATGATGAGTTAGTGATGGTTCGCCGCGCCTGTGAGGGCATTGAACCTTTTTCCATAACCCGCGCCGGATTAGCACGGGAGGCCGTCACATCGGCCTGCGTCTTTGATCAACCCACGAACCATTCCGCGAGCTGAATAAAAGTGGGGGAAATTTAACGACGTCCCCCCAGTGCGTCGTGCTACTAACCGGCATGCCTCGCCCGAATCTCATTTGCCCGGGGCTGCGGTTTTCGCAAAGGTAATTGATCTGAAAGGAGTGCTGTCAAATCTTACGGGTTTGTCAAACTCGTCAAGACTTCCGCTTACTCCCTCCTTTGCATCCTAGGCGCCTAGGATTAGCATGGCCGGTGACATCGGCCATCTCCCTTCCTGCTGATCCGGCCTTTGGCCTGACCACAACAGGATAAACCGGGAGCAGTTTCCTCCGTGGAATCTTTACAAGATCCCTTCGCCCGAAACCACAAACGATTGATCACCAGAACTTTATGAATGCGCTCTAAGAGCGCGAATATGTTAGTTGGTGATATCAGCTTGATGACGTCGGGGCAAGGAATCACCTGCCGTCACTAAAGTTAAGGCAGGCAAGCGAGTACGCCCTGCGCACGCCACCCGACCATGCTTAAAAATCGGGTGGTTGGCGCAGCGCATACTCGCTAAGATAAGTCCACAGGGTAATCCAGTCCCTGTGGCTTGAATACTTTTGATTTGACCTATGTGTCGACTTGCCCTGAGCGAAGTCGAACGGGTGTCAAAGATCACTTCCTTCGGGCCACCGTGGCATTTGCGAAGGTGCCTCCACCTCGCGGCGGCTGTCAGCTCGTACTGACACGGGGAGTATACACAGGTCGATACTTTTGTCAAGCACTTATGACACTATGTACCAAATGCACTAGAGATACCCAGTAATTAAGCTCTTTATGAGACTACAATATGTCAGTATGCGATGTCGTTATTTTTCTATAGTAAATTAAAGGTTGACAACAATCAATGACTAGTATATACTACCTCCGGTGCTGAAGTCGGCACTCGGGTACACCCGAGCCCGTCAGTTCGGGTTTTCCACGGGAGTCTTCGCGATGAAGAACGTCTTATGGCTACGAACTGGCGACGGCGGATGATCTGAGTGCAGTGAACAACGCCATGTCTGCAACAAATGAGGACTGGCAGCGTTCAGGACCGGAAGCACGATGCTTCTGGTCCGTTATTTTTTAGCGATCTCAACCGATTCTTTTGCGTGGATCCATAGAAAATCAAAAATCAATTTTAGACTCCTCACGATTTGCGAACTCTGAATGATCAGCCCGAACATGCTTCCTTCGAGCGAATGAACGGCAACCTTGTCGTCAAATATAAAAATATCGACAGTAAGCGGCAATTCTGAAGGCGGGAGATAGCGCCGCTCCGTGAGCTCGTCAACGCCGGCGTGAGCAAAATATTCTTTGTACGTAAAAATTCCCTTCGAATGTATGCCAAGGGAACGACGACGATCAGAATACTCGTCGAGATATTTTTGTGAAAAAACCTGTGATAATTTTTCAGGAGAAAAAATGATATAAATGTTTTTATCTTTCGTTGCAAGCACCTCCTCGCGTGCAACTGCGACACCCTCCTTCCCGGGAAAAAATCGTACGACAGGTCGCTCGCCGGCGCTTGCGAACTGCTGCATTAGTGCAGGCAGCATATTGCTAAGCTCACTCTCCTTAGTACGAAGGTTTTCTTGCTGATTTGCCAACAAACGCTTCAGAAGTTCCGGCGACTCGGGGGCAAACATCGTCTTCTTCCCCTCTTCGTACGTACTCATGAGCCCCATTTTCATGAGCGACTCGAGCTGCACATATGCGGTAGGTCTCTTTATCTTCGCCTGTTTTGCCAATTTATCCGCTGTCGTCGCACCGAGCTCGAGTGCAGCGAGATACACCCGCGCCTCTTTTTCCGAAAGTCCCAAGTCCTGGAGCTCTTTGAGCATCTAGGTATTGTATGGCACAACTGCCTATATAAAAAATGGGGTACTCCCCATTCACACTCATACCAGTGGTGGGGATTGCAAATTCTCTTGAATTTTGAACCGACCGAGGAGCCGCGCGGAGTGCGGCGGTATTCGAGGAGAGAGGTTTGCATGCACCGATCGGACTTAGACCCATGCTCGGTATTGCAAATAGTTGTTACGAATGAGGCCTTTCCACCAGTCCGTTTCTCTGGAACCGCGAACATCTGTCTTTCCATAAACGAGAAGAACACGGGCAGTTTGTACCTTATCATGTACCGCCACGATACATCGATTACCTGATGTGTGTCTTGAATCTTGTGTTCCGACTACACGAAATTCTGTCTTCACGATTCGTACGTCATTTTCGGAAATTATTGTTTCCGCAATATTTGTTTGTCCTATTAGTGCGTCAATTCTCTGCATCTCCTCTTCAATAGCGGCCATTGTGAGGTCCCAGTTCTTTTTATATTTCTTTGCGAAGAATTTAATGAAGTGTCGTTCAGCAAACGATTCAATCACGACCGCATATTTAGAAGACATGGTCCGGATCCTCTTGGGTTATAAGAGAATACGGGATTATCTCATTCTCTGCAGCTATCCGATAAGGCAACTGGTGGTGTGTGAAATCAACTATTTCCTGTGTGCGCTTCCCACGCCATTTCTTTGCAATTTCTGAAATCAACCCGGTTTCTTCCTTCGACAACAGATCGAGTGATGTCGTGGGCGAACTTCCCGTGGGTGCGATCATGAACGCCTCTCCCTCTTTATCTATGCTTATTTTCCCGCTCTCAAACAGCTCATCAACTGCAAGAAAATAATGGTCAGGTACTGGACCGAACTGTATGCGACGATATTGCATTCCGCTCATGCTCTCTAAATGGTTGTAAAACCAAGCGAAGTCGGCAAGATAGAGCAACTTTGCCAATTTTGTCTTCGGAACTTTGCCGCGAGTATCGGGACTTGCCCTGAGAAAGGCCAGTAGCATCTGTTTATACTTTTCGTAGTTCGGTACTACGCTACTTGAAAATTCATTTAGGGATACTCCGTACAGTTGCGCCAGTGTTTGTGCCTCATCCAGAGAGAGTTCTCTTGTGCCGTTTTCTACGGCTATATATGAAGTGCGCGAAATACCAAGTTTATCAGCAACAATAATCTGTGAGAAACCGTGCTTTACTCGTAAAGATTTAGTAAATAGAGCGCGTTCTTTGGTCATGTGGACAGTATAACACAGGTGTCGAAAAATGTGTACATCCTGTGTATATCTTTCCGACACGCCCAACGCGCTTTGCGTCTGATTTATCCCTTGCCGTATTATGCCGCATTTTAGAAGTCGCGCCATTTGCATCAAACCCAAATTTTCTATACACTCCATTTATATGAACAGTATAAAAGCCCAGATGCTCGTGCCGACCGTGTCGGCCGTAGCTTTAGCGAAGGAGATTGATATTTAGCGATTAACTGCACATTACCTATGAAAAATGATACTTCAACTCGCTCTCAAATGTTAGTGCCGATGGTTATTGAGAAGACCTCTATGGGCGAGCGGGCATACGACATTTATTCGCGACTCCTCAAAGAGCGTATTATCTTCCTCGGCGGGCCGATCGATAGCGACGTCGCCAATCTCGTGGTCGCTCAACTCCTCTTCCTCGCCTCCGAGGATCCGAAGAAAGATATTTCCTTCTATATCAACTCCCCTGGCGGGCACGTCTCGGCCGGCCTCGCGATACTCGATACGATGAATCACGTCCAGCCCAACGTCTCGACCGTCTGCATCGGCATGGCGGCTTCGATGGGAGCGGTATTGCTTTCTGCAGGAGAAAAGGGCAAACGCTTCGCGCTCCCCAACGCAGAGATCATGATCCACCAGCCAAGCGGCGGCGCTGAAGGCATGGCGACTGACATCGAGATAACCGCCAAGCAGATCCTGAAACTACGCGAGCGTCTCAACAAGATCCTTGCCAAGAACACCGGCCAAAAGCTCGAAAAAATTGCGGGAGACGTGGACCGTGACTTCTTTATGGATGCGCAAGAATCGCTCAAGTACGGCATCATTGATAAGGTGCTTGGATAGTCACTCGCCACTAGCGATTAGGGTCATAGAAAGATGCGGAATTTGAATTTTCCTAGTGGCTAACCCCTCGTAGTGGCTAATTCCTTACCTCATGGTATACTCCGAAATGTACCTCTATTAGAATATGAAATTTTATTTTTTCCGCTCCGTTGAACCAATGAATGCGCCGGTGTTTACCAAAAATTTTCCAGCAGTGGTAGTTTTGTCGCGCACATAAGTTCAACGCGGGGGAAACCCACGCGTTATGTCATTTAAAACAATCCTTTTACTCCTCGCCGTTGCGGGAGTTGTCGGTATAGTGATCGGATACTATTTGCGGCTCATCATCAGCCTCGGAAAGCGCGGCTCGATGGAACTCGAGATCCGCAAAATGAAGCTCGACGCCGAAGAGCGGGCGAAAAAGATCACCGAAGAGGCCGAGGCTAGAGCCAAAGAAAAAGCGGAGCAGGTTCAGAGCGAATTCAAGGGACGCGAACGCGAGTTGAAGCAGACCGAAGATCGTCTCGTTCGCAAAGAGGAGCTTCTCGATAAGCGTCAGACAAATCTTGACACCGAATCAGAGGTGCTCGGAAAGAAAATAGCCGAGGTCCAAAGCGCAAAAGAGCAAGCGGAGTCGACTATCCGCGAGCAACAGAGCAAGCTTGAAAATATCGCCCACCTTACGGCTGAAGAAGCAAAGAATGATCTTCTGCAAGCAGTCGAAAAACAGTACGAAAGTGATATCGAGGGCCGCATGCGCAAGCTCGAGATCGCAAGCAATGAGAAACTTGAGCAGCGTGCAAAAGAGATCCTGACCACCGCTGTGCATCGTTTGGGTAATTCCGTCGTCTCCGACGTTCTCGCGACGACCGTGACGCTCCCCAATGACGAGATCAAAGGAAAAATCATCGGCAAGGAGGGCCGTAACATCCGCCAATTCGAGCGCTCGACCGGAGTCGATGTCATCATCGATGATACGCCGGGCACGATCACTCTGTCTTCATACGATCCTATCCGCCGACAGATCGCGCGCATCGCACTCGAGAATTTGATCCTCGACGGTCGCATCCAGCCCGCAAAGATCGAGGAGGCGGTGCAAAAAGCGGAGGGTGAAATCAATACGATCATCAAGAAAAAGGGCACTGAGGCCGCATACGCGGCGCGTGTGCCGAATCTCGATCCGAAATTATTGCAAATATTGGGTCGCCTGTATTTCCGCACGAGCTACGGCCAAAATGTCCTCGACCACTCGGTCGAAATGGCGCACCTCGCAGGTATGCTCGCAGAAGAGCTCGGCGCGGATCCTGCTATCGCGCGTGCAGGTGCGCTCTTCCACGACATCGGCAAGGCGCTCGACCACGAGGTCCCCGGCACGCACGTGGAAATAGGCCGCAGGATATTGCAAAAATTCGGCATCGACGAGCGCGTCGTGAAAGCAATGCAGGCGCACCACGAAGAGTATCCGTACGAAACCCCCGAATCGATGATCGTGCAGGTCGCCGATGCGATTTCCGGTTCCCGTCCGGGTGCTCGTCGTGATTCCGTCGAAAATTACATCAAACGACTAGAGGATCTCGAAGCGATCGCGAACAATGAGCCCGGCGTCGAGAAGAGCTACGCCATCGCTGCAGGCCGTGAGGTCCGCGTCATCGTAAAGCCGGAAGCTATCACCGATCTCGAAGCTCGCAAGCTCGCGCGCACTATCGCCGACAAAATAGAAAAAGAAATGCAGTATCCGGGCGAGATCAAGATCAGCGTGATACGAGAAACAAGAGTAATCGAGTACGCCCGCTAATAACCGGTGCGATCAAAGGTTAATCCCGCTCTTTTTTGAAAAAGGGCGGGATTGACATGCCGAAAATAGGGCCCAAAATGGTATCCTATAGAGGTCGGGGTAAGTTTGTAGCCACATTATCATTAGATAAAAAAATGTATGGCAAATAAAATGGATTTGGTAGATAAAGTGCATGCAACGATCGGCTGCACAAAGGCCGATGCAGAACGCGCCGTGGAGGCGATCATTGCGATGATCACCGATTACCTCAAGAGCGGTGGCGAGGTATCGATTGCAGGCCTGGGGATCTTTGAGGCCAAAATGCGCGCCGGTCGCATGGGCCGCAATCCGCGTACCGGCGCTTCGATCCAAATCAAAGCGATGAAGGTACCGAAATTCCGTGCCAGTAAGACGCTGAAAGACGCTATCAAATAAATCGTCGTTGTCCGTGTATACAAAAACCCGCCAGAGGCGGGTTTTGTGTTTTTCTGTGTCTCTATTGTACCAAACTCGCACCTATTTCCAAAACAAAGTGAAGTAATGACTTCGCACGCTCCGCGTGCGTGGTGGCTTGAAACTGCCCCGTACGCTCCGAGAAAGCCCCACGCACTGGCGAGTACGCCAGCAACCCCGAAAGAAAAAACACTCCTTGCATTTCTGATTTGGCGGGGGTGAAATTTCTTTTGAAAAAG
>LCQW01000027.1 GCA_001004345.1 Candidatus Kaiserbacteria bacterium GW2011_GWA2_52_12
TGCTATTCTCAAGACTGCATTAGCAAACGTTAATCGAGCGACGAAACCGACAAAATGATTTCCGCGCCGCTGGTAACACTTACTTATGATCTATAGCGTATCGGGGTTCGAAACACTACTGTTATCGCTATTAACGCTCGGGGCAGTCCATCCACCCTCAAACGTCGCCCCGATGGTATGGCTGACAGCAACATTTGCGAATTCGTATTCGTTGAGCCGACCACTTGAGACACTGTCCACCTCGACATCATCAATAATATATGTGGCGCTTGGAGCCATTGTGTATGGGTAATCATCTCCCTCGTCTACCTCGAGTGTCCCGCTTGGCGTGATGCTTCCACCCACACCTGAAGACGCGATTATTGTGATGGGTGTATACGTGACAATGGCACGAATGGCCCCGATCCATACCTTACTACCGTTTGTAGCAGTTTTTAGAACGCCAATCTCGAGGTCGGTCCCACTGTCTTTTACAAAATCGGCAACGTCTATAACCTGACTTTTAGCTGTACACACTCCCGTACCGGTTGTCGCAAGGTCGACGCCGGAGTTCGTAGTTATATTCGTATCATCGTTATGTACAAATGTTTGGTACGTGCCTCCCGCTGTGGTTGGTGCCTGATCCCACACAAATACTTCAACGCCAGTTATGGTACTGCCATTAGGTATCGACGATTCGTTCAAATTTACGGACTCACGCTCGTTGACAACACTTGTTGAAACATTGTCATTTCCATCCGCAGAAGAGTCCTCACAATCTACCGGGTCACTATCATTAACGTCATTTGAGTCCCCGTCCCATGAACTAAAATTGCCGTTGCCCGTCGGACTGAGCGTCGTCGTAACGGAGGCAAACGCAAATCCTGCCGGAGCAGCGAGGAGGGCGAGGGAAACAATGGTTGCTGCAACCGCGCGATTGGTAAAAAGAGAAACTTGTTTAGAAATATTCATGATCCCAATAAATTAATGACTACTAATGAAAACCTAATATGGGGCTTACCATGTACCCCGTGAAGGCACCGTTAAGCTCCCAATGTATATCAGATTGAGGTAAATTGTCAACCTTTCCAAAGTATTGCATAATATATTCATGATACGGAGTATACTTAATGTGGGACTTCGTAAGTCCCACATTATTCTAAAAGTGATGTCTCTAGGGCATCCCATTCCATATCTTTAAGAAATGACTCGGTCTTTTTCTTAACGCCACCATATGCATCTTCAAAAAAATCTTTCCTCAAAATGGATGGGAAGTTCTTCTTTCCCCAATAATCTTGAAAACTGCTCCAACGATAATTTTTTAGATGTTCAAGAGCACCTTCTGAATTTGTAAGTCGCCCGGTACGCCAACCCCTTGCTCCGGTTACAAAATCGAGCGGATTAAGATGAATATAGTGCAAAATATGCAGAAAATGTGCATCACGTTCAATGAGTATCTTTTTGGTGCGGCCCTGAAAAAGCGTCCCTGTTCGTTTGTGGATATCATTGTAATATTTCGCGTACCCAATATTCAATTTGCGGATGAATGTAGTAATGCCGCCCTCTCTTCGTTCAGAAACAAGTAAATGATAGTGATTCCCCATCAGGCACCAACCATGCAGATCAACTAATTTCTTTCTGTCATCCGATGTGGGACTTACGAAGTCCCACGTACCGCGACGGTATGCGTCTGGAGCTGGCTTTTTGTCGTTGAATTCATACAGATCGTGGACAAAACGCGCATGATCAGCGGTATTGTTAAAAATCGTACGCTTATCGACACCTCGATTGAGCACATGATATAGCTCCATGCGCAGGACTATAACAGAAATGTGGGATTTCGTAAGTCCCACATGAGCACACCCACGATGAAATGAGCTACCACGCCGCAGAACGGATCGGGTAGTTCATTTGAAAAACTCTTTGCGGATGTGCATGACGTCGTGGTGGAAACCGATGTTCTCACGGCGCGGATACGGCAGCTCTATTTTGTAGATGGAATCGATGGTGCCTTCGCGTATGAGAATGACCCTATCCGCGAGCGAGACCGCCTCTTCGATAAGGTGAGATACCATGACGATCGTTTTTTTCGTTCGCTGCCAGACCTGTATGAGGTCGTCGTGCAGTTCGGCGGTCGTCTTCGGATCGAGCGCGGAAAATGGCTCGTCGAGGAGGAGTACCGCCGGATCGACGGCAAGCGCCCGCGCAATACCCACGCGCTGACGTTGACCGCCGGAGAGATCGGCGGGATATTTGCCGCGATATTGAAAAATACCGAGCATGTCGAGCTGGCGATCCACCGTGCGCGCCAGCTCTTCCTCGGGCATACTCTTCTCCCGTAATCCGAGCGCGACATTTTCAAATGCGGTGAGCCACGGAAAGAGTGCGCCCGCCTGAAATGACATGGCAACATTCGCCGGTTTCTTGATGATGCCATTGGTCGGCTCCTCGAGGCCGGCGATCAGTTTCAAGACCGTCGTCTTGCCGCCGCCGGAGGGCCCTACCAGACACACAAATTCCCCTTCGCCGACCCCGAACGACATCCGCCGCACGGCGGCGTTTTTTTCTCCCGCATATCGCTTCCCTACTTCCGAAAATTCAATGACGTTGTTCATGTTATTCAAATCGAAAACGTTGCGAATAGTGCAGTAATTTTTGCCACACGAAGAAATTGATGAACGCTATCATGACGACCATTATCAGAACGGCTGTAAGAAAAATGCCGTTCTGCGCATTCGCCGCCGCCGACACCAAAATACTTCCGATGCCGAATAGGTCTTGCGCGGGCGTCCCCCCCGGCATGTATGAATGCAGCGCTTCGGCAACGATGATGATGTTCCATCCGTCGGCGACCGCGAGGATGGAGCCGGTGACGAGTTGCGGAAAAACGGCGGGCAAAATGAGTTTCCGAATGTATGAAAAACCGCGAAGTCCGAACACGTGCGCGACATATCCGATATCTTTCGGGATTATCTTGAGGCCGCCGACGAGCGCGAAGACGATGTTCCAGAGCATGTTGAGAAACAGAATGAAGATAGCCGCTCCGTTGAGAAAGTTGAATTGCAGGAAAACCACGATGACGAGGGGAAATACTGCGAGGATCGGAATCGACTCCATCACATCGAATACCGGCAAGAGCAGCGCCTCGAGCGTTTTATTGGAGATGGCGAGGAGTGCGAGCGGGACCGCAAAGATGAGCGAAAAAATATAGGCGACCGTGATACGGCCCAGTGTATAGAGAGCACCCTGCGCCATGGTGGAAAAAGACACGACCTCGGAGCTGTGCGGCGCGAATACCGGATACGCGCTGTAAATCACGTACATCAGCGCAACGATAAGGAGCGGCCCGAGCACGATTGTATACAGCCGGTGCGAGAGCGACAGCGGATAGCTCAATACAAACGTATGACTCGCGTGGTGTATGTGCCGAGAGTGCCTCATTCCCCTCCATTGTATCCTATTCGGAGAGCTGGCTTGACTCGATGATAACAATAGGTTTTAATAGCCAAAGCTGCAATTTGGCAGCATAGTGCAGGTAGGAGGATGTCGTGGATCAAGTGACGGATACAGACGAACCAATCGGCTATACGCCGAGAAAATATACAATATTCGAGGAGCAGATCGAGGACAGCTGGCTCTTCGACACCGAAGATGTAAACCGTCTTATCACTGACTGGGTCGGTAATGCAACCCCCGGGCCCCGTTTCAGGATACTACGCATGACGAAAGAAGATGTGGTCGAAGCAATGAAAGCACACGTGCTGAATTGCTACGAGCGCGATCTGTCCCCATTCGCCGGCGTCGCGGAACTGCGGCTCATCATGGAAGAGCGCGGCCTCAATTCCTGACCACTACTGCCCCACAGAAGGCCTCTCATAAGAGGTCTTCTTTTTTGCTGATATACTTTCACAGATGACGCTCCGAGACAGCATCGCACAGATAATAAAAGGAGATGCAGTAGATGACGGCGAGACTCGTCTCAAGTATAGCCGCGATACGAGTATTTTTGAACGCACGCCGCAAGTCGTCGTGTTTCCCAAAGACGCCGACGACGTATCGGCGGTCGTAACATTCACACACGAAGAAAAAAGTGCAGGGAGAGAGGTTTCGGTCACCGGCCGCTCGGCCGGTAGCGATATGACCGGTGGCGACCTCACCGATTCTATCTCGATGGTGTTTATGAAATACATGAACCACATCATCGAGATCACGCGGGATTTCGCGGTGGCCGAGCCGGGAGTTTTTTATCGCGACCTTGAGAAAGAGACGCTGGAAAAAACAGGTAAGATCATCGCCTCCTATCCAGCATCGCGCAATCTGTGCGCTATCGGCGGCATGGTAGCCAACAATTCCGGCGGCGAACTTACGCTTCGCTACGGCAAGACCAACCGATACGTCGAGGAGCTTGAGGTCGTGCTGTCTGATGGTACCAAAACGACAGTGCGCGCACTTTCACCCGAAGAATTAGCGGTCAAAGAAAAAGAAGATTCATTCGAAGGTAACATCTATCGTGACGTACATGCGCTTATCACCGAGCATGCCGAGGAGATAAAAACGGCGCGTCCCAATGTCACAAAAAATTCTGCCGGCTATCCACTCTGGGACGTTGTTGATGAAAAAACTGGAACATTCGATCTCAATCAACTCATCGCCGGCTCGCAGGGCACCTTGGCGCTTGTGACGAAAGCGAAAATACGGCTCGTGAAAACCAAGGGTCATCGCTCGATGCTCGTCGTCTTCTTGACCGATCTGGGGATACTTCCGGATATCGTCCACCGCGTGCTCAAATTCGGACCCGAGTCGTTCGAATCGTATGACGACCAGACCATGAAACTCGCGGTCAGGTTCATTCCGCAGATCATCGGTCACTTCGGTATCGTGCAAATGATACAGCTCGGTTTTGCGTTCATTCCGGAAATGTGGATGGCGCTGACGGGCGGCGTGCCGAAGCTCATCGTCATGGCTGAATTCGCCGAAGACACGGCCGAAGAAGCGCTCGAGAAAGCGAAAGCCGCTGCGGCATCACTCGACGGCCTCGCCGTGAAAACGAAGATCGCGCGGAGCGAGACACAGGCTGCCAAGTACTGGACCATCAGGCGCGAAAGCTTCAGCCTACTTCGCAAGAACCTGCGCGGCTTGCACGCGGCGTCATTCATCGACGATCTTGTCGTACATCCCGACGATTACCCGCGCTTCATTCCGGAATTGAACACCATTATGCAGGAGCATCATCTCATATACACGATCGCGGGCCATATCGGCGATGCCAATTTTCACATCATCCCGCTCATGAATCTCGCCGATCCCGCGGCACGCCGGGAGATCATGGTACTCACGCCAAAGGTGTACAAGCTCGTGGCAAAATATAAGGGCTCCATCACCGGTGAACACAATGATGGCATAATACGGACGCCGTTCCTTCCCATCATGTACAGTGAAAAGATGATTGAACTCTTCGCGCAGATAAAAAAGATATTCGATCCGCTGGGTGTTCTCAATCCCGGCAAAAAAGTCGGTGGCACTATCGCAGACATTGAGCGAAGTATGATAAAAGGAAAGTAAGTATGAATCCCGTTAGAAGTTACGGAAGTTCTGACAGTAGTATAATGTCTGCATGTGTTTCGGTAGTCGATTTTTTACCAAACATACTAGTCAAGTTGGAGGCGCAAGCTTCCTACTTCTAACGGGATGAATATTCTGGTCATCTATGGCAGTCTGAATGAAAAATCCCTCAATAAGGAACTGGCCGAATCTATGCCAGCGCTCGCACCCGAGAACATGCATCTCGAAATAGTACGAGTTCCCGAATTTTCTCTCTACAGTGCAGAGCGGGAGGCTGTATTTCCCGCCGACGTTGCAGCTTTCAAACAAAAGATCGCGGATGCAGACGGCATCATTATTGCGACGCCGGAATACAATCGCGGTATCCCCGGTTCGCTTAAAAACTGTATCGATTGGACGTCGCGCCCGTTTGGGCAACACCCGTGGGGCGCAAAACCAGTCGCGGTCTGCGGCGCTTCAGGCGGTCCGCGCGGCACCATCGTCGCACAGTATGATCTGAAGAGAATTATGAATTATTTCGGCGCGCGCCTGATGGGAACACCAGAATTTCATCTGGATAATTCCGACAAAAAAATAGAAAACGGCGTCCTCAAAGACGAAAAAACAAAAGTGCTTCTTCAAAAATATATCGCCGCCTTCAAAGCGCACGTGGAATTGTGCGGTAAATAAATAAAAAGAGGCTCCACACCGATATAAAACACTCTCACATTCTTAAGAATATGAGAGTGTTTTTATCAAAGAAAAGTCCCGCCATTTGACGGGACTTGTTTTCGACTCGGGCTCTGTTTTTAGTTTTTGTCGTCCAGATAATACATTTTCTTGTCTTGCGGACAATCTTCTGCTCGATCAACGATGAGGTGGCCCTTCCCGATCGCTTCCAAGAAGACCTGCAACAGTCTCTCTTCGGCCCCTTCTCGCGGAGTGAGCCCGTTCCTTTTTGCGATCCCGATCATTTCCGCAACATACGCTTTGGCGTAGGTAGTCGCCTCGCTTTTGAGCACGCATTCTGTGATCGGTGTCGTGGGTTGCTCATCCCGTTCGTCGACATATCCGATCGCCGGGAATGAAGCGAGAACTGTAAGTGAAAGAAGTGTTGCCGCCACGAAACGTTTCATCTTTCAAGCTCCCCTCTGGTTGATTTCTACTTCCCACACAAATGTACCACTCCCCCTATTGCGGTCAAGCGCGGCGGCGGACGATGAGCATGACGATGATGAGGAAGGCAAAGAGCGTGGCGCCGAGTAGTGGAAATGTGATGTAACCGAATTCAAAAATGATGCGCTGCGCGCAGCTAACGGTGCCGCTTGCCGGACACGGGAGCGATCCCGACGGGAGCACTTGGAGCGCGTGATTATAGAGGGCGACAGTAAAGCCGATTACCGAAAGTGCGATCGAATACATGGTCACGTTTGTATCTTTTCGCCAAAGTGCTACCGCGAAAAGAACGGCCTGTGAATACATGAACACGCGTATCCACCAGCACAAGGGGCACGGTTCGAAACCCAGGATCTCCGAATAGTAGAGCGATATCCCCATCGCGCCGAGTACCGTTAGAAACCCGATCCATATCCCCCACTCGCCGACCGGCCGTATCACGTCGTCGAGGAACGTGTATTGTTTACGCAATAGATATGCAAGAAACAACGCGACGGTAATTATCTGGAGAACGACCGCCACGAGCGCAACAAGATAGTTCAGCGTTTCGACGCTCATAGATGCTACTTGGGCAACGTGCAGCTCGAGAAATCGGCGAGCTCTTGCAGCGTGTGTTCGCCGGTCAATACCGTTGATGTCGCGGGATGCGTCCACCACGGATAGTTGGTAACGCCCTTATCTTTGCATATCTGCAGCTGACCCTGCCCATCGGGGGTGGAGCATTCTATATATGGCAAGTACTTTTGCGCTGTACCGAACATCTTCTTCGTATTCTGACAATGTGGGCACCAGAACGCACCGTAGAAAATAACGCCCGAGTCTTTTATGCACTGCGCGAAACTATCGAGCTTATTCGGTCCGGCCTTTGCAAAAAACGATGCACCAATGCCGAGCACAATAAGTACGAACAGGCCTATCCAAAAAATAGTAACTCCCCTTTTCATGATTAAAAGTGTAGCATAGGCGCTTTTTGAACAAAAGCTCACCGCGCAACGACCGTTTCGACGAACCGCGCGCATTTCGCGCACTTACAGCCAGTTGGCTTGATGAACTCATCAAAATATTCTTTGCCGTAGTCAAAGGTCAGCTCCTCGCCCTTTTCGATATCGCGCGCCGCACTAATGAGAATGCGGCCATCCACGATATTCGCTTCGCAATTCGATTCACACGAATGATTGATGTAGCGCGCGATATTGGCGCGCACACTGCCGTCGATCGTCCAGTTCCGATCTATTTCAAAAAGATAGCGCGTCGGGAGCGCATCCGCGACCTCCGTCGGTATTTTTGTTCCGGTATATTCTATGATGAAATCTCCTTTTGGGATCGCTTGTATCGCAAAAAGACCGTGCCCAAGGCCGGGATGAGATTTTTGTATTGCGTAACGCACTTGTATGATCGCCCTTCTCATTGTGGCGCGAGTATACCCCTTACCACTTTCCTTGGAAAGTGGTAAGGGGTATAGCATAATGGGCCCATGGCAAAACGTGAAAAACTTTCAATGGAACCATACAAGGGCGTTCGCGATTTTTATCCTGAAGACCAATTTATTCAGCGCTATCTGTTCGAGCACATGGAACGCGTCTGCGAGCTTTTCGGATACGAGGAATACGCGGCATCGGTCTTGGAGCCATCCGAGCTGTACCGAAGTAAAACGTCTGAAGAAATAGTGAACGAGCAGACGTACACATTCACCGACCGCGGCGACCGTGAGGTGACGCTTCGTCCCGAGATGACACCGACTCTCGCGCGCATGGTCGCCGCACGCGCGAGAGAGATCCCCTTCCCCGCGCGCTGGTACACGATTGCCAATGTCTTTCGCTACGAACGCCCGCAAAAAGGCCGCCTTCGCGAACACTGGCAACTCAACGCCGACATTGTGGGCTCGCCTGGTGTCGAAGCGGATGCGGAGGTAATAGCAATGGCGCACGGCATCCTGCGCAGCATGAGCGCCGAGGAGCGCGATTTTGAGATACGCGTTTCGGATCGTCGCATACTGGACGCCATATATGATTCCGTCGGTATCGAAGCGGGCCAGCGCGCCGCGGTGACGCATATTCTTGATCGACGGGCAAAGATGGACGACTTTGAAAAAGAGCTTGGGGAACTCGTCGACAGCTCGGCGCAAAAACTCATAGAAGAATTGGAGCGCACGACTTCGAGCGCATATCTCGAAGACCTCCGAGTGAAACTCGGGCACATGGGCATCAACAACATGATCGTCGATACTAAGATCACGCGCGGATTTGATTACTACACCGGCATGGTGTTTGAAGTATTCGATACCGACGAGAATAACCGCCGTTCCCTCTTCGGTGGCGGCCGCTACGACAATCTCCTCGCCTCCTTCGGTGGCGGATCAATCCCCGCGGTCGGCTTCGGTATGGGCGACGTGACCGCGCGCGACTTTTTGGAGGCGCACAACCTTCTGCCCGTCTATGCGCCGGCAACCGAGCTCATGATCGCTATCGTGGAAACTGATGCGACCGCACACGCGGTACAACTCGCGCAAAGTCTGCGGCGAGAAGACGTCACGATTGCCGTCAACTTCTCCGGCAAACGCATCGGCGACCAAATAAAACAGGCGGACAAAATGAGGATCCCATTCGTGATCGCGGTCGGCGCGAAAGAGCGCGAGAGCGGACGCTACGCGGTCAAGAATCTCGCGACCGGCAATGAGATCACCCTCCCCGCCGACCGCATCGCCGAACATTTGTTCAGTTCACTTGGGTAGAACTATGAAAGTGATCACCTTCGACATCGAGACGGCAAATTGGATGTCGGATACCGGCTCCAACGACCCCGCGGACCTCACCATCGCCCTCGTCGCCGTGCATGACTCCGAGACAGGGCAGTATTCAAGCTATCTCGTCGATGAACTCTCGGCGCTGTGGTCCATTCTTGAGCGCACCGATATTTTAGTTGGCTACAATTCCAACCATTTCGACATTCCACTTCTCAATAAGTATTACCCCGGCGATCTTTCGCGCATCAAGAGCCTCGATATCATGGCGGAGGTACACGCGACACTCGGACGGCGTCTGAAGCTCGACGCGCTCGCCGAAGGCACGCTCGGGACGAAGAAAATCGCCAACGGGTCGCTATCGGTGCAGTGGTGGCGCGCGGGCGAGGTAGAAAAAGTACGCGAGTATTGTCTCAAAGACGTCGAGATCACGAGGCGCATCCTCGATTACGCCCTTGAGCACAACGCGCTCAAATATAAAGAACTCGGCGCGACAAAAGAGGTCAAACTCGACGCATCAAAATGGCTCGCCGGGACTGGAAGCGCGATGACCTACACGATGGGTTTTTAATCCGTCCACCACTCGAAGAGCTTGACCCGCCCCTATGAGACGGTAGGCTTTGTGTAGACAAATTATCGTCCGCAGCGGAGAACGCGAAATGGTGCAAACACCCGGGAAGACCATTGTGTGGCGCAGTGTTCGATGCCATGTTCCCAGTATCCTCACAACGATCCGATACTATTCGGTCATACCGCTCGTGCCGCTGTTTTTGACGGGACATACCATCGCCTTCACCCTCGCGGCAATAGCACTTGCTCTGACAGATTGGTTTGATGGGTATCTATCTCGGCTATGGAAGTGTTCGTCGTTGCTTGGAGCAGAGTTTGACATAGCTGCAGATAAGAACCTGTGCGCATTTTTTCTGGCAATCGGTCTCGTAAGCATCGATCATTGGTTGGGATATGTGCCGATAATCCTGCTCATCATCTACCATGCCGTTGTCATCGAAATGCGATACACGAACAATCTGCTTTTCAAATCGAGTAGGGTAGCGAAGGCGAAAATGTTCATTGAAATGCCGAGTCTTATAGCAACATATACGTATGCGAACGACTTCGGACTCGAATGGATCAACGCCGTCGGGTACGGATTCCTGTGGCTCACGGCCGCGCTCGCCCTATGGTCATGGTGCCATTACATGGGATACCTGCCGGATTGGCCGGAGTGTTTTTATCCAAGAAAAATCTGACGCAACGACCCATCACACAAATGTGATGGGTCGCACCTTTTCGTACTCTCTATCTGTGTTACAGTAGCCGCACGCCCAGATAGCTCAGGTAGTTAGAGCATCCGCCTGAAGAGCGGGGGGTGGTCAGTGCAAGTCTGACTCTGGGCACATTAATTCTCGTTCACTGCGGCGTAGGGGTACCCGGGTGCGGAAAAAACGATATTTTATCGGTGAATTCTTTGAACATATTTTGGAAACTCCCGAGCTGCGTTTGCGCGGAAACACCAGTCGCCTGCACTTGATTAAACGCCGTGAGCATTTTTTGCATGCTCTCATTGAGGTACGTCATGTAAAACCAGATCGGCGCTATAAAAATCGCCCCCCAGATGATGAATTTCAACAGGCTCCCGACAAATGCGCGCCGACGCATGCCGTGGAGCATGTCGTTGTTCTCCTTCGTCATCTTAAAGATGTCGTTCAACATGTTCCGATTCGGATCCATATGCATTTATTGTACCACTTCAAAATGCTAGAGTGAGTGCTTAGCTCTCGTAAGCCTTTCGGGATTTTGAGAGCGTCGTTCGGAAAAAATAAGAATATGGGATATTCTTATTTTGTTCCTCACTAGCTCTCGTAGTTCAATGGATCAGAACGGACCCGTCCTAAGGGTTTGATAGAGGTTCGATTCCTCTCGAGAGCACCAGACAGGCACTATATGCCGAGTAATTCATGCAATTTTTCCTCGTCGTAGCCGACAACGAGCTGGTCGCCTACATAAATGACCGGTACGCCCATCTGTCCGCTTTTCTGTATCATCTCCTGACGCCGCGGAAGATCGCTCGCAACGTTGTAATCCGTAAACGGCACTTTGTGGGCGGTAAAAAATTCTTTCGCTTCGTGACAGAAGTGACATGTTGGCGTTGAATAAATCGTAACTTTTTGTTGTGTGGCCATGTGCGTACGCAATTACTTATAATTATAACGCGATTGTATCACATCGGGTTATCCACAGGTCTTTTGTGTCTCTATTGTACCAAACTCGCACCTTTTTCCAAAACAAAGTGAGGTAATGACTTCGCACGCTCTGCGTGCGTGGTGAAGCGAAACTAAAGCGTACGCTCGGAGAAAGCCCCACGCACTGGCGAGTACGCCAGCAACCCCGAAAGAAAAAACACTCCTTGCATT
>LCQW01000028.1 GCA_001004345.1 Candidatus Kaiserbacteria bacterium GW2011_GWA2_52_12
CTGACGTGAACTTTTTCTTCATATGCGGCGTATTTTACACCGCGCCGTCAATGGGGAGTTCAACTCAAAACACTGTCTATTTTTCCCCGCCTATTATAAACTATTGCAGAAAGTGTTGGGTCTATTGGTCCTAACTCTCCCATTCGTCCCATAATTATTTCATTTGATCCAATTGCAATAGCAGTAGCACAACTGTGGGCACGATAAGGCACTAGAACATTAAAATCTTTGGTGTGTTCGCGGATAAGATTTGCAAGAGCCCATGCAGTTACGGAATTTCCACCGCGACTATAAATATATAAATCAATTTTTGTATCTTTGGGAATATCTTTAATATGATCGAAAATCTCTCGCAAATCTGTTGGGTCAATCATTGAGGTTATTCCCGGTCTATCGCTTGTGACATAGGTAATAACACGTGATCCCCGTAAATCTTCAATTTCTTTAATTATTTGTTGTCGATCATTCATAAAATTAATGTTTTTTATCTATAGGTGGATTTGGGTCATGACCCGGCGCAACAGTGTCGCTATCTCGGATTGGTCCCTTTGGACTGTGGATTCTTACTTCACCTCCTCCGGTATTCGCAGAAAACTCTTTTGCCGCTTTCTCAGCTTCTGCTTGGGTATCATAATGAGCAGCTGCTCGATCTGCACCTTCTCTTTTTGCTTTCCAGTCACCCGATTCTTTGTCTTTTGTAACGTGATAATTTGCCATAAATTTAACTTTATATAGTGCTACTAGGCCTTAACGTCGAGGTGTTTATCTTCGATTGCTTTTATTTTTGCCAGTTTCTCTTCGTATTCTTTCTTTAATCGTTCTGCGACTTTTTTTTCTTTTTCAACCTCATTGAGCTCTTGAGTAATTTCGGAGCTAGACCTAAGAATTAAATCTCGAATTTCGTTAACTTCCTTGAGTGGTCTGTTGTTTTTTTCAACCATAACTTCTGCTATTGCTTCCGCGATATGCCACGTGCCATAAAAGACATGGTCCGTTGTACTAGCAAATGCTGGAAAGGCAACGTTCGTGAAAACCTGAATTCCAATTTCGTCATCAACTTTTACATCTTTCAATAGGTCATCGGTTTTTAGATCTGCAAACCCATGCGTAACTTTAAACTTTTTTCCATTCACCGTTACATAGTAAGTTTTGCGAACTTGATTCTTTTTTGCTTTCCGATTTTGTTCATCTTGCGGTATTGGTTCTTCCTCAATCGTGACGACGTCTCTCTGATCTCTTTTTTCTATCTCTAAATCTGTAAGCCCTTCGTTTTCCCCTGCCTTACTCCTTATTTTTTCTTTCAAGTCCGGAAATGCATACTCCTTAAGTTGAGGGATCTTTTTAATGGCTTTCATTATGTTGTCCTTTTGGATCTCCATTTTATCCAAAATACCTTGATCGATTTGTGTTTTTCGTTCAGAAGTTTTTGCCTCACGAACAAGGTCTCGCATGAATTTCCAAAAGATTCCCTCCTCGCTAACAATCTCCTGATACAAGGGCGATTCTTCAATAAACTCACGTTTATTGTGAGTGACAGGAACATGATCCAGATGAATTTCTCCAGTAATTTGCCGAGCTTCAGGGTGAGGATTAAAGCCCAATTTTGCAAACTGCATGATTAAACGGCCGCGTCGAAAAACTCGAAAACCATAATCACCTCTGTTTGAGCCTGTCCTAAGGAGTCCTCTCCATCCTCGAACTTCATTACCACTTTCCAACTTCATTCGAAATTGTTCTTTACCGTCTGGCACGTGATATTCAGTTTTCAAGTTAAGTGGCTCCGGTTCGCACCATTTTGTATTTACTTTGATCTTGACCTCACCATTTTCTATGAAAGGGGCGAAGCGAGTAGAAAGTTCTTTTCTGAGATTGCCTGATAAATTTGGGTAGATGTTAAAACGGAGATCTTTTATACGAATTGTCGTGTTCGATCTTTTTTTATCGACTCCACTTTTAACTTTCATTTCGTGCTTAGTCCAGTCTCCACTTTTTAACCATTTTTCTTCGTCGAATTCTAAAATATACTCTTCATCACTGCCTTTTTGTGTGGTGAGGATCTGAAACTTTTTTCCTAAACTCATTGCTGCGGTTTTTAGACCGAGACCAAATTCACCAAGTTTATTTTTTTTCGCGGAGTGCGCAAGCTTAATGCTGTTGGCCGCAGTTTCTTCGTCCATGCCGACTCCGTCATCAGAGATCTCGATCATGTTCTTCCCATTATCGAATTGAATCTCGACAACGAGAGCCTTACCATCTTCACGAGCGTCAATCGAGTTATCAACCAATTCTGATATAGCTTGGCTAACAGAATAGCCGGTTTGTCCGATCTTAGGCATCAAGCTTCGATCGGGGAGTATGTTTATCTCTTTTGTCTTAATATTTGCCATATTGATTGTTTTTATTAACTATAGCGACTTTTAATTGTTTATATTGGGATCGCTTTGTATCTTATATCGGCATATAAAGTAAGTCAATAGGAAGTTATCCCCCTAAATACTCACTCCCCTAAAGAGTTAACCAAAGAAAAGACGATCCATGAAGGATCGTTTTTTCTATTCCTGGAAAAACCGTTACTTTACTTCGGTTCAAAGTTGCCAATCTGGCGGAGAGGGAGGGATTCGAACCCTCGGTCCCGTTTCCAGGACGCCGCATTTCGAGTGCGGTGATTTCGACCACTCACCCACCTCTCCGTGGTTACTTTTTTCTGAAAGCCGAGAAACGTGCCATGTGCTTAGGGTTTGATGTCCCTACGAGCCTAAAATAAGCCTCAATATCCCGTCTTCTACGCAAGAATATCCTATGTGGAGAGGTTTGGGTAGGATGCAGACCAAGATCGACTAAAGCATCGTGGAAAAAGGCAAGAACGGTCGGCTCATTATTTGCGAATGCAATACCCACCGACTGGTACGACTTTCCCCGTATTCGATGGGTATCCAGAAAGACACAACCATCCGTATCGAATAATCCCCTCACACAACTTTTGGTGTATTCTCCACTCTTTACAATCCAGTCCGGAAAACGTATACCGAGACGTTGTTTGCTCCCTTGGGGAATACCTTGTCGACACATGAGATCACAAACTGCCTTAGAGCTAATAACAACCGCAACGACGAGCGATGAAGATCGCGAGTTAATGGTGACTGGTATACCGAAGAGAGTGTGGGCCAGATTACGAACATACTCAGCATGAGCAAAATCGGTCTCAGAATTAGTACTGATGGTCGTTTGATATCGGTCTACATGACCGTCTCCAATGACAATACCGACAAATTCAGCAAACGCCATTGTTTGTTTAGGAATTTTGATCTTCCGAAGACGTTTAAAACCGGTGTCGAGACGCCGATGCGTCAACTGCGAGTTTCGGCCTCCCTTCGCTCTCCCTTCCACCGTACCGGGATTACCGTAGAGCGCAATGCGCGCATGTCCTCCGAGCTTACCTGCCTTTTGCTTTAGAAGAAGGTATTTTGCATTTCGAACCATCATACATTATCCACTCTAGCACATTTACTTTAACAGTAAAACACGATACACTCGCGTCAAGGCCCTATCGTCTAACGGTTAGGACACCAGCTTTTCAAGCTGGGAACCCGGGTCCGATTCCCGGTAGGGTCATATGACACTGCAACACACTTCGGGGTTCTTGCCCGTTCTTACGGCGGTGGGAGGGAACGCGGTGGTAACCGTGAGCAAGTTTGGTGCGGCGCTCGTATCGGGATCGAGCTCCATGTTTTCGGAAACGGTCCACAGCTTCGCGGACACACTGAATCAGATGCTCCTTCTCATCGGACTCCGTCGTTCGCTCAAAAAAGCCGATGAATCGTTCGAGTATGGGTATGGCAGGGAACGGTTCTTCTGGGCACTCATTTCCGCCTGCGGCGTGTTTTTCGTCGGCGCCGGCGTTACCGCGTACAAGGGCATCGCATCGCTCGTCTTTCCGGAGCCGATTGAGATCAGTCCGCTCATTTTCGGCGTGCTCCTCTTCTCGCTCGTCGTCGAATCGTACACCTTCTATGTCGCCGCGCGCACGCTGCGAAAATCGTTTCCGGAAGCAACATGGCTCGAGCGCTTTCGCGCCGCAGATCCAATGACGCTCGCCGTATGCCTAGAAGATGCCGTCGCTGTCGCCGGCGTTTGTATCGCGGCCTTTGCTATCGGGATTTCGTACTACACGGGCAGTGCAGTGTGGGATGCTCTCGGGTCTATCGTCATCTCCGTTTTTCTCGCCGCGACCGCGATTACGCTCATCGTGAAAAACCGCGCATACCTGATCGGAAAAGCGATGCCGGAGAAACTGCAGGAAGAGGTTGTAAAACTCCTCGAAGCCGACCCGGCAATAGAGAAGGTCATCGATTTCAAATCAGCCGTTCTTGGGTGGGGTGTGTACCGAATCAAATGTGAAGTGGAATTCAACGGCGGCGCGCTTCTGCGCGAAGCATACCGAAAGCGTTCGATGAAAGACCAGTTTGAGAATGTGCGTGGTGATTTTGAAGAATTCAAGCGATTTTTGGCAGATTACACCGACCGGATCCCCCGTCTCATGGGTAAAAAGATAGACGAGATCGAAAAGCGCCTGTGCGAAAAGCACCCGAGCATACGCCATATCGACATTGAGATAAATTGAACTCATTGTTATTCCGATGAAAAAGATACCGGGCTTCTGCACTTCACTCGCCCTACGTCGCCAGGAAAAGAAAACAGGCCGGGCACAAAGGCGCGGCCTGTAGAAATTACTTCGGAAAATCACACGCGAGTCCGTTGACTTCCTCTGGTGTCACCGTGTGGAAACTATCGGCGTGCGTGAGGTCGAACTCTCGTACGTGGTGGAGATGGTCGGGTTTGAAACCAACATCGCGAAGATGCTCGATTGTCGCCGTAAATTTCGGATCGAGCTTCGATTTCGTCGATTGTGCTTGTCCGACCGTTCCGGTCTTGATGTCGCACTTGATGCACGAGCCACGAACCTTCAGGTCTGTGCGATCGTCGGTGTAGTACTGCGAAAGTACCACCACACGCGTCGCCAGAAACACCGCCTCCTCGAGATCGTGAGTGACGAAGAAAATAGTTTTCCCCGTCTTCTCCCAGATATTGAGCAGGAACACTTGCATTCGCTCACGCGAGCCGGGATCAAGCGCTCCAAAGGGTTCGTCCATCAGGAGCACTTTCGGATCGTTGATCAGTTGCTGCATCACTGCGGTACGCTGTTGCTGCCCGCCCGAAAGCTCTTTTGGATACTTATCTTTGTGCTCGATCAGCTGGGCTATCTCGAGATAGTGCTCAGCCTGCCCGATCAGTTCCTTTTTTCTTTTCTGCCATTCTGAGAACGACAGTTTGAGCTTGTGCGGCATAAGCACATTTTCAAGCGCGGTACGATTAGGAAATAAACCGTACTTTTGATACACGATGCCGCGCGTCGGATCGGGAAATCCGATCGGTTCGCCATCGAGGTACAGAGCACCGCTCGTCGGCCTTTCTGACCCTAGAATGAGTCTGAGCAGTGTCGACTTACCGCAACCGGAAGGTCCGACAAGCGCGACAAATTCACCCGCACTCACCCGAAGGTCGACGTTGTCGAGAACGGTTTTCGCTCCGTCACGACCCGCGTACACCTTGCGTACGTTTTCGATATGGAGAAGGTGGTCTTTGGGATTGAGGACCATGTCCTTCTTTGTGACCATGTCGAAGTGCTGTGCTTCTTCCGCAGATCCGCCGTTGTGGAAAATGCTCATTGTTTTTCTCCATCCGTTTTCCACGGGAACAATCGACGCTCAATGCAGCCAAGTAGATAGTAAATGGCAAATGCAAAGAGTGTGATACAGATCACGTACGGAAGGATGCCTGCCATATCGGGACCGACGCGACGAAACAGAAAAATGCGATAACCGAGACCTTGTTGCGCGGCAATTGCCTCACCCATGAGCAAGCAATACCAGGCGATGCCCATGTTGAGACGCATTGTCTGCAACAGATCCGGTATGACCATCGGTAACACGACACGATAGGTGAGACCGAGGTCGGTCGCGCCAAGTGTGCGTGCGTTGACCAAGAGCTCCTGCGCAATCTCTCTGGTCTTCTCATACATGCTCAAGGTAATGATAAATACCAACCCAAGAATAATGAGAACGATTTTCGCCTCTTCCCCAATACCGAGTACGATGAGGAGAATTGGCATGACGGCAACCACTGGTACAAACGAAAGCACCGTGACCCACGGCAGCACCAGGAACTGGAGCGTCCGGAACATCGCGATGTTGAGTCCGAGTATGAGCCCGACGGCCGATGCAATCGTGAGGCCCGTCAGGAGTCGCAGGAACAAACTGATCGCCGTGTCACCCCAAAAGAGGCTGCCGATGAGCGTAATGTCGGGCACGGGAATGAATCCCCACACCCAATTAAGCTCGAAGTCGATACCGCTAAATGAGGTAAGCACCAAGAATCGCCGGAGCATCATCATGAACGACGGCAATAGCTTGCCATGCGGATTATCCGCAAGGTAGTTGCTCGAGATCCAGTAGTATCCCGCGATCGCTATGACTGGAACGATCGACATGTAGACGATCTGCAGCCATCGCGGCGGCTCCGCATGGATGCCGAGGAGTAATGCGCGCTTGCGCATGGTCCTTCTCCCTTTTTACCCCGAGTTTGATCGAGGGGTGTGAAAGAGCAGTTGGTCGTTCAGACCATTGCCTCCCTCGGCCATAGACCTATGGGCGAGGCTGTCAGGAAGCAAGAGTAATCCCGTCACGGCGGGACTTTTCTTGATTTCCGACTTCGTCTGCGCCAAAACTCGAAGAGCGAAGGCGAGAAAAGAATTCGGCCCCAACGTCAGCACCGTGCTGACGTTGGGAGCCGTAGAAAAAACAGAAAGATCAGTCTGTTACTGCATGTACGTGGTATCGAAACGCAACCCCACGTTGTTACGATCACCCACGACCGAACCATCGGGGAACTGAATCCCGACGTAATTCTTGTCTTGCTCGACGCCAGCGCCGTTCTTCAGCAGACCATTTTCGGCGGCGAATGTCCGCACGAGATCCATGGTTGTCTTCAGTTTGGCATCGGTCGCGAATTGCACTGCGTCCGACCGTGTGTAGAACATGTTGGTCGTTTGCAGTTGTGTCTTGAACTCCTCGACGGTGTTGCCGGCGAAGTCGGCCATCCATTTGATGGCTTCGGCCTGCCGCTTCGAACCGCGATCATTCATGATCGTCATGGCCTCGTACCAGGCGCCCGCGATTGCCTTGCGGACGTTCACGCTCGCCTTGTTGTCGTTGACCACGATCCCGTCGATGATCTCGCCGGGGATCCGGCTGGAGTCGAAGAGCATGTGTGCGTTCTTATCGCCGCGTGCCGACATGAGAATCGGGTTCCAGGTGACGATGATCGAGCCGTTCGATGCAAACGAGTTCTTCGTGTCGACTTCGTCATCGACGTTTTCGATCGAGACTCGCTTGTAGTCGAAGTTTTCCATCTGCGCAGCCCGCCAGAGCAGGTACTGCGAGACACTGCCTTGGACGAGCACCACTTTTTTGCCGACGATATCCCGAATGTTGGGACGCCTCGTCGCTTTCCAGAGCAGGCCGTCGTTGCCGTTGCTGTAGTCGCCGACGACAATCATGGTCGTCGGGATACCGCCGGCAGCGGGACCAGTAAACGCATCCATGTTGGTCACGGCCAGTGCGCAGAATTGATTCGCTGCGAACTGGGTGATCGACTCGCCGTACTTCATGGGTTCAGTGACGTCGATCGTCACGTTGAGTTGGTCACCCCACTTCTTGAACAGCCCAAGGTGCTTGGCGAGCCAGATCGGCTCCCAGCCGGTGTAGTGACTGTTGGCGATCACGCACGTCTCGCGCGCTTGGGCGCTTGCCGTTTGCGGCGCGAGCGTTGTCGCGGCAATCGCCGCTACTGCGGCGATTGCCGCGAAAGAACTGATTCGTCTCATCGAATTTTCTCCTTTTGGTTTCGATGGTTGATGGGTAGCTGCGTTTGGTAGTTTCCGGAAGCGGGGCTTCGCCCCACTTCCGGTCGTTTGGTTTCCGCGCAACCTTAGGTGCGCGCGGCCGATTCGAGGTCGGCGCTCTTGAGCGCCGTCGGAACGACGTCCTTGAGCTCGATCAGAAGCCGGTGGGCCTCCTCGCGCTTCGCGCGCGAATCCGCCTCGTATTTGATCGCGTTCTCGGTACCGAGCTTGATCGCCTCGATCGTCTTCTGCAGGCGCTGGACCTGCTCGAGCGCGTCGCCTTGGGATTCCTTGGCGAGGCGTTCATTCTCGTTGATGGCCTCATCGAGCACCTCGTCGAGGTGTCGCTGATTCTTGTCCATCGTTTCGCGATCATCGCGCGCCGCCTTGGTACGGTTGAGTGCAGCGATGAGAACGATGCCCGTCTTGAAGTCGGGCAAGTGGAATAGGATCTGTTCCGACGTGTTCTGAATCTCGATGATAATCCCTTCCTGCACTGAGCGCACACGAGGGATCGTGACGCTCGACGCTTTCACATACGCGATCTCGACCTGCAGCACCCGCTGCTCGAACCGCGCGATCTGGCGAGCCATGTCGCGGAGGATCGAAGCTTCGACAGGGTCCTTGGTCTGGAGCACTTGCTCACGCCGAGTGTGGTACTGCTCGATCGCCTGCATGAGAATCATTTCGCCAGCCAAAACCCAGGACGCAAGGCCGCGCACCTGAGCGATTGATTGCGCCGTCAGACCGTCCAATTTCTTGGACTCGCCCTCGAGCGTCGCGATGTGATTCTGAGCCTTCGATTCGATCTTATCCACCAACGTCCTGATCGCCTGTTGAGAAGCGTAGAAGTTCGCGATGTAGTTCGTCAAGAGATGAACTTTCGCCGCGATCTTGCCGAGCAGCCCACGCTCGTGAAGAATCTGATCCTTCACTTTGTCGAGCTTCATCAGGTCGATGCCGTAGGCGAGTTGTTTGGCCATGTCGCCGGCGATGCCGGCTTCACGCACCTTGATGTCACCCATCAGCTGATCGACGTACAAGCTCAGCTTGCGCTGAGGATCGGCGGCAAACCGCAACAGTGCGGCTGTGTCGTCCATCTTGAAGCTCGTGACGATCTTTTTCGCTTCCGCGATCTGTTGTGGCGTCAGCTCGACGAGATTGATGAGGTCGCCTTGCTTTTGCACGCGTTCGGTCACCACCGCCGGCAACAGTGCCGGATCGAAGGTGGCCATCGCGATGGGTGCCGTTGCAACGGGAGTCGCGGTTGCGGTCCCCTGTTGCGAGTCGTCGTTTTGAGCAGTCATGGTTTCTCCTTTCTGCTCGGTTTGGGTTTGGTTGGTTTCAGATCCGTTTTTCGTCGACATACAAACCGGCGCGGGACGCGACGTCCTTCACCCGTTTGATGTATTCCGCATGATCGCCGCCGGATCCGATTTTCGCGACGTCATGTGCAAGCTCTGCGAGGCCGGTGATTGCCGACTCCGCACTTTCGATGAGCTCGTCGAAATGCTTTGTCCCTTCCTCATACAATTCGCGCCGCCGATCAACACTGCCGTTGCCACTCTTGCCTTTGGAGGCCTTGCGGTCGTAAGTTTGATCATAGGTCTGATTTGCACGCAGCTGGGCTGCAGCATCCTTAAGGACATTGAGTGTCTGTGCGACAAGTATCTCGGCGGGGCCGAGAAACGACTCGTACGACATGTCGCCCTTGTCGAACTTTTCTCCCAGCAACGTTTTGATCGTCGCTAGATTTTTCTGAAGCATTTCGATCTGCTTCGTACCGCGATCGAATTTGAGTTCGGTGAACTCCCCTTGCAGGTAGCCCGCCATTCTCTTGCTCTGATCGCGAGTCGCCGCATTCAGCTGCTGGAGAAAATTGGCGGCGAGAACGTCCCGCCGCCCAAAGTAGTTGATGATAAATAGAGCCGGTCCGACAAGCAGCGGAGCTGCAAGCCAGATCGGCCATCCAAGGAGTAGCGAGGCTGCGAGGCCCGCCCCTCCTATCGCTGTCGGCAGTGTGACAAGCGGATTTTCTGCCGCAGCTCTCAAGACCGCCTTCGATACCGCTTCTTTCGAAAAGTCGAGTGGTACGAGTGCAGTGCTTTGTTTCTCGCTCATGTCAGTAGCTCTCCATTACGAGCTTGACCACGACACGGGGAAGCCGGCCCAGGTATTCCCTGTTGCTTTCTTCGCGAGTTTGGACAACCTCTTTTGCTTTACTTCCTCCATAGCCCACCGCGCGAATCCGATTGGGACTCACTCGGAACGTGACCTGCAGGTACCGAGCGACCGCTTCTGCGCGGTCTTGCGACAACAACAGATTTTCCTGGCTGTCGCCGCGCGTACTCGTATGTCCTTCAATCACGATACGGGCTTTGGGGAAACTCCTGATCGCTTCCGCGATATGATCGACATTCTCCCGCGCCTCTACCGACAAGGTGTCGGTACCAGACGGGAAATTGACCGGTCGCACGCGAAGCGTCCCGAGTTCGCGAAAGTTGCTCTTCCACTGGTCTTCCGTGAGTTCGGAGAACTCGCGGCTCAGTGAATCGGCATCTTTTGCATCCACCTTTTCCCCGGATGCCAATCCTGTCTCGTACAGATCCTTGACGAATCTGGACTGGACCATGAGACCGGCATCATCGGGTGGCCGGTGGCCGGGAGTGAAATCACCGCTATCCGTGAGGATTTTTGCGGTGCTTTCGATAACGTCTATGAGAGCAAACTTCGGCAGAGTGCCCGGCTCCGGTTCGGCAATGCCAAACCACAGCGTGGCGTTCTCCGCGAGGTTGATCCATGTGACGCCCTTCATGGCACTCTTCACATCATCCTGCGTCAGCCGAGTCTCGGCAGTCGCGTTCGCGTTGACATAGGCCAGCGCGTCGTCGACCGCTTCTCCCGGATTCTGTCGGTAATGCGAGAGTGTCAGGAAGTAATTTTTAAGCAGCTTCGTCACGACCTCAGGATTGCGCGTCGCGAATTCGCTCCGCACGATGAGGACGTCGATGATCGTATACGGGCTAAAATCGGTCCCGATCAACTTGGACGCTTTCGGATTTCTCTTCAGCGTCTTTGTAATGTCCGGTTCCCACATAACAGCCACATCGGCTTCGCCGCCCTGGCACTTTTTTGCCGCCTCGGCACTGCTCTTTGTTTCGATACGCCAGGACTTGTCGGCTTCTCGCCACTGCGAAATGTCGAAGCGGGCCCCGACGACTTTTAGAAGGTGTTCACTCGGCGTTCCGACGGCGAATGCGATCTTGAGGCCGCCTCGCTTCAGGTCGTCGATATTTTTCACCTTGTCATTGCACGCGACCGCAGCATCAGCTCCGGTGGAGCGATCAATCACGGTCACCATGAGCCCCGGGTATTGCGATGTGAGCGCGTTCAACTCGTACGAGTCGACCGTCGCTACCGCAAACTGAAGCTTGCCTTCTTTCAATTTCTGGAAGCGTCCCGCATAGTCAGCTTCGTCATCCACGCACTTCTGGTCATAACCATCGTTGCGCATAAGAGTCCGCTGCTGCGGAGAACACAATAGCCAATAGCCGATGAAGTTGTCGACACCGATCTGTACGGTGCCTTTCAACCTCGCGGCATCGCTCGTTTGGATTTTCGCACGCTGCTCCAAGACAGGCGCAGTGTACTTCCAGACAACGGCGGCGACCGACCCTACGACAAGAATGCCGAGAGCAGCTACGGTTGTTACCCTCATCGTCCTTCTCCTTGTAGTCTTTGAAGTTTTTCAAATGTACTAATGAATGAATGGAGTAGAGGTGCGCGTCGTCCCGCCATGGCGGGGAATATTCAACCTATGACTCGTGCCGGTGCAAAAGCCCACCGTGTGGACCTGTACCGGCGTAGTGGTGACGATATTTTTTACAAGCGGCGCGGGATCGCCGCCCTCGTTGAATTCACCGTCAGTAATGACGACGATGTGATACTGACCGAAACCTCGTTGAGCCTTGCTTTGTCTGCCGAGCTCGTCGAAGGCGATCTTGATCGCCGGACGTAGCGGCGTGTTGGTATCGGCTCTGATAGTTCTCACTACCTCCCCAATCTTCTCTTGCGTCTTTTTGCCCAGCGGCACCGCCACTTTGGCATACGGATCTCTCGTCGTGAAAACAACGAGGCCGAAGTTATCGTCTGGCCGTTTTTGGGAAAATGCGTGAACCGCCTTCCCGCCCGCAACCATACGAATTTCGTTCCCAGAGCAACTCCTCGTGTCCATACTTCCCGAGTTGTCGAGCACCACCATCCAATTGGCATTGAACAGCTCCTTGTCGCCGAGCACGGGTACCTTTTCATTCGGGTCCGTGACAGGCGGCGGCCATTGCCAGAACTGCGTCGCGGTTTGCACCACCGTAGATTGTGGCACCGACGCCGAAGTCCGCGCTTGTGGTGCAAGTGGAGCATCGCATGCAGCGAGAAAGCCGAGCGCCGCACATGCAATGAAGAATCGTGAGATTTTTCTCATCTCATCCCCCTCACTGCTTCACGACGATGGCTTCGAACTGTTCCATCTCGGCCGTCACGTTGACGGCTCTGATTTCAGCTCGACGCATGCTTTGCATCTCGAGTGCCGAAGAAGCGGCGCACGATACAGTGATGTCCCCATTCTCGATCTTGCAGCCAGGCTTACTAGATTTCATAAACCCGGCGCCAATAATCTCAAATTGATTTGGGTCAAGCGGGACACCCTTACTCTCTGCATACTTGAGCAATGCATCGCGAAGCGCGAACGCACGCTTCCCGCTGATCGTGTTGGCGATCTGCCGGATATCGGAGAGCTGCTTTGGCGTACCGTTGCCATACTTGGCCTTTAGGTACGACTGCGGGTCGACATGACCCGTGATCGTGATAAGGAGGCCGCCATAGGTCGCCGCGAGATCGATGACTTCATCGAATTCCTTCACGTAGAGGCTCGCGTCGACTTTTGCTTCCTCTCTCTTGAACGGCACGGCGAGATAGAACTTTTCGCCGTCATTTTCCGTTCCTTTCTGCTTACGATCGCGCATCAGCGCCTCGACCGCCACCTTGTTCCAACGAGACACGTCGACGCCAGCGGCATCGGAGAGTCCCGTCGAAAGTGCAGCATAGTCGAGCGCTGCCGTCGCAAAGGTTGCGGGTTTGGAAATGAGCTTGAGAGCGGTCATCGCCTCGCCAGCGCCTTGCATGACACGATTGAAATTGCGCGGCCACGCATCGTCCGTGAAGAACTGCATGTTGCCGCGAAAACCGGCCATACGCAGGTCGCCCCACATATCGGCCGCGGGCCCCGTGAGCGAGACGTCGTCGAGCAGCATCTTGGCCGAAGCCTTCATGAGCTTTTCGAACTCGTCTTTGCGCGTCGCCTTCTCGGCAAAGAGCTTCTGTGTCGCCTCATTTGCTCGCAGCAGGCCGTGAACGACCTTCTGCAGTGTTTGAGGATTCGCATCAGCCCAGTCCTTGCGGACGACGTAAAGGTCGGCGATACACGTATCGCAGAGCTTAGTCGAGAAGAGGTCGTGAGCACCCTTGACCCCACCACTCTCTGTCTTGTCAGACATAAGCGCAGCAGCGTCGGGTGAAATCACAAACGCTGCATCGACCGTCGGATCTTCACGCAGGGCCTTGGCCGGATACTGTGAAGACGTGTCGCCCTCGGTAATATCCTTGACCCAGACGATCTGCACGCTCCCAAGATCGACCTTGGCGGTCTTCATGAGTGTCGCGAAATAGGCGACATGCGGTCCGTAGACCTGCATGGCAACTTTCTTGATGTCCTTGAGTTCGTTGATGCGATCGCGGACCACGAGAACGTCTCCGCCGACGCTGTCGCTCAATTTGTAGATGGCGACGACCGGAATACGCGACAGCACATCACCCGCTTGCGCGAGCATGCCGTCGGTCATCCGGAGAAACGGCGTCCGGCAGGCGAGGAGATCCTCGAGCTGTCGAATGACGCTGTCTTCGCGATAGAACTTCACCGACAGACCTTCTTGAGCGAAGATGCTGCCCGGCTGGGTCACCACGAAGGGTTTTCCCGTCGGAGGAACGGTGACGACCGCGCCATTGGCGAGAATCGTCGCCTCATCCGCTCCCCATGCGATTCCCGGCATCAACAGCTGCGGGAATGTCCCGCAAGCTTTGACCGGTGCCGTGACCACTTGAGAAAGTGGACGTGCCGTCGTGTATTCGACGGCAAACGCAGGCGCATGAAGGAGGCCGCTAAGCCCCACTGCACACGCAAGCGCCAGAACACTTGTCCTGTTCATGTTGTCTCCTTATGTTAGGTGTCAACGTACTGAAACCCGAGGAAAAGCAAGGTTTTAAGCCATTGCATAACCTACGGCGTCCGAAAGACCTTACAATATAATGGAACAAAAATCAATATTGACAGACATCTTGAATAATAGTGTCATTTTGCGACTACTTCTACAATTCCGCACGGATTGCCTCCCAAATATCCGAGGCGAGTATAGCGCCTTCGCGTAGGATCACGGGGTGACCGCTGCTTACATCAACAACGGTCGACGGTCGATTTTTCGGTAGTTCTCCCGCGTCGATAACAAGATCAATTTCTTTCGCTCTCTCGCCGAGCCCCGCAAGAATGCCATCGATGCGGCGCGCCGAAGGCGCGCCGCTCCTGTTCGCACTTGTCGTTGTAATAGGTTCCCCGAACGCACGTGCGAATGCGAAACAAAAATCGTTGTTGGGAATACGGATACCCATTGTTTCAATTCTCCTTGTGATTCCGGCATCAATCCCCTTTTTCTTTTTGAGTACCAACGTGAGGGGGCCCGGCAGAAATTCTTTTGCGAGTATCCGCGCGCAATCGTTTACCTCCGCATATTTTTCTGCCATTGCGAGATCGGCGACGATGCAATGGATCGGCTTTCCTTCTTCTCTCTCTTTGATCGCATAAATTTTTTCGACGGCGTCATCGGAAAATGCGTCCGCCCCGAGGCCATAGAGCGTGTCGGTGGGATATAAAACAACGCCGCCCGAGCGCAGAACTTCCTCGGCCCTTTTTGCACACTCCGTGACATTCTTTTCTGATAAGTGAATGATTTCCATAAGAGGATTGTATCAAATACCATTTCACGAAGAACCGTGATATATTGTTGCCATGGCAACAAAGAAAGAAAGTGGCTTCGATAGATTGGCACGCCTCATAAAAGAAGAGGGTGAGGATATCCGAAATGAGCTTGGTGGTAAGATTGGTTCGCTTGAAGGAAAGGTTGGTTCGCTTGAAGGAAAGGTTGGTTCGCTTGAAGGAAAGGTTGGTTCTCTCGAAAAGAAAGTCGATGAGGGCTTTGCCCGTATTGAGCGCCGACTTGACCAGACTATTCAACCGCAACTCGACGATCACGCACGTAGAATAAAGGTGTTGGAACCAACAGTTACGTCGCATTAGTGGCAAGGAAATGTCGTTTTTGCTAGACTTTTGGCATAGTTAATAAAGCGCGGTTAGCTCCGGTGGATGATGCGGTTGATTTTGGTTCGCTAGGTAGAATGTTCTTGTAGGTATATTAATGCGCGGTTAGCTCAGTGGTAGAGCATCGTCTTGACGTGACGAGGGTCAAAGGTTCGATCCCTTTACCGCGCACATTGCTATTTTGGTAGTTTCTCTAAGACCTCTTTCAGTAAACTGAGATTGTTTTTTCTCCTACCTTCCGCCGTTCCCGTTCCCTGGTTATCGAGTTTTATTTTTATATCCATCGTACTTAATTTTTGAAGAACTGTCCGTCGTGTCTTCTCGCGCGCCTCAGAGCTAAATCGACTGTTCGGTATAGCGGGTGACATGAGACCTGTTGGCTTATGCGAGAAATATGACTTTTTTTCTTGCAATGCACTTACTAGAATATCAAACTGTTGCGCAAATCGACTACTTGGAATCGCCCCGTCATTTACAGACCAGGAGGCAATCCTATCAACGAACGCACTCACCTCCACATCAGCATCAAATTTTTCCAATCGGGATTCTTGTGAAGCCTGTGCCGGCGCTGCTCCTGCTGGCAACTCCACCGATCCGACAGCTCCAAGAAACGCCGCCCCTGCCATTGCGGCGCGAAACCCGTCTTTCAATCTTGACGGTTTCCCTTCCGAGCTTTTCATGCATATATAGTACCACTGCCGAAACTGGGGGAGCAACTAAGCTTCTATACTGTCTTGAATAAAGGTTCCGCGGGGCAAGCCCCGCGGTATTAGGATGTGCTCGCTTCGCTCGCTCTATCGCGCGGCAAGCCGCGCGGTATTCGACCTTTTTTGCGTGATGTGTTCCCTCTTCGACGATGCGGCCTTGATCGAGGACGATAATGCGATCCATTTCGCGCAAGGTCGAGAGTCGGTGCGCGATCGCGATGACGGTTTTTCCCTTCATGAGTTCGTGGAGTGCCCGCTGGATCTCCACTTCGCTTTCGCTGTCGAGCGATGATGTCGCTTCATCAAGGAGGAGAATCGGCGCATTTTTCAAGATCGCACGCGCAATGGCGATACGCTGACGCTCGCCGCCCGAGAGTTTGATCCCGCGCTCGCCGACAAGCGCCGCGTAACCACTTGGAAGACGCATAATGAAATCGTGCGCCGAGGCAAGTCGTGCGGCTTCTTCCACTTCCGCTTCACTCGAACCCGGCTTTCCATACACGATATTCTCGTGCACCGAACGATGGAACAGCAGTGGTTCTTGCGGAACGATCGATATCGCGTTTCGAAGACTTTCCTGCGTGACAGATGCGATGTCGGTGCCATCAATGGAGATCGTGCCCGAATCGAGCTCGTGATGGTGCAGTAAGAGTCGTACGAATGTCGATTTGCCCGCGCCGCTGCGACCCACAAGTCCCACGCGCTGACCCGCGATGATCGTAAGTGTGATGTTTTTAAAAACAGGATTGCCGGTATACGAGAACGAGACCGCGTGCAGACTGATCTCACCCCTCGGCACACGGAGCTCGGTGGCATTCGGCCGATCCGGTATCTCGTGGGGCTCGATGATCTCGTCAAGGCTTTCTTGCACTTCACCCCATGTTTCTGCAAATTGATTAAGATGCGAACCGAGCGATTGGAGCATGCCTTCGATCCGAAAAATAATCGTCAACACGAGAATGACATCGCCGACCGACACGACGCCCGTGCGCGCAAAGTTGACGACCGTAAATGTCATCGCGCTGCCGAAAATGACAAGCAAGATGCTATTGGCAATGCGCATCCATTCGCCAAAGCGCCAGTTGCGTATGCCGGCGATGCGGCGCACGTCGATCGCACCCTGGAGGCGCTCGATCTCAAACGAGCGGCGAGCGTATTCCTGCATCGCGGATATATTGGTCATGAGATCGACGGTCGCGCCATTGAGAGCCGTCTCCAATTTATGCGAATGCACCGTGAGGGGGATGCGCATCCGGACAAGAATGACATTGACGAGCACGACCGCCACGACCCATCCAAAAAAGATGAACGCTATGAGCGCGTTTACAGTAAATGCTATAAAAAAACTTGCCGCCGCCATAACAACAACTTCGAGAAATTGCCAGAGTATCTGATCGACGAGTTCGCGCACGCCGCGCGCGGCGTGACTGATCTTATTGGAGAGCGAGCCCGCAAAACGATCGGAAAAATACGCGCGACTGTGCAAGGTTACGTACGCGGTCAACGAGTGGCGCGCCGTCGCCATGGCGCCCATCGCCCATGAAGAAGCAAAAAATCCCGCAATGCGCCAGAGAATTTTGGCAAGCCCGAGAATGAGAATGTAAATCGCGCACGCCCAGATGAGGTCATTGTATGAATTTCCGTACGGAAGCGCCGCAGCGGCGTTGGCAATGAATTTGAATACATACGAAACACTTGCTGAAAGAACGTCGGCCGATAGTGCGAGAATGATCGCGACAGAAGCTGCACGCCAGTGGGGCTTTGACGTAAAGAGAAAAAACCCAAGCGGGTTTTTGTTTTTTGGAAAATCATCTCGCCACAAGGAAGCCATAGAACACCATTGTATGCTATAACGGCATCTATGAAAGTATTGGGTATCGAGACAAGTTGCGATGAAACAGCTGTCTGTATTCTAGGCGGGTTTGCATAGACAGCACCTGTGGATAAACTTCCCTTTTGAAAACGACGTGGTCTGGTAATTTTCATACTGTTTTGTAATGCACCTGA
>LCQW01000029.1 GCA_001004345.1 Candidatus Kaiserbacteria bacterium GW2011_GWA2_52_12
ATTGCGTGGCGACCCTCTGAATCCCGCCACGCGCGGAGTACCGCGCGTCCCGCCCTCTCGCCTTGCCGCTCCTCATTCTTATTTTTTTTGCGGGGGGGGATTTCTAAAAAGGAATGGGCGGCAAAGGCGAGGGGCGGCTTCCGCCTGTATCATTATAGTGCAACATTGCCGCATAATGCAACAACTTGCTACAATGTGGATAACTCTATGACCGAAATATCCTCAAAACTAGGACTAAACCTCAAGCGCATCAGAATAAAGAAAAAAATGTCGCAAGGAGATATTGCGCGCGCCCTAGAGGTACATAGGGCGTATGTAAGCGGCATAGAGAATGGCAAACGCAATCCTACTCTTGCGACAATCAAAAAATTATCTGATGCGCTTGGTGTATCAGCCGACGAATTGTTAAAATAAGTTTTCAAATAGATATGAAAAATGCAAATCTTAGGTGGACAGTATTCCCCGGTTGCTATGAATATCATTTGCGGTGCAGATATGAAAACCCACTATTCCCAACTCACCGCAGACAAGTGAATGAAACTGAACTTGAAGAAGCCCAACAAAAAGACGTTGCGGAAAATCAGCAATTCAAAAAACAGGTTTATGACTTGTTACCAGAAATGCAGACAGCTCTTGCGGGGAAACAAACGGTAAACGATCTGTTGGGATTTCATCGGAGAATATATGACCTGATAGAAAGGTCTGGGGAGATAGGCGGCAATCTTGCAGAGGAGCGAAAGATACTAACTCGTCTTTTTGTTGCGCTAGATGAGGACGCAAAAAATAGTGTTGCGGAAAATAATGAAGCCGCAGAATCACTCAAAAAACTTCGCGAACATTTGCACGGCGGAGTGCAAATGCAGGTTAATAATTTTCTAGCACAAATGGGCAGGGAAAATAGCCCCATGCTCTCCGAAGACGTAGTTCCTAGATTTCTCACGGAGGACATTGAAACAATCAAAAATGCACTTCCTTCTCTCAAGCAAAGCGGAGTGCTAGAAACGTTACGAAAGGGAGTAACAGAGATTATCGCATCGGCTATTGTAAATGACACAACAAGGGACGTCCTCAAGCTAGAGGATAAATTAAAATTAATATTTGCCGAGTAAAAAAGAGAGTAAGAAACCATGAAGGTACCTAAAAAACATAATGACTGGGTGAAAGCGCAGTTTGATTCCCAACGCAGAAAGGCGGATTATAGGAATGTTATGATACACACGAGGTTGATAGAAAATGTCATTGAGGACAAGGCGGATTACAAAGAGAATTTTTCCGTCGCCATAAAAATACTTCGTTTCTCAAAAAGATATGATGGGTTGGACAAAATAGAGAAATTGCGAAAATTACGAAACAAGATTGTACACAGGATTGAACTTGATAAGCTTGATGAAAAAGAAATAAACAAAACGAGGGACGAAATGCATACCTTACTAAAAGAAATATACAAAGATAATCTCCTGATTAAGGATTATTTTCAGTCGAAATATAAAATCGATACAACCAAGTTTTAATATGAGTACTCGCAAAACTTACAAGGAGGGACGTTTTTCCCAGATAAACCTGGGCGACGGAAACAAAATTCTTATTAGCCGAGGATCAGATGATACTCGGGTTTTTCAAGTAGGATTTTTAGGGATACCAAAAATAAAGGTGCACATTTTTAGCGACTTATATATTTCTTATCTGATTGGAGATATAGGGATAACAAATGATACCGTGGAATATTTAGCGGGAGAGCTAATAAAGATTGATACTTTGGCCGGTGCTAAAGCGAAATGCTTACAGCTCGAAGCGGATATGGCGGAAAAGAAGGGGTATAAATTCGACGTTCCAGATGATTCTTTTGACGGTCTAATCAAAAAATAATGAGGGTGACTATAAAATTGAGTCCGCATTCGTGGGAGCAATCCGGCATTTCAAGGGAGCCATCCCCGCCGTTTTATAATGTTCTCCCAAAACGGCGGGGATGATTGCGCGCGCATGGGAGGGTTTGGGGCAAGCGCATACAGATTTGCGCCTCGCCATTCCTTAAAGAAAAAAGAATGGTGAGGCTCCATTTTGTATTTGAATCACGCCACTTCCTTTTTCCTAAAAGGAAGCCGCCCTTCGCCTTTGCCGCCCATTCCTTTTTAGAAATCCCCCCCCCGCAAAAAAAATAAGAATGAGGAGCGGCAAGGCGAGAGGGCGGGACGCGCGGTACTCCGCGCGTGGCGGGATTCAGAGGGTCGCCACGCAATTATTGAAACAGAGTGAGGGTTTTAAAGTATTGCGCGAGGATCTTTCCTCGGTCGGTTTGCTGGGAGCGACACGCAAACAGTATCATTTCGGCGTATGGAACAAACCCGATGAAATTCTTTCGAATCACCCGCGCAAAGGCGGCGGGTTGTGGGTCGCCCCCACCAAGAGCGGTGCGCGATCGTTGCAGCGATACATTATGCGAAAGTACGGTATCTCGACGAGATTGTTCCGGTGTAAGATCGGCGCGATCCTTCATCAAACATCATGCCGCATAAAAACAGACTGCATTTTTCTCATGGCGAAAGATGAGATTACGTAGACCCCCGACAATCGTTCGGGGTTTTTTGATTTTGCAAACGTCGAAATCGGTGATACAACTCTGGAAGTAAATCAGGCCCGAACACCGGAGGTACCAATGACCCGCGAGAAAAAAGTAACAGTGTACTGCATTATCGAAGCGCCGAATGATCTGGTGCGAGATCAGGCGAACGCCGAGCGCGTCGCGAAGGTCATGGTCTTTGAAAAGAAGCCCCGGAGAGACGGGGGTGGCGAATATCATTCATTCGCTTTCTCCTTAAATGAGGACGAAGCCACCACGATCAGCTGCGAGATACTAAGATTTGAGAGGATACACACGCCGACATTTTCTTTGTGTACGCATGTGACGTGGCTGCGATTGGTCAATCCGCAAGATTTCGTCAAAGTCTGCGCCATGGATAACTGGAAAAAAATTCCTGTCATTACTCCGGAAAAGCCCGTTTCTGAACCCACCGAAGAGTCACCTGGGTCTCCTGATGAGCTCTTTGACGCAATGGTTATGGACCGAGGGTAATTGCTGGTACTTTTTACCCGCGCGGAACTTTCCGCGCGGGCATTTTGTTTGAAATTACCTACTATTTCACATTCACTATCTTGTATTTTTGCGGACCTTTCGGGGTTTCGAACGCAAAGACGTCTCCCCTCTTTTTATCCATAAGCGATGCGCCGAGCGGCGAGCGGTGCGATATCTTGTGCTCCTGCATATTGGCCTCGGCGGAACCGACTATCTCATAGGTGTGCTCTTCTTTTTCGCCCTGCTTTTGGATCGTCACGAAAGAACCGAGCGAGACGGAGTTGCTTTTGGAATGTTCGATGATGCGTGCGTGCGAAAGCTGCTCCTCGATGACGCGGATCCTATCCTCGGTCGCCGCCTGTAGATTGCGGGCCTCTTCGTACTCGGCGTTCTCGGAAAGGTCGCCTAATCCGCCCGTCAGTCATAATGGTACTGGGTGTGGGCACGTATTGTATCCTATCTTTCAAAAAAGAAAATAGCGCCATGGTGTTGAAAAATTTTCAAGAAATAATGGCTGAAACTATACTCCAAAACACATGAACTCCACATGATATTCCTCACTCACCGGGATTTGCGTATTCCGGATGATTCGCGGCGAGCCAATAGAAAAAAGGCTGCATGCCGGGGGCGGCGCCAGAAGCTGTCCCCGCGGGCGCTCGCTCCAAGACAACCGCATAGGCATACCGCGGGTGTTCCGCCGGCCAAAAACCGACCGACCACGAATTCATCCATTGGTTGTGCGCGCCGACCTGCGCCGTTCCCGTTTTTGCCGCGATATGCATGACGGGAATATTGAGCGCTTTCACGGTGGCATCCTGCCGCGTCGAGGTGACGGCAAGCCGCATGCCTTCACGCACTACCGCAAGATTCTCGTCGCTGATGCCGATGTCGCGATACTGTGGGGTCGAACTAGCGAGAAGCTGCGGCACGAGGAGCTTGCCGCCATTCGCTATCGCGGCGATAAACGTAACCGCCTGGATAGGTGTGATCTGAAAACCGTATTGACCGATCGCCGTGTGGTAGGTATTGCCGATGCGCCACGGATCGCCGTTGAACGTCGCTTCTTTCCACTGTGGTGTCGGTATCAATCCGTCCTCTTCGCCAACGAACGCAATGCCAGTCGCTTTGCCGAGTCCGAAGGCGCGCGCGTATTGATCGAGCCGGTTGATGCCGAGTCCCACTTGCCCGCCGTACCCTCCGCCGATCGTATAAAAATATTCGTCCGACGATACGGCGATCGCGGTACGCATATCCACCAATCCGTGTGCTGCTGCAAAGATGGGCTTCACGATAGAACCGGGAGCATACAGTCCCGAAATCGCGCGATTAAGAAGCGGTGTGCGTTTGTCGACGGAAGCGGCGCGCACAGCAGCGACGGTGCCGTTGGTAAACGCGGCGTGATCGTATTCGGGAAAACTCGTAAGCGCAAGTACCTCGCCAGTCTCGACATCCATAATAACAGCCGCGCCACCCTGAAATCCCTGCTCTTGCGCATGTACAGACAGTAGTCGGTAAAGCTTGCTCTGCACGTCGGCATCGATAGAGAGCTTGAGATCGGATCCGGGCTCTGCCAGAGCGACGATGTTTTCCCTCTCGATATTTCCGCGCGCATCAGATTCGATCATGCTGCTTCCGTTTTTTCCGTGCAATTGCGGATCAAATGCGAGTTCGACACCGGACATGCCGGTAGAATCCTCACGCCACCAATAGCCGGACCGATCCGCCTTCGGATACTGCACGAAACCGATGAGATGCGAAAGACCGGGTAGAGGTATGTAGCGGCGGAGCGCGAACGATGACGTGGTGGCAGCAGCAGACGTGGACGCATCAGTTTGAATATCGTTCCATGCGAGCTCTTTCCCCGTCCGGTCGAAGATCACTCCGCGCGTCGCAAAAATAATCGATGTGTCGAGCGTGTTGTTGCGGGAAATGTCCGCATACGATGCGCCTTTCACTATCTGCAGTTGTACCGCGCGAAAACAGAATACAAGAAGGAAGAGTATGAATATCGTTCCGACGGAAAAGAGTGCCCGCCTCGAAACAGGCAGAGTCACGCGTCCTTCAAATTGCATCTCATTGAGCTCCGGAAGATTCGAGGAATCGAGAAATATCTCATCGGGGTTGATCTCTTTTTTACCGAACCTGCTTTTTTTCGACATAGGCGCACTATATCAGAGCACGTTCTATCGAATCAGAAACTCGCTGCGAAGCGGTTCGAACGCCCAGACGACCATGATCGCGGCGAGCGTGGCAAGCGGCAGATGCGAGAGCGGCAAGCCCGATGGTAGCCACAAAAAATCGACGAGCAATCCCAGAATGAGCACTTCCCACGCGGGATACCGCACGACAAGAATGATCGCTGCAACGAGAGTGAGCCAGATCGAAATGAACAGTCCAATTATTCCAATCAAAAAAAGCACCGGTCTCATAGTCGATCAGTATACTACTGCACATTCAATAATCCGCACCAATTTCTTGTCCGCATCCACTTCGACTACACTATCGTTGCGCGAGCAGACGCGTGGTGAAAGGAAAAAAATACGCCTCCATTTGTTCTTCCGAGATATCGAAGACTGGCTCCGCTCGTGCACTGTCGTTTACCACTTCTTCAAGTGTAGACAGTTCCGCTTTTCTCGATTCCATTTCGGGGTAGGATTTCAACTGTGCAAGTATGCGGCCTGCGCGTTCCACTGCTTGCCGAGCATTGCTGTACTCTCCGCGCTTCTTGAAGGAAAAAACCTGAAACACCTCTGAAGCTAGATTTGCCATTAAAAACAAGGTTGTCCGCTGCGGGTTCATATTATTTTGGAGTTAATAATGTCATATCTTTATTTTTCGACATATACAAATTGAAGCCCTGTGAGATTTATGGGAAGACCGATGTACACATTGCTGTATGCTCCACCCGCCGTCTCGTCGACTTTCGCCACAATGCCTATCTCTCTGCCGCGCAAGGCCGGTGCCGTCACGGGGTCGCCTTCCTTGACCGTGATGCCGTGCGCAATTCGCGTCTTCGCGTTCTGTCCTCCCGAGCCTTCGACGACGACCGGCGCGCTGCCGATCAACGCATCGATAGAGGTGCCCGGTGCGAATAATTGTGTGATGAGCGAGCTATGCTCTCCCTGCTCTGAAACACGGCCGATCGCGAATCCGCCCGGAGAAATGACGAGATTTCCCGTCCCAATGCCGTCAGCCGTTCCGGCGCCGATCATGAACGTGCCGTATGGCGACGATGTAAACGATGAAATAATGGGTGCCGTTATTCCGGGCGATCGCTCGGCAATCGCTACGAGCGTGCGCAATTGATCATTTTCCTGTTTCATCAGGTTGTACGTCGCCGCCGCCTCCTGTAAACGGGCGATCTCTTCTCTTTGGCTTTGGATGGTCTTTTGGAGCGTCGCGCGTGAAGAAAAAAATCCGTTCGCAAAGACCGTAGTCCACATTCCCGTAGAAATGCGTATGACAGGGATCGCAAGGCTGCGTACGTTGCGACGAATGATCCCTCCCGTCACCAGATCGAGTATAAAAATAACCACCACAAGAGCGGTCACTGCCATGAGACGCCTGCGCGGCCCCGCTCGATTATTCGGTCGGTACAAGTTCATCATCACTTCGAAGGAGCGCTTCCTGATAAGCGGCCATATCATTGAGTACAACGCCCGTGCCGCGAACAACGGCGGTCAAGGGGTCGATTGCAACGATGACGGGGATACCCAGCGCATTTTCCAAAAATTCCGGTAATCCGCGAATGAGCGCGCCGCCTCCGGCGAGATGCACGCCGCGCTGCATGATGTCAGCAAGAATTTCCGGCGGCGTAAATTCAAGTACTTCTTTCACCTTCTCTATCAACTCCTCCATCGAGTGCCCAATGGCATTGCGTACGTCCTGATCGGAAATGGACATCTCGCGCGGCAATCCGGTGACGAGATCGCGTCCGCGGATGATGACTTCGAAGGGCACCTTGCCGGGCGCAACGGACGCAACGGCGATCTTGGTATCTTCGGCGGTCTTTTCGCCGATCAGGAGTTTGAATTCATTGCGGACGTGGCCCACGATGTCACTATTAAAACGATCACCGGCGATACGCACATTACGGGACTTTACCAGACCTCCCATCGATATGACCCCCACGTCGGTCGTGCCGCCGCCAATATCAATGACCATACTGCCCCGCGGTTCATGGATGGGAAGCTCGATGCCTATCGCCGCCGCGAGTGGCTCTTCGATGACGTGCACGTCGCGCGCGCCTGCGGCGCGCGCCGCATCGCGTACGGCTCGCACTTCGACGGAGGTGATGCCCGAGGGGACGCCGATAACGACGCGCGGCCCGAGCAATTTCGTATGACCGGATTGCGCTTTGTTGATGAGATACGAGAGCATTTCCGACGTGATCTCGAAATCGGAAATGACCCCATCCACTATCGGCCGGACCGCCGTAATGTGCGCCGGCGTGCGACCGAGCATTTCCTTTGCCTGTGCGCCGACCGCGACCACCTGACCCGTCTTTTGATTTACCGCGACGATCGAGGGCTCGTTGATGACGATCCCGCGACCCTTCACATAGACCAATGTATTCGCGGTCCCAAGATCGATCCCGATGTCATTGGAAAAAAGTTGGAGAATCTTTTCTTTATAGTTTCGGAAAATTTCTAGCATACCTATTCGCTCAAATGTTCAATAATATTGCTCTCACGTACCATGACCTTACTTCCATCCGCTCTATTCCCTACTTCGACCGCTCCTTCTGACATTGTTTTCTCGGACACAATGATGCGCGTTGGAATGCCGATCAAATCCGCATCGTTCAGTTTTTCTCCGGCACGTAGGTCGCGATCATCGTATAGTGTTTCGATACCATTCTCGGCCAAGAGATCATACAACGTATCCGCCGCCATAGCCACGTCTTTGTTTCCCGACGTAATTGAAACGAGATGCACCGGATACGGCGCGACCTCTTTCGGCCACACGATGCCCTTTGTATCCGCCAAAACTTCCACGATAGTTCCCATCACGCGGCCGGGCCCAATGCCGTAGGAACCCATGTACACCGGTTGTGATACCCCTTTTTCGTCCTTATACACAAGGCCGAGCGGCTCCGAAAAGCGCGTCCCGAGCGGAAAGATATTACCAACCTCGATCGCTGTCATTTCCTTCATGTCTTCACGGGCAACGCCAAGCTCCGCGAGTACCTCATCGGTATAGACTTCTTTGTTGATGGCGATGCCTTTTCCTTCATGCACATAAATCGTGTCTTCACCGGACTCGCAGACCGTTTGGAATTCGTCGCTGAATTTACTAAAGGAACCCCCGGAGGAAAACGTGCGAAATGTTTTTTCACCTACCCCAGAGCGATCGAATATTTTTTTGTATGCCGCGGCGCATTTTTCATAAAATATCCTGAACTCGGCCTCCGTGCGGCTGAATGAATAGAGGTCTTTCATGACGAATTCGCGCATACGCAGTATGCCGCTTTTCGCGCGCAATTCATTGCGAAATTTCGTCTGGAATTGGTACACGTATTTCGGCAGATCTTTATACGAAGAAATGTGCTCGGTCATGAGCGCCGTCAAAGGTTCTTCGTGCGTGAATGCAAGCCCAAGGTCTACACCGCTCGATAGTTTCGTCGTGAACCAAATATCGGCGGCACTCCGCCACCGATCCGTCTTGGACCAGAGGTTCGGGTCTTGGAGTGCGGTGAGTACGACTTCCTGTCCGCCGATCGCGTTCATTTCCTCGCGAATGATGTGCTCAATGTTGTTGAACACGCGCAACCCGAGCGGCAAGAACGAGTACACGCCGGCCATTTCTTTGTGGATGTATCCGGCACGGATGAGGAGCTGTGCGTTTTTCGCCACTTCGTCTTTCGGTGCCTCACGGCGCGTCTTGGTAAAAAGCTCGGATTGCCGCATGTGAAAGCATTGTAACGCATCTTCGCGCGGGGCATACTTGACGGAAAGATGAAAACGCTATGTTTTAGAAACTGTCGAAAAAGCTCCCGAGGCGAGGCGTCGAGGAGCGAGAACGCGAGCCGTACTGAACGTACGGTGAGTGTGGAGGGCGATGACAACGATGCATATGGACTTTTTCGACAGTTTCTTAGGCAAACAGCCGGGCAATGTCGTGGTACGTCACCGTCAGCATGAGAAAGATGACGAGCGCGATGCCGACCGTATTGATGATTTGCATGATGAGGCGCGGCGGCGGCCGCCGGAGTATCGCTTCAATACCAACGATAACGAGCCGCCCGCCGTCGAGCGCCGGTATTGGCACGAGATTAATGATCGCGAGATTGACTGCAATGAACGCCGCGAGCTCAAGCACGTAACCCGCGCCGCTGCGCGATGCTTCCCCGATGACGCCCACGAGCCCGACCGGACCGACCACTTGCGAAAGGTCAGCGGTTCCCGAAACTGCACCCGACACTATCGTCCACAAACTATTCCCGATATATTGAAATGCATTGAGCATCGTCAAGAATCCCTGGTACATCGCATTGAATATTCCCAGCGACTCGTCGCTGACGAACACAAGACCGATACCGAGCGCCGGCCGGCCCTCCGCACCTGGCACGACAGAATTTGCCGGCCGCATCACGACGGCATTCTCTTTGTGCGCACGAACATAGGTTACCGAAAGAGATTGTCCTCCGCGAATACTCACAAAATCGACTATTCCATCGGGGCTTAGCGTCTTGGTTTTTTCGCCGCTGGCGCTCGTAACAGCAGTGATCTCATCTCCCGCGATGAGCCCACCGGCAGCGGCCGGCGAACCGGGCACCACGTCGGAAACGAAGAGTTTCACCGTCTGTCCTTGCTGTGGAGTATCGATGATGCGCGGTACGCCGACATTGAGCGCAAGAGTGAAGAGCATCCACGCGACGAGCGCATTGGCGAAGACTCCGGCGACGAGAATGAGTGCCTGCTTCCATTTATCCGCATGTGCAAAACTTCCGCGCTCCTTTGCCGCTTCGCCATCTTCACCGAAAAGTCGGACGAATCCGCCGAACGGTATCCAATTGAACGTATATTCCGTATCGCCGATCTTTCCGAAAAGGAATGCGCGCGGCGGATAGCCGATGCCAAATTCATCGACGCGCACATCGAAAATTTTTGCAGCAATAAAATGTCCCAGCTCGTGCGAGACGATGAGCAGTACCAAAATCGCGATGACAAGCAGTGCTGTTAGCATATTCCGTGCTTAAAAGGGACGTGCGACGTCTTCATGACGCCATTTCCTTTTCTTTGGATTCAAAAGCTTTCTCCAGTTCTTCATTTATCTTATCGATACGCTTCTGCAACTCTTCCTTCAGTCGGAATTTGTCGTCTTCGGTCAGGGTGCCTTCCTTTTCGCGGCCTTGTATCTCTTTCCACGCCTCGTCGCGCGCGACGCGCACGGTGGTCCGCGCCTCCTCAAGCTTCCCTTTTGCGACTTTCACAAGCTGTGCCCGCCGCTCGCTTGAAAGCTCTGGAAATGACACGCGCACCGATGCGCCATCCGAGGATGTACCCACGCCGAGATTCGCCGCGGCTATCGCGCGCTCGATGTCTTTGATGAGCGATGCGTCGTAGGCGCTGATGCGGAGCGTGCGCGCGTCCTCGATGCCGACATTCGCACACTGCTTGAGCGGCATCATCGAACCGTATGCGGAGACCGATATGCTATCGAGAATAGCCGGCGACGCGCGTCCGGTGCGCAAGCCGCGATATTCGCGCGCGAGCCATTCCCGTGCGCCTGTAGTGTTCCCGTCAAAATTTTTAAAATCGTAATTGGCCATATTCGATTAGTTTACTACATCTTGGGTAACAACAGGGCCACCTGTTCCAAAAGCGGTTTCATGAGCGCGCCTTTATCGCCGATATATTTTCGTGCACGATAAATGGCTTCAAGCCCTTCACCACGAGTTGATCCAAGACCGATCTCTCTCGCCTGCACATGTTCCATGGTGCTCTCAAGCGATGAAAGGAATGTGATTACCGCACCAATGTCGCGTCTACCTCCTTCGGTATCTCCTTTCTCAAGCAGCGGCTTCAGTAGGAGGAGCCGTTGTGCAGGATCAGCGTTCAGAAATTTCTTTGGATCCACCAGACCGACATGGACAGAGCGTCCGAGATCGAGTATTTGTGCACGCGAGCGAATGGTCGGCAGAAGCATGTGCGGTGCCGGTACGATGAAAAAAAAGAGGGTGTTCCCGACCGCCTCCTCGATCGTTTTGAGAAGTGCGTTTTGCGCCTCGGTGGTCATCGCTGCCGCAACCACAATAAAAACACGACGTCCGTTAAGTGCGCGCAGTGAGGCGCGCGAGCGTAGCTCGCGCGCCTCGTCGATGCCAAAACTGGAGTATTCGCGAATATAGATATCGGAATTCCTGCTCGTCTGTATCCCCTCCAGCTGCAGGAGCAGGAGCAGTGGCGCTACTGCTCCGGCATTCCCTGCTATCAGATGAATGTTCCCTATCAACGTCATCCGTGCAGTATACCAAGTTGCGTATGCGGTATACTTACGACATGGAACTCATCGATTTGAAAAAAGAGGAGCAGCAGATACGACGCACGGCGTATCGAATGACACGCTGGATAGGCTCGCCCACGTCGCTTGTCGCACACACACTTGTGTTTCTCGGCTGCTTCGCCGCGGTGTGGTTTGGCTACATCGCATACGAACACATGCTCCTTGTCTTGACGACGATTGTCTCGCTCGAAGCTATCTATCTTTCTATCTTTATCCAAATGACGGTCAACATGACGACGGAGGCGGTCGAGGACATCAGTGAAGACGTCGAAGAGATCCAGGAAGACATTGATGAAATTCAAGAAAACGTAGAGGACATCAGCGAAGATGTCGAGGAAATGACCGAAGAAGAAGCGACAGAGGAGGCCGCGGAGGAAACGAGAAAAGAAGAGCAAAAAAATACGCTCACCCAGATCCAGACCGACCTGCGCAAACTCCTCGACGACATCAATCGACTAAAAAACTCGTAAAACAAATACTGTTTTAAGCATATACCTCTAGCGTGGACGGCCGTCGAAGCAAGAGGTATATGCGTTTGCATAAAAAACCCTGCAGGACAAACCCGCAGGGCACCGGAAATTAATTCCGGAATTTGGTTAAGATCAGTGTTGCTTCTGTATGCCGTTTGTGCCGTCTTTCTTGAACTCGACGGCAAGCGGCTTGATCGTGATCTCGATGGGGGCATCGGAGGCGTAGTATTTTCCGCTCCACTGCTTGTACTTCCCGTCGACGGTCCGACAGAAGATGTAGTGATCCGAACTTCCGTGGACACCGTCGAGATCCGGCCTCGGCAAGACGAAGTCGCCGTAACGTGCCTCGCCCTTATCGTTGACGCCGACCTGACCTTGTTTGAACCGCCATGACTTCGTGAGCCGCTTGGTCGATGAAGTGCATTTTCCAGCGGTGACGAAGTAGTCGACCGGTTGACCGACATCGTTGAAGAAAACGACATAGAGGATGAGACCCGGTCTGCCCATGAGGGTTCGCCGATACTCGATCATCTCGATCTCGCCCTTTGCGACATCGTTTGCGGCACTTCGCTCATCAGCTTCGACGCGGAGTTTCTCCAGCCGATCTTGGGCGGGTCCTGCCGTTGCAATCTCCGAAAGGAGCGCGAGGCAGACGGCTGCGAACGCTGCGAGGATTGTCATGCGCTGCATGGCGACCCTCACTGCTGTTGCTGGTTGCGACCCGAACGGTCGATGACGAGCGGTTTGATGGTCAGTTCGATGGGCTGATCGGAGATCAATCGGTCCCCATTCCACTGCTTGTACTTTCCGTCCACTGTCCTGCAGAAGACGTACTCGTCCGACTCGCCGTAGGTGCCATCTTCCGAGGCAGCTGGTACATCGAAGTACCCATAATAGCTGCCTCTGTCGCCCTGGACGAACGCGGTGCTGTCCGTCAGACGCTTGTTAGAGGACGAACACTTTCCTTCCGTGACGAAGTAGTCGATCGGCTGACCCATGTCGTTGAGGAAGACCACGTAGAGCTGCAGGCCTGGCTTGCCCATGACACCCCGACGATACTCGATCATCTTGATCTCATGGGGTTCGATGGTCGCCGCGGCAGCTTCCTCGGCCGCTTGCGCGGCCTTTTGCGCGAGGTGATCGACGTCTGTCGTCGGCGAACTGTCGCAGCTTGCGAGCGTGAGCCCGATCACTGTCAGTAGCGCGAAGAATGCGAAGCGTAAGGCGTTCGCATCCCTGTTCTCGGGATTGTTCTGCATGATCCGCATCCTCACTGCTGTTGCTGGTTGCGACCGGACAGGTCGATGACAAGCGGTTTGATGGTGAGCTCGATCGGAACGTCGGAAACGTAGTAGTTCCCGTTCCAATCCTTGTACTTGCCGTCGGCAGTCTTACAGTAGATGTACGAAGCCGACGAGCCGAAGGTGCCGTCCTCGGAGGGGGCTTTCACCACCAACGCATTCGGGCCCTTGTCCACCAATCGATGAGTTGGTGTAAGCCGCTTGTGCGACGAGGTGCACTTGCCGTCGGCAACGAAGTAGTCGATCGGCTGACCTCCCTTCGAAAGGAGGACCACATACTGCTTCGCCCCCGGCTTTCCGTTGAGAATGCGCCGGTACTTGATCATCTCGATCTCGTTGGGCTCGACAGTGTTACGTGCGGCGCGCTGTCCGGCCTCATTGGCCAGACGTTCGTTCCGCTCGATGGCGGACTCTTTTTTTTGCGCGTTTGCCGCCACTGTGCATGTCAGTGCGATGGCGGCGATGATGATGGCCGTAATCCACCTCATAGTGTTGCTCTCCTCTTGGTTGAGTTTCGGTCGATTGTTGATCAGCTACAAACGCCGAGGTCGATGGACTGCGGCAGTGGATTGCGGTCGCCCGGCCAGTTGCCCGGCAGGAACCGCTCCGGATGCAGGAAGATCACCGTGTCGGCGCGCATGGCGCGCGCATTGTAGTCAGCGACGAGCGTCTGACAGTTCTGCTGGAGTCCCAACAGCTCGACGCGGCGTGCTTCTTTTCGATCCGCTGCGGCCGCTTCCAACGCGGCCTTCGACAGCACGATCTGGCCCTGCTTTGCCTTGACCTGCTGGTTGGCCGAGTGGAACCAGCGATATGATTCGAGAGCATGATCGGCGTTGATCACCCGCTCGACGATGCCTGTCGCCATGTTCACGGGAGCCATCACCCACTTCAAGCCGGTCACGACGAGACCGACCACGAAGAAAGCGAGGATGATTGTGACACTCCAGCCCACTATTCCCATTCCGACCTTGCGCTTGGAGGGGAGGTCATTGTACATTTTTCAGTCTCCATTGCGGCGGTTGATGTCAAAGGAATCGGGGTAGCCGCAAAAACCCGTATCCGTACGAACTGGGAAGCATGTTAGAATATATAGAGTCTGTTGTCAAGGTCGATTGGATGCTTGATTGGATGCTAAAAAACTCATAAAAAATCAGGCCCGATTGTTCGGGCCTGTCACCACTTTCTACCTCTTTTTTGGGCAAAAGAACTCGTGGCTGCCAATCACTATGACCGGCCGCATGCGCGCACGGAACCATATTGCGGGCTTTTTGCCGACGCCCTTATTGTCCGCACGCTTGTACGAGATGATGCACTCATGGCTCCTCGGCCACGAGTACACGAACGTGCCAGCCAGTCCGTCGCGTGCGACGGACCGCATGTACGCCCATCGTTGCTTGTTGTCGGGATCCTTGTAGCGAAGTTTGTGCTTGAGCGTCCAGGAGAACGCCGCGCGCTGATAGACTACGCCGCACACAGTGTTTGAGAAGCCGGCCTTGCGACCGAGTTGCTTCCGCTGAAACACGACATGCATGATCGCCTCAAGCTCACGCCGGCTCTCCGGCCGCAGATGAGAATCGAGCAGGGTCTCATACGCAAGATTGCGCGCGAGACAGGCGACGTCAGTCATCTTCACAGGTTTATTTTTTCCAACATACAAAAAGATCCCAACAACGGCAAAGATGAGTAGTAGATTGATAGACCTGACGACTTTCGTCTTCGTCATCGCACTCACCTCTCGCTATTTAAACTAAGAAAACTGTATCACAATATTCAGAATTGTCAACGCTTCGCGATGATGGCTTTTTTGTAGGTGTCGAGATGCTTGAGCGCTTCACCAGTGCCTTTGGCGACACAGTACGGCGCATCTTTGCCAAGCCGCGCTTTTACGCCGGTGCGGCGGAAGACGAGTTCGGGAAAATTGCGCAGGAGCGACGAGCCGCCCGTCATGATGATGCCGTTGTCGATGATGTCCGAGGCCAGCTCCGGCGGCGTCTCCTGCAATACGTCTTTCATCGCGTTGACCATTGTGCGCAGCTCTTTGCCGATCGCGCGCACGACCTCGTTGGTGCCGAGCTCGATCGAACGCGGCAGACCCGTGAGATGGTCGCGACCTTTGACCGTCATCAAAAGTTCCTCTTCTATCGGGACCGCGGAACCTATCTGTATCTTTATCTCTTCCGACATTTTTTCGCCTATCGAAAGATTGAAGGTCTTTTTTATGTAATCCGTGATCGCATAATCCACCGCATTGCCCGCGCATTTGACGGATGTCGACGCGACGATACCGCCAAGCGATATGACGGCCACGTCGGTCGTGCCGCCGCCAATGTCCACTATCATGTGCCCGCGCGCTTCATGAATCGGAATCCCCGCGCCGATCGCGGCGAGTATCGGTTCTTTGACCACATATGCTTCGCGTGCACCGGCGGAGCATCGCCTCGGTGACACGGTAATCGGCAATGACGCCGTCTTTCATGGGCCGGTACGCAATGATCTCATCGGGCGTGCGTCCGACCATTTCTTTGGCCTCGTTGCCGACGGCGAGAATTTTATTGTCCAACGTCGAGACCGCAACGACAGACGGCTCATTCAGCACAATGCCTCTGCCCGGCACGAACACCAAGACCGTCGTCGTGCCAAGATCGATACCGAGTTTTGGTCTAAAGAAATCTGGCATGGTCCGTGCATTGTAGCTGCTTCACCGTATTTGGGGTATTGACAACAACAAAGCATCTGCTATACTGTCGCCAGCTTCGGTTCGACCCACCCTCAAAAAATCAGGGTCGAGCCTCGGGCCGTCTGCTCCACAGCCCCCCAGCCGAGTGGACGGCCCATCGATTTTTCGTCTCGACGTATCTCGTCCTCCCTACACTGGCGGTCGTCGAGACACTGGGCCGCCGTTTTCAACGTGCGGCCCTACTTCTTTTTTGGCTTATTGCGGCTAGCGAGGATGGAACATGAGAGCTTGCTCTCATGTTTTCCGAGCGAAGACGCAAAAAAGGTCGAATACCGCGCGGCTTGCCGCGCGATAACTCATTGCATTCTTTTGTGTGTGCCAAATTTGAACTTATTTTTCTTTTCGTACTTTTTCGGGTTTAACAACCACCAAAATTTCTTCGAAAAATTCTCGGCATCATCACATACACTTTTTATATAATAGAGATCCTTGGTGGGGATTTTTTCGAGCATCTTTCCCATCCGGCCCATCGTGATTTGCGGCAATCCGTCGCGCTCCCGCGCGCGATTCAGCCTCTCGCAAAAATATTGCATGAGCTCGCCGCGCTCCGTCTGCCGCGCGTTCTGCACCGATTTTCGCAGATGTGCTCCGATGTGCCGCATGACATTATTGTACACCCGCCCCATTTTTAATTTGGTCGGGCAAACTTTTGAGTTATAGTGCGATTCATGCATCGAATAGTGCCCGAGAACGAAAATCCGCTTTTGCGCAAAGTCGCGCACGCTATTCCAATTGGCGATATTGGCAGTCCGAAGATCAAAAAACTCATCAGCGAGATGAAAGCCTTGCTCGCGAAAGAGAAGTACGGCGTCGCGCTCGCCGCGCCGCAGGTCGGCGAATCGCTCCAACTCTTTATCGTCTCGGGCAAAGCAATTTCTCACAACAAGCATGCGGACAAAAAGACCGCGATAAAGGATGGAAAAGATCGCGAGGCAACGCCTCGCGGCTTAAATGTTCCGATTCCATCTCAACAAGACGAGGTTGAGGCGGACCTCGTCTACATCAATCCGGAGCTCATCAAGGTGTCGCGCGGAAAAAAAGACAAGCATGAGGGTTGCCTCTCTGTCCGCGGCATGTGGGGCCTCGTGCCGCGCGCGGAAAAGGCCACCATCAAAGCGCACGACGAGCACGGCAAACGTATTACGCGCGGCGCCTCCGGATTTCTCGCACATGTGTTCCAGCACGAGACAGACCACCTGCACGGCATCCTCTACACCGACAAAGCGACCGAGGTATATGAGGAAGAACCCGATGAAAAACAAAATTAATTTCGCATTCTTTGGCACGTCGCACATCGCAGTATATGTGCTTGACGCACTCGAAGCGGCGGGGCACCTGCCGGCGCTTGTCATCACCGCTCCCGATGCGCCGCGGGGCAGAAAACTCGAACTGGCGCCGCCCGCGACAAAGACGTGGGCGCTCGCCCGCAGCATCGAGGTACTCCAGCCGGAAACAGTACATTCTCACATTCTGCAGAATATGAGAATGTTAGGACTGGACGTGGGAATTGTGTGCGATTACGGGAAAATTCTGCCAAAAGAATTGCTCGATATCCCGAAGCACGGATTTCTCAACGTGCATCCGTCGCTCCTGCCGCGCCTGCGCGGCGCATCCCCCATTCGCACGGCGATTCTACACAATGAAAATCCGACCGGCGTTACCGTGATGCAGGTCGACGAAAAAATGGACCACGGGCCCATCGTCGCGCAGAAGAAGATCGATGTGCCACACTGGCCGGTCAAAAATTCGCAGCTCGAAAAGATGCTTCTCACCGAGGGCGGCAAACTATTGGCGCAGGTGCTTCCCCACTACATCGCGGGTGATATTGAAGCTCGAGAACAAAATCATGATGTTGCCACGTATTGCGAAAAAATAGAAAAAGAAGACGGTTTTTTGGACCTTGCGGCAGACCCCTACAAAAATCTACTGAAGATCAAAGCATTCGAAGGGTGGCCGAGCACGTATACGTTCTTCGAGAGGAGCGGAAAAAAATTGCGGGTAAAGATTATCGACGCACACATTGAAGATGGTGCTCTTGTAATAAACAAGGTCCTACCCGAAGGCAAGCGCGAGATGAACTACGAAGAATTCCTGCGTTCCAGCACATGTCCAATCAAAAGTTGACAATCAGCACCAAAAAGCTATAGTGTATTTAGATACTTTGAACACCAGAGGGTCCTTCAGCAGTCCTGGAGGTCCTCGGTCGGGTCGGTTCGTTGAGTAAGGCTGCTGTAAAGCGCCAACTCCGAATCGGCCCGATTTTTTATATACAATCAAGCAGGGCCCTCACTCCCATCGCATCAACCGTTTTGCCAGGGCCCCGCTTTTTCTTAAAAAGCGGATATGGACTTGTTTTTCGCGGCGCACTTGCCGCTCCATCTCTTCTTTCACATCATCGATAGCCGCATTAATACTGGCGGCGCGATTGGTCGCTCGCACCTGCATTCCACCGGGAGCCGTGACCATCATTTCCGCATACCACATATTTTCATCATGCCGCGGCCGTCCCGCATCGCGCCCAAGCTCCACCTCTAGTCGAGCGCCTTCAGCCTCTTCGCCAAGAAGCTTCTCGACGTGCGCAATCCGCTGATCGAGGTACGACGAAACCTCTGCGGTGATTTCATAATCGGTCGTTTTGATACGTACATCCATACCAAAAATTATTTATTGCCGTTTATACTTCCCCACCAATTGGGCTTCTGCGATTATACGTCCTTGCATCGCTTTCTCCACATCGGACTTTGATGCGCCCGTGGAAAGTGACAACTCAGTGTCGAGCGCATAGAGTTTGAAGAAGTAACGATGCTCGCTCGGCTCGTATTGCTTCGGCGGACATGGCGCCGCGTACTGATTTTTCCCCGCTCCATTACCCCCCAGCGTCCCGACCATCTCTCCGGAGGCGATCTCCTTCGTCGTCGGAGGGATATTAAAAAGAACCCAGTGATCGAATATGCCATCTTGCTTCAGTGCCTTCGGCACATCCGGGTCGTCCATGATGAGCACAAGGGATTTCGTGCTCTCCGGTACGCCACCGAATGTGAGCGGCGGATTTATTCCTTTTCCGTCACAGGTAAACTGTGATGGAATTGAGGCTTGGGCATCAAACGCGGAGCTTGTGAGTGTAAGAGTGGATGACATGGTGTTCAAAGAATTATTACTAGTATCTAATGGCACATCGGAAGGTTTGGTGAAGCGAACATTTGCCAGATAGAGTCCTCCAAAAATAATAAGAAAACCAAGACCTATCATCGCATACGCGGTGCGCATACGAGAACATTGTATCATTGACAATTCTCTTTTTTGCGAGACACAAGAGCGTTTGAATTTCGTCGATAGTTGGCTATACTCTCCTTGTGCGAAGAAATGCACACACCATTCCCCGGTGGCGCAGCGGTAGCGCAGCTCGCTGTTAACGAGTTGGTCGTAGGTTCGAATCCTACCCGGGGAGCCAGATAGGATTAACATCAGCGAAAGCTGGTGTTTTTCCTTTATT
>LCQW01000030.1 GCA_001004345.1 Candidatus Kaiserbacteria bacterium GW2011_GWA2_52_12
GCAAAAAAGTTATTGCTGAAAAGAATCAACGTGCTACAGTTTCTACATTAGCAACAGTCATTTTTAACAAAAATGGGTGTTCTACTTGAGGGGTTTTTGGGGGTAAAAGTAATACTCACATAATAGCACCCCCCCCCCGACGGCTTGGCAAGTAGTGTGCACGGGATGTGGGGGGATAAAAAGTCATCCTGCCCATCTGGGTTATGAAGCCCTGATTTATCCAAACAGCCGCTTGAGTCGCCGATAGACTTTGTCATCGCCGCGTTTATCAACGAGGGGCACTTTCAGAACGTTGCCGTCAACGAAATAGATAATGCGGTAATCGCCAGAAGACAAACGGCGTAGAGGTGCATACCCTTCAAGTTGCTTCGAACGAGGCGGGTGCGGCCGCTTCGCGAGGAGAACTATTTTCCGAACAAGCTGATGCCGGTACTTCTCTGGAAGCGTATCGAGAAACGCTTGCGCCTCATCGAGTATTCTAATGTCGAGCATGACGCTTAAGAATACCGTCAAAATACTTCTGTGTTTCTTCAACTCCTAAAAAACGTCCCCGTTTCATTGCTTGGGTCGCTTGCATGCCGAGATACAGGTCCTCGATTGTCTCCATATCCACGGGAGAAAGGACAAAAGCGACCGCACGGCCGCGGCGCTTGATCGTAACGGGGCGGCGCTGGGCGGCGTCGATCATCTTTCCGAAACTATTCTTCGCTTCGCTCGCATCAAATACTTGTGTTTCCAATTTGCTCATCTGCCCATAATAGCCCAATTGGCCAATTGATCAAGCTGACGGAGGGTGCCCCCTATTTCCTCGACGCGACGATTTCTTCTTGGACGCTGCGCGGGACGACGGCGTAATGCGAAAATTCGAGATTCGGGACGCCGCGACCTTCGGTCGCGGAGCGGAGCTGCGTGGTGAAGCCGAACATTTCCGAGAGCGGTACTTTTGCGGTGACGACGCAGGCTACCCTGCGCTCGCCCATCGCCTCGATCGAGTCACACTATCAATGCGAAGCAATATCCCGCATCGTGGTTTTATATGCGCCTATGCAGAAGCGAAACCACGAACGCGGGCGGCCGCTGTCAGCTTTGTCGAGCGCCGAGAAGTAGCTCCCGCGATTTCGGTTTTTTATCAGCATAACCCCGTATCCTTGCGAGAGAAGCATCCAAGCAAGGAGCAAGCGGCCGACGCGTCCGTTACCATCTTCAAATGGGTGGATACGCTCGAAGCGCTGGTGAAAAGCCGCAGCAAGGAAAAACGGATGCGCTCGTTTGTGCTGCCTGCGCCACCAGGCGATGAGCATGCTCATCTCGGGGCGCACGCGACCTGGCGGCGTGGTTTCCTTGTTGTTCACGACGATCTGCCGCCGCTTGTATCCGTGGACAACACCCAGATCACGCGTCAGTACTTCGTGAAGTTTGATCAGACTGCGTTCGGTGAGACGAAACGGGCCGCGCACGGATGTAAACGCGCGAATGGCATTCTCCACTTCCAAGACTTCGTTTCTTGTAAGTGAGCGCTTTACATATCGATTCAGGACGATCGCTTCGACTTCCTTGTGCGATAAGCGACTGCCTTCGATCGCGTTGGATTCGAATATGAAATTGATAGCGAATCTTCGCCAAAAAAACTCACGCTTGCTCTCGGAGAGCGCGATCTGGTAGTAGTTCCACGCGATACGCGCTCGTTCGACGTCCACGTATTCCCTCTCCGAGATGCGCGCATCGGGAAGCGGGAGCGCCGCGACGATTTCGCCTGCAAGCGCCGACTCCCTTTTCTGCAGCTGCGCATACTGCGCTCGTAGATCGTTGGGGACACGCTTGCCTAGATATACCTGTATTTTTTTAAACTTTTTCCCGATCTTAACCCGCTTGATAAGGTAATAATACGGCTTATCTTTTATCTTTTTTCGTACAACCGTCGGCATATAGTTAGGTGCACTTTTAGTAGCATCTGTATGCTAGCACCGACAATCGGCAGACGCAAGGCCCCAACGATTTCTTCCGACTCTCCGCGATAGAGCGGAACCGAGTCAGGCAAGTGGCGCTATTTGCGGCTGGCAACGATGTCTTCCTGCACCCCAGTACCACACGCTTCGCGTGGCTACGGGGCAACTACCGCGGCAGCGCAAGCCGACGTGATGTGGTTATTCCACCTAACTTTATAACATTCCATTAATCTTGCAGAACTTTATAAAGTTTGTTATCATGCCAACCATTATGAGTACCCGCCAAAAACTCGAGATCATAAGGAAAGTGCTTGGTCTTACGCAGACCAAGCTGGCCGAGAGATTCGGGGTGTCTTTTGCGGCTTTTAACAGCTGGTGGAGTGGCAAATCGAAACCGAGATCGAAAATGCAGGCCGCCATAGACGAGCTGTTTTTGGAAGTTACCGGTCAAAAGGTGATTCCAGCAGATCTGCTGACAGCCAAGAAGCAAGGTCTGCAACAAAAGTCATCCGAACACAGGAGCGTCGTGGCTGAGATCTTGGATAATCCCGATGTCCGCGACCAATTTATTTTGAAACTCACCTATCATAGCAACAGCATCGAGGGCAGCACCCTTACCGAGCCGGATACGGCGGCGATTCTTTTTGACAACGCGGCGCTTCCACATAAAAGTCTCACCGAGCAATTGGAAGCGAAGAATCACCAAACAGCTTTGAATTATGTATTTGATCATGTCGCCAAAAAGGAGAAGATCGACGAGGCGCTGGTGCTTAAGCTCCATAGCATTCTCATGAACGGAGTCCGCCCCGATGCGGGAGTGTATCGCAACCATGCGGTTAGAATCACCGGCGTCAATTTGCCGACTGCAAACTATATGAGCGTTCCGAAGCTCATACATAAAATAGTGGCGATAGTTCCTAAAAAAACTTCGGATGTAGTCGCTAAATCAGCGGATGTTCATAGTAAGTTCGAGCAGATTCATCCTTTTTCCGACGGCAACGGACGAATCGGCCGACTGCTCATGAATGCAATGTTGCTCGGCGCAAACTTTCCGCCTGCGATCATCCGTCAGGAACAAAAACGGCTCTACTACACCTACCTCTATAAAGCGCAAACCAAGGGAGACAAGAGCCAATTGGAAGATTTTCTTTGCGAGGCGATCTTGGACGGATTCAGGATTCTGGAGCGCACCGACATTCGATGATATTCTCGACTTTTCTAGCCCATATCATCTATTTCCGGCTCGCGATTATGTCCTCCTGCACGTTGCGCGGCACTACTGCGTAGTGGGAGAATTCGAGGTTCGGGACGCCGCGGCCTTCGGTCGCACTTCGGAGCTGGGTCGTGAAGCCGAACATTTCCGAGAGCGGTACTTTTGCGGTGATGACGCGGGCTACCCTGCGCTCGCCCATCGCCTCGATGGTGCCGCGCTTCGAATTGATCATGCCCGTTACGTCGCGGACCTCACAATGCTTCTTTTACTTCCTGATTTTGGAAACCAGCGTCGAGAGCAGTTTCTTCACGCTATCCTGCGCCCCCAGCTCGCTGTCGCTCTTGACGAACGCGTTCCACTCGGCGAGTATTTCCGGATCCTTCAAATTGCGCACGGCATTTTCAAGCGAGAGGCGCGTATCAAAGTCTACCGCCGCATTCGCCCGCAGTACCTTGTCGACGAAAAGTGCGGTGAAATCGAGGACCCTTTCATTGATCTCCGCCTTTTGTGCCTGCGCTTGCAAGCCGCGGGCTTCAGCCGAGACGAGATAATATTGAAGGCCGAAAAAGACGTTGCCGACCAGGAGCGCTCCGAATACGATGAGCAAGATCACGCGCCTATTCATACAGTCCGTTTATTATAACCCGCTAATCGGCTTCGCCGGCGGTCTCGATAAAAATTATACAACAATAACAGCGCTACGATCGCGATCACCAGCGTCTTCCAGTCAAACAGCTTGAGCCATCCGCCCACCGCATGCATCTCTATATTTTGATGAACGCCGCTCCCTTCCGCCACGTCGAACGGCTCGCCTTTATACGTTTCGTACCCCGGCGCTCCAACCGCGATGTAATACGACCCGACGGGTACGAGGAACGAATACGCGCCGGAGACGCCGGTCGTCTGCGGATTCTGCTGTTGATACTCCTTCGCCGGCCACAATTCGTATGCTCCCGACGCGGAGTTGAGCCGATAGATCGAGACCTGCGCGCGCGGGATTCGCGTTTCCTTGCCGTTGTTCAGCTCGTACACATATCCTTCCGGGTCTATGACGGCCGTCATTCGCACCTGCCGCGTCCCCATTTCGGGATCGACATATTCGATCACAGTGAACACTTCGTATTCTCCGGCGACGACCGGCACCCTTATGTTCGCGGCATAAATGCCGTCTCCGTCCTGATCGGTATACTCGAATTCCTGCAGCACGAGCTTCCGCTCGACCGGCACCGCTTTGTCGGTTTTCTCCGCGAAGACCGGCAAGGCGAACACCGCCGCCGCAAGAAGCGATTTTTGTGGGATGTCAACCGCCGTTTTCGCCGCCGCAGATTGGAACACGAGATATCCTTTCACGCTCCGCGCCGGCCCGTCCGGCTTGATCACGAGGTTCAACTGCTGGCCGGAGACAACCGATATTTTTTCGCTCACGCTGCCCGTGTCGCCCACTGATGCCGCGACGCTGTAATCCACCAGCCCGCCCGCCGCCCGCGCAAACACGAATTCCGAGGGAATGGCCTTCTTGGCTTCAGCGGACATATCGGCGAGCGGCACGCCCTGCGGTAGCGCGGCCGAGCCGTCCGCGAGTCCCGCGCGCGCGGTAAGCCCGGGCACATGCAGGGTAACGCCGCGTAATTTTTCCATATCGCTCACTTTTTTGATCCCCAGATCCTTAAGCGTCCGGCTGAGTTCGGGGAATTTCGCGGCGAGCGCCTGGATCCCGCGCGGAAGAGGCGCGAGCGCGAATTCTCCGATCGCGCTTTCCGGCAATAGGCTCCAATTCCCTTCCATCACGGCCGGGGCTGTTTTCAGAACTTGAGGCGGAGGCGGCGCCTCCGGCGCCGCGAGCTTCGGCTTCGGTTTCAGAAAGTCCGGCAGGATCGCCCCGATCGCGCCGGTTACGGATTTCGCGGCTTCCGATACGCCCTCCGCTACGCCCTCCGCGAGCGTAACGATGGGATTCACGATCGCGGGGATTACGGCGTTAGATGTCACTACACCGAATAAACCGACAGGCGGTCCGCCACCTCCGCTCGATGCCGCGGCGGGATCCGATTCGCTGGTGTCATCCGCGGACGCGCATCCCGGATCGGCCGGGTAGTCGGTTTTGCCGTCGCCGTCGTCGTCACTCGCGTTATTGCACTGCGGCCGTGCTCCGCGCGGCCGCCAATCGGTCGACACTTTATAGCTGACGGTTCCGCATGTACTCGTCGTCGAGCAGTTGAATACCACCCAACCGATGTCTTCACCCCACGCATAACCGGCTAAATCACCCGACGAGTCGATTGTGATGCCGCCCCCGGCAGGATCGAAATCTATCCACCCGGCGTTTTCCGTCCACGCATAGCCGGAAAGATTCCCTTCGCCATCATTGGAAACTTTATAATCCGCGGTCGCGCAAGAACTATCGTTCGAGCAGTTTAGCGATATCCAGCCAGCGCTTTCGCTCCACGCATAGCCGGTTAGCTCCGCATCCGTCACATGCACATTTCCGCCGCTCGCGCCGAAATCGATCCAGCCGCCGTTCTCGCTCCATGTGTATCGCGCCGAAGAATCGATGGTGCCATCCGTCGAAGACGCGAACGAAAGCCCTGGCGTGAGCGCGAACGCCGCAGTCAAAACGAGAGCGGCGAAAAGAAAACCAGTGCTGTTGAGGGCTCGCGTTTCCATATATCACGATGTCCTTCAATGATACTATAAAATCTGAATGTCATCCTTCACTTTTGAACACATCGAGCATGACCCCCCCCCGCAGAAATTCGCTGTTCAGCTTTCAACGCCTCTACAAAGCATATCTCGACTGCCGCGAGCATAAGCGCTCGACGTACCACGCTGCGAAGTTCGAGGAGCACTTCGAGGCCGAACTGCTCGCGCTCGAAGCGGAACTCGGTAACCGCTCGTATAAGCCGGGCCGCTCGATCTGTTTCGTCGTGACAGAGCCGACGGTCCGCGAGGTATTCGCGGCGACGTTCCGCGACCGTGTCGTACATCATCTCCTCTATAATTTTCTCGAGCCGATCTTCGAGCCGAAATTCATCCACGCCTCCTACGCCTGCCGTACCGGCAAAGGCACGCACCGCTCGCTCGTCGACCTGAAAACGCACGTGCGCGCGCTCACGGAAAACGGCCGCTGCGAGGCATATTTCCTCCACCTCGACATCCGCAGTTTTTTCATGAGCTTGAAAAAAGACATTCTCTTCGGGCTCATCGAAAGGCGCGTGAAAAATCCCGAGATCCTTTGGCTTGCAAATATCATTATTTTCCACAATCCCGTCGAAAATTATTTCGCGAAGAGCGGCCGCGAACTCTTCGCGAAGCTCCCGCCGCACAAATCGCTCTTCCACGTCCCGAAAGGCCAGGGGCTCCCCATCGGCAATCTCACTTCCCAATTTTTCGCGAATGTGTATCTGAACGAGTTCGATCAGTTCGCGAAACACGAGCTGAAGGTCAAGCATTATTTCCGCTATGTGGACGACTTTCTGCTCCTCTCGCGGGACAAAAATCAGCTTCTGGAATGGAAGAGATCCATCGGCCTATTCCTCGATGAGCGGCTCGCGCTCGAACTCAACGAGAAAAAGCAGATCATGCAGGAAGTCTCGAAAGGCATCGACTGGCTCGGCTACATCGTGAAGCCCGACCACGTCGCGATCCGCCGCCGGATCATCCGCAACTTCAAGCGCAAACTCTATATGTTCGACAGGGCGTTCGGAAGCGAGCAAAAGCCTTCCCAAGAGACGCTCGCCGGTATGTGCGCGTCGGTCAACTCGTATTTCGGCCACTTCTCGCACGCCGACACCTTCAAACTGCGGACGCACCTATGGGAGGCGCATTTCGGCGCGCTCAAGAAATACATAGAGCCGGCGGACGAGCGGCTCGTCGTCGTACACCCGAAATCCGAGACCGTGCAAAAATCGGGGAGAGCCGGAAGCTGAAGATACCATTCCCGGGCGGACGCATCGCACGTAGTTCGCATTCGTCTTCGCATTGTTGTTCGTGTTGCCGTTGGACAAGTTGGTGTTCCACGCGTTCGCGGTATTGTTCGACACCGTCGTCGCGGACCAGTAGTTGCGATTGACGCCCGTACCCACATGCTCCGCCACTCGTCGAATCTCCGGAAGCCGGTCCGCTGCCTTGGCGCGGTGCGGATTCCTGGCGGCAGGAGGTCGCTTCCGCGACCGGGCGGAGCCGCAATGGAGGAGCTCCCTTCCGCCGCCCGCAAGCGCCGGAAATCTGGCCCTCCCCGATATTTGCACGTGTGAAAGAACTCCGCTGATTATACATCGGCGGGAGCGTGCTCCGCCTTCTTCGACCATTCAAGCCAGCCCGCAAGCTGTTTGGATATCTCCTCGACCGATCTGTTGAACGCCTCGAAGCGTTTGAGCCCGAGGATCTTCAGGTCGGAGGCGAGGCGCAGATGGATGCGGAACCGCTCGAGAACAACTCGTGTCTCTTCGAGGACCTCGGACTTGCGCGTGCGCGAATTGGCCTCGACGATGAGATCGAGAAGCTGTGCGACGATTTCCTTGAGTTTCGCGCCGAGCGCGTACTTGTGCTCGCGCGGAAATTGGTGTACCGCGCGGTGCGTCTCGAGCGCGAGCTGGTACGCGCGCTGGAATATCGGCAGGAGGTTGTATTGAGCCATGGTTTAGAGGCAGCTCCATAACTTTATAAAGTTCCCGACCTTTTGGCAAACTTTATAAAGTTTGATAAGATTGACCCGAAACAAAGATATTATGACTATACGGCAAAAATTAGAAGTAATACAAGAAAGACTGGGCTTGACCCAAACCAAACTGGCACAGAGGTTTGGCGTGTCTTTTGCCGCTTTCAATAGCTGGTGGACGGGCAAAGCTGTTCCCCGCCCAAAGATGCGAATCGCCATCGAGGAACTCTATCTGGAGGTGACCGGGCAAAAAGTCATACCGCGCGAAAAGCTTGACGCCAAAAAGAAAGCATTGCTTCAGAAATCCTCCGCGCACACAAGTGTCATTGAGGAGATCTTAAACAACCCCGATATTAGGGACCAAATCATCCTAAAATTGACGTACAACAGCAACAGCATCGAGGGCAATACCTTGACCGAACCCGATACGGCAGCCGTGCTCTTTGAAAATGTCGCTTTGCCCAATAAAAGTCTGACCGAGCAACTGGAAGCCAAGAATCACCAAACGGCACTGAATTATCTCTTTGACCACATCCTTAAAGGCGGAGCGACCAGTGAAGCTTTGGTCTTGAAACTGCATAGCATATTGATGAATGGGGTACGCGCTGACGCCGGATCTTATCGCAATCATGCCGTAAGGATTACCGGCGTCAATTTGCCGACCGCCAATCACATGAAAGTTCCTGTGCTTATTCCGGAAGTCATGGCCCGGGCCGCGGGGCAAAATAGCGACGTTATTGCCGCGTCCGCCGGCGTACATAGCCGCTTCGAGCAAATCCATCCTTTTTCCGATGGCAATGGCCGTATCGGACGCCTTTTGATGAATGCGATGCTCCTAAAAGTCAACCTCGCTCCGGCTATCATCAAACAACAGAAAAAGCAACTTTACTATGGCTACCTTTACAAAGCTCAAACAGCGGGCGATCAAAGCCAGCTGGAAGATTTCTTGTGCGATGCCGTGATGGACGGGTTCAAAATCCTGGAAAGAAAGGATATTGAATGAAAATGATCAAATCATCCAAATGCCCGAATCATCAAATCGCTCAACTTGCCGGGCGGACGCACCGCACGTAGTTCGCACCCGTCTTCGCATTGCTGGACGTGCTGCCGAATTATTTATACACTCGCGTAGTGTCCGGCTGCAAATTCATACTGTCCGATAAAAATATGCTTGAGCGGGTGAATGGATCGTACCTCGTAAAACACGATCATCGCTTCCCGATATTCTACCTCCCCAACGCTTCTATAGGACAGCGGCGCGCAATCATGCGCCACGAGTAGCGCATTCGCGACAAGCCGCGCCGTACGTTTATTGCCGTCTTCAAAGGGTTGTATGTAGCTGATGGCCGCGAGCGAGAGAAGCGCCGAAGTATATGGGTCTTCGGCGCGGTGTATCGCCGCATACGAGCCATCAAGCGCTTCACGGATCCGATGCGGATTATCAAGAGGCTGATATGCGGTTCCGATGATACCGACAGGCCGGCTGCGAATACCGCGCTCGACGCCAAGCCCGTGCACGAGCAATCTATGCACTTCTTCGACTGTAGCGCGGCCAATACCCTTCTTGAACACATCCTTGTTCGAGAGCACGAAATCAAAAGCTGTTTTGTGGTTGAGGATCATGAGCGCTTCCGCAGGACTGTGGTCGGGGGCACGGACACCGTCGCGTATAAGCCGCTCTGTGTCGAGAAGCGTGTATGTGTTCCCCTCAATCTTCGACGACTTCCACGAAAGCTCGATCACGAACCGCTCCAACTCTTTTTCATGGAGCGCTTTCGACATATCCCGTGACCGCTCATGATATGATCCGGTCGCCCGATCGAGCGCGGCGCGTTCTTCAGAGAAGAAGAGCGTCGGGGGAATGGCAGGGAATAGTTCAAAGTCGAATCGTTTTGAAGCGGGGCGCGCGTCCGGCTCTACTGCGCAATACTGATGAGCGTCGATCGGTAAAAACAATCTACCAATGGACGTGATCGCATACGCGACGGATCGCCCCTTGCCGCTCGCAGTCACATAGCCCGCCATACGAAGCGCCGTTACATCCCGTTTTACGGTCACGAGTGACACCTTTTCTTTCAGGTGCTCCGATATTTCAGACGAAGAAACGGGCTGATTTCTGAGAATAATGAAGGCGATGTCTTCCTGTCGTTTTGTTAAAGGTTGCATAATCGTATCAGATAATATCTATAATCATATCACAGTGATACGATTATACAGGCCTGCAATCCGAAATGTGCGGACAATCTGGCGTCTTACATGATATGCTTCAAAATCCGAACAATACTCAAATGACTCAAATTACCCAATCATCAAATCGCTCAACTTGCCGGGCGGACGCACCGCACGTAGCTCGCATTCGTCTTCGCAGTGTAGTACGTGTAGCCGAAGGACAAGTAGGTGTTCCACGCGTTCGCGGTATTGTACGACACCGTCGTCGCGGACCAGTAGTAGCGATTGACGCCCGTGGCTTCTACATTGCCATACGAGCCGTCAATATACGCCTGCATCAATTGCTTTTGGTGCGGCAGATACCAGCCCGCATCATGCGTCGTTCCCAGGTCTTGGGAACATAATTCCGAAGCGGTCAGAGAATTGTTATTAACCGCTGAATTGTCCCAGGAATACGTAGTGCCCGCCGGTTCGGCCGAGGTCGAACACCCCGAACCGCTGCAAGGTTTCGACCAAATGAGCCCCGTGGAATTGTCTTTCATATCCGCGAATGCGTCGCCGGTGCCGCAATAATTATCGGCGCCGCTCGTGCACGCCGTCCACCCCATCGCGTACCTGCCCGAAGAGGGCGATCCGCCGTTGTTGTAATCGTCCGCCCCGCCGTTTGCCTGCGAGCCGCCGGTGAAAGCGCCGCTTGTGCCGTTCCAAAGATTGGCGAGGAGCGTGCCCGCGGTGCCGCACCACGTGTTGCCGGTGCTCAAGTAAGCGGCGGTTACCGACAAAGTGCCCGCGGCGCTCGCGTTGTCGCAGACCTTGGACGCATCGGTGTCGCCAAAAAGAGTGCCGCTAAAGCCGAAAATGGCGGTGTCTTTTTTAATGTTGCCGGCTGCCAGATCCGCATCCACAGCCGAGAGCGTGGTGGCGGCGTATTGGCCGGCAGACACGGTTTCGTTTGCCGCTGACAATGTCTGGGCGCTCATGTCGCCAGTTACCGCCACTCCGTCCACCCAGGCGATTTTGCCGGACAGCATATCGCCCGCTACTGCGTCTCCGGAATTCGTCATGCACCATCTGTCGGTTCCGTCCCCGTCCCCGTCGTACGCAGTAGCGACAAGATTTCCCGAAGCGTCGAACGTAGCGGTATTGCAGGCGAGGTTCAGCGTGCCAGCGACGCTGGCCGC
>LCQW01000031.1 GCA_001004345.1 Candidatus Kaiserbacteria bacterium GW2011_GWA2_52_12
CAATCAATGTCTTCCCGATACGACATCCGCGGGTGCGCCGACAATTTCCGGCCTCGATGCGCCGACATCGCTCAATGTCGGACAAACCGGTACGTGGACCGTGCACGCATCCGTTCCGGGCGGGGGGCAAGTAAGCTACTCGATCGTGTGGGGAGATGAGAATTATCTTCCCCTTGCCTCGAATGCCGCGTCGGCCGTTGCCGTGAACACATCGGGATCATTCACGCACGCCTACAGCAAAGCCGGCACGTACAGTCCGACGTTCACCGTCTCCAACTCCTCCGGCTCCGCGCAAACGAGTGCTAGTGTCGTCGTTAGTGGAGTAACGCCGACGAACGCAACATTCTCCGCCTCGCCGACATCTGGCGCGATGCCACTGACGGTTGTATTTGTGGTGAGAGATAAACCCTTCGCTGCTGTGGCCGGAGCTGCAACCGATAGCTCATGTATAGGTCCGTATGTAGGAGATCTTGATTTTGGCGACGGAAGTCAAACCGAACGAATATTCGGTACAAAATGTGAATCATCGCATGACATTGTGAAGACGCACACCTACACCTCCGCTGGCACCTACACGGCGAAGCTTACTAAAATGGTCTACAATAGTTGTTCGATTGGACAGGACTGTGCCGCATGGTACTCGCGCGAGGAAGTCGTTGGCACCGTGACGATCACGGTGACGGGTTCACAGTCGACAACATTCTCCGCCTCGCCGACGTCCGGATCGGCGCCGCTTGCTGTAGATTTTTATGCTCCAACGGACAGCTTTGATTATAGGATTGACTTTGGAGACGGGAGCGACCTTGACCAATATTGGGGACCGAATTCTTTAGCGATATGTAGAGTGCGCGTCGGTGTTCCTGGATGTATATCTGCAAGTCACACGTACGCCTCCGCCGGCACGTACACGGCGAAACTCTCCAGAGTACCCGGACCGACTGAAGCGAATTGCGCCGGCGTGGACTGCTGGGTCGTTGGCAAAGTGACGATCACGGTCACCGCGCCGGTCTCGGCTTCCTGCACGACGCCGTGGGGAAATTTGACGGTGCAGAATGGGCAAGCGGTCATCAGTTCGCCGTATTTCAACAACGGGGCGTGTGTCTATAGCGGTGTAGCCCACCCGCAACCGTGGAATGACGCGACCGGTCAAGCGCGACACGTATGCCAAAACGGTACATGGGTAACGCGGGGGACATGCGATGACGGAGGCACAAGCTGTCTCGGTTCGTGGAATGCATGTGCGACGACGGAATATGTCCCGTAGATGTTCATTCTCCGTGCAATTCTTCTTCCGCGCTCGCGACTCTTTGCGCGAGCGCGGGGTAGTTTGAGAGCGATGGACCTTTTGCGACAAGCTTTTACGCTTCCGCGCGCGCCGCGCTACGTATGGTACAGTATTGATATGATAGATGATCTAACGACACTTGCGGAAAAAACGCGACCCATATTCAAGAAGTATGGGTTCCGGAAAGTTGGCGTCTTCGGTTCGCGATCTCGAGGTGATAACCGCGCCGACAGCGATGCCGACTTCCTTTTTTCCGACCAAGGACATCCGCTGAGCTTTCTTGAGAAACAAGAGGCAGAAGAAGAACTCAAAAGCGCTTTGGGAGTTGATGTTGACCTCGTTCCGGATACGAAGGTAGTCGCGCGGATGCGCCCGCATATAAAGCGTGACCTGAAAATCATCTATGAAAGACAATAATGTATACATCGATCTGATCATCGCCGCATGTAAGAAAATCTCCGAGTATATAACAGGACTCGATGAGTCCGCCTTTCTGAAGCAATCAATCGTGCAGAGCGCGGTCTTGATGCAGCTGCAGATCGTTGGCGAAATCGCGAAGAAGCTCGACGAGAAAACCACAAGCAAGATTGATGCCCCGTGGAAAATGATCGTTGGATTGCGCAACCTTATCTCGCATGATTATTTTGCATTGGAGCTCGGCACGATATGGAAGATAGCCGCAGCGGACATTCCAGACCTCGAAGAAAAATTGCATGCGTATCTGAAGACACTGGGCACTTCGTACGTGCCGCCTTTTGGCGATACGACTCCGCTCATGGAATAGTTGTTTATTCTCTGTGCAATTCCGCTCCCGCGCTCGCGACTCTCTCTGCGAGCGCGGGGTAGTTTGAAAGTGACGGGTCTTCTGCGACAGGCTTTTGCACTGGGCGACCTACTGATATTCACTCACCTCGCTGTACTTGCAGGCTCAAGTGCACAATACTGATGCATATACACTAACATTGCGCCATTATGAAACCCCGCCACATTTCAGCCGCCCTCGCCCTTGCGATCTTCCTTCCCCTCGCCGCCAGCGCCCTAACGGCCGACGACATACAGGCGCAGATACAATCGCTCCTCGCGCAACTCGCGCAATTGCAGGAGCAACTCAAGCAACTCCAGATGCCTGCGCCGGTCACGCCACCAGTATCACGCATTTGCCCCATATTGAACCGCACGCTCGCGCGTGGCGCGAGCGGCTCCGACGTGACGAGCCTCCAAGCATATCTCGGCGTCTCGCAAACCGGCTACTTCGGCCCGCTGACCGAGCAAGCCGTCCAACAATTGCAAGTACAGGAAGGCGTCGTCTCTTCCGGAAGTGCGGCGACGACAGGCTACGGCTCCGTTGGGGCGCGGACGCGCGCGGTGTTCGCGCGTCGGTGCGGCACTGTCGTCTCTCCTCCACAACCTCAACCCCCGATCGCATGTACGGCAGTCTATCCGATCTGCGGAGTGGGCTACCACGTCGGAGGATATTGCAACAATCAATGTCTTCCCGATACGACATCCGCGGGTGCGCCGACAATTTCCGGCCTCGATGCGCCGACATCGCTCAATGTCGGACAAACCGGTACGTGGACCAGCGAAGCCGGCACCTACTCCCCGACATTCACCGTCTCCAACGCCGCCGGTTCCGCGCGAACGAGCGCGACGGTTGTCATTCAAGGAGTTAAAACATGTAATCCCGTCCCCATCATTGATTGCGCACCGGGATACACATATACGGGCGAGAGTTACGATTCCGCGAGGTGCAAGGTCGCAGGCAAGTGTGTTCCGAATCCGAGCCAGAGCTTCTCCGCCTCACCTACATCGGGCGTGGCGCCTCTCACGGTCTCGTTTAGTGCTACCGGTTCTGCAGAAACGGTTCGATACGTTGACTTCGGAGACGGCACCATGAGTTCACTCCAGTATCAATGTGTCGGTGGTGGTTATGGGAACGCCGGATGTAGTTTGATCGCGTCGCCGCATACGTACGCTTCAGCCGGCACATACATAGCGAAACTTCAGAAACCTGCGCCGAGCTGCCAGACATGCACTGATCTCGAAGGAAGAGAAACGATTGGCACCGTGACGATCACGGTCACTGGCGCGCAAACTGCAACACTCTCCGCCTCGCCGACCTCCGGTCCCGCACCGCTTGCAGTCATTTTCAAAACAAGTGTCACATCGGGGATCATTGATTTTGGGGAAGGTACTTCCGGAGGAGAAATATACGCCTTTTCTTGTGGTGATTACGCGGCGCCGGAATCGTGCGGGTATGGTGCAACACATACATACACCAAAGCTGGCGTATACATTGCAAAATACCCCAAAATATTCGATTGCATTGGGTCGTGTGATATTAAACAACAAGCCGTGACGATCACCGTTCGCTAATTTATTCGCTGTGCAATTCTTGGGCGGCGTTGGCGACGCTCTGCGCGAGCGCGGGGTAGTTGAGAGTGACGGGTTTTCTGCGACGAGCTTCTGCGCCTCCGCTTGAAGCGGAACACCTTCACTGGAATCCCGCGGGCCGCAGTGCTATGCTTCGTTCATGATGCGGGATGCTTTCAAAAAGCAACACGGAGCGGCCATACAGTGCGTTGCACGAGCGCGCGGTCTGCGGCTCGTCGTGCTTTACGGCTCCGTTGCGCGCGGTACGGAAACGCGCGCGAGCGACGTGGATATCGCCGTCCTTGCGCACTCCCCGCTCTCCCCTGAAGATGAAGCGGTCATTGCCGAGGAACTTGCGCACGAGACCGGTCTGCCGAATATCGAAGTAAAAAGTCTTCATCGCGTTGCACCTCTCTTTCTCGACACGGTTCTTCGCGAAGGCCTCGTCCTCTATGAGGATGCGCCGGATCGCGCTCGCGCTCTTTCGCTCTATGCGTGGAAGCTTTCGCAGGAATCGAAATTCCTGCGCAAAGCTCGATATCATCGCGCACGAGAGCGCCTCGGAACTCATGTCGGATGAACTCATACAGCAAAAAATCGCTCTGTGCGAGGAATCGCTCGCCGCGCTCGAGAAAATATTCCCACAGGATTTTGAGGCGCTCTTTCCCGATCCTCTGACACTGCCCGCCATCGAGCGGTACTTCCAGCTCGTCGTCGACAGCGCTGTGGATTGCAACAATCTCATTCTTGAGACGAAAGAACGCGAGAAGCCGGAAACCTATTTCGGCACATTCACCGCGCTCGGAGAAAGCGGAGTTATCTCATCGGATCTCGCCGCACAGATAGCACCGTCCGTCGGTCTGCGAAATGCTCTCATTCATCGCTACGAAGGAATTGATCGAAAGCGCATGCATTCCAGCATCGGCAAATTCATCCAGCTCTATCGGCAATACCTGCGAGCCATATCGAAGCTCTATCTGTAACGATAGCGGTGCTTCTCCGCAATGAGCGATATCCACTCATCACGCTGGTCGTTGACTTGAGTTGAGACAGGGATGTGCTAGCATACGTGTCATTATAAGTATGATGTTACGTATATGAAAACAACGACTACATTTACGAGTACCATTTCGCCGGAATTGATCGCATGGGTTGATCGCATCGCGCTCGCGAAGAAGCGCACGCGCCGTGCCGTTCTGGAAGAGGCCGTGAAGCGATATCAGCAAGATGTGGCGCGGACGTCTCTCAAAGAGGGATTCGAACGAGCCGCCCGCGATCCCGACATGCTCGGCGACATGGTTGAATTGGCCGAATGGGGCATGGACGACTACGCGCGCGTCGTCGAACGCACCTAACCGTATGCAACAAGGCGAGATCTGGTTTGCCGATCTCAACCCGGCTAAGGGGTCGGAACAGGCCGGCCGGAGGCCGATTGTCATCATTTCTGGGAATACGCTCAACGATGCACTGCCGATCGTCATCGTTGTGCCGCTTACGTCGAAAGTGAAGTCCTATCCCACGTGCGTTCTCATCAACGCAAATCGCACGAACGGTTTGAAGAAAGACGCGGAAGCAGTCCCTTTTCAAATCCGTACGATTTCCAAGAAGCGGCTCACGCAATGCATCGGCCACATCATGCCGGAGGAGTTGCGAGAGATCGTCAAGGGATTATTTGTCGCGGTGACGCATTAGTGATACACAGCGATACACGCTGTCACTATTCTCCGTGCAATTCTTCTTCCGCGCTCGCGACTCGCGCGGCGACAGCGAGGAAGTGTGAGAGCGAGCGAGAGTGATCTATTCCAACTGACTTTTTGCCAGCACTTTCGCTTGGTTGAGAAAAAAACCGATCCACTCGTCTTCGCGGAGCGCTATTTTCATCACAGGGTAGTCTTTTAGTGTTTCTGATTTCACACATTGGGCACTCATCTGCAGCGGGTCTATGTGGTGATCAAATTTCGCTTGGGCCTTCAGTATCAGATCCGGCAACGTCCACGAGGTCTCTCTTTGTAGTATGCAAAACAGATCGATAAAATCACGCGACCGCGGCTTTTGATATATCGTAAATACTTTATTGACTGCGATATCCAGCAGGCTATCAACGGCGAGCTTTTCCACGCGCATCCCTTTTTCGATGCGTGTGAAGGGATAGTATGTAAATTCTGTCTTGACCTCGGATGATTTCAGCGTGAGTAAAAAAAGATTGCGATTGAAGCTCTGCTGGTATTCTATGTTTTGTATACCCGCGGCCTCGGAGATCTTTTTAAACATTGTGGAGATCCCTTCTACGTCAGGCTCTTCTTCCGAAAAGAAATCCAGATCTTCCGAAAGGCGGTGATGGAGGTAAAATTCCGCAAGCGCGGTGCCACCGCCGAGATAGAATGAACGACACATCGATTCCTGCGCCGCAATGAGGGTGAGTAGCTTCTGCTGATCCGGAGTGAGAATGGATTGTGCCATGTGCGCGACTAGACAAGTGCCAAACTAAGTGCCCGTCGCTTGTACGAGTCTATTTCAATTTCGTTCCAGTAGGTGCGCAGATCACTCTCACTAATTTTTGCTTGCCCCACGCCGTGATTAATCCGCTCTTCAAGCCGCCACACCGCGTATGCACGCGGATCTTTTTTTAGCTCACGTTCATCGGTCGACCAGTGCTTCTTCATGGACACATTATAGCACGTTTTTGGGCCGATTTCTGACAAGTAAGTTTCCATTTTTTCATACTACGATTATTGCCCGCTGATCTATTCTCCGTGCAATTCTTGCCCTGCGCTCGCGACTCTTTGCGCGAGGGCGGGATAGTTTGAGAGCGATGGGTCTTTTGCGACGAGCTTTTGCGCTTCCGCGCGCGCAGCCGCGATCAAGCGCGGGTTTTTGAGGGCTTCCATACCGAGATCGGTGACGCCCCACTGCTGGCGGCCGAAAAGATCGCCCGCGCCGCGATTCTCGAGGTCGGCTTCGGCGAGTTTGAATCCGTCGTCAGATTTTTCAAGAGCGCGCAAGCGTTTCATTGCAACCTCCCCGGCGGTTTCCGGAAGAAGAAAACAGTGCGGAGGGTGCGACGAGCGCATGATGCGCCCGCGGAGTTGGTGCAACTGCGCGAGCCCGAAGCGTTCCGCGCCCTCGATGAGCATCACGGTTGCGTTCGGGACGTTGATGCCGACTTCGACGACCGACGTGGCGACCAAGATGTCAATTTCGTGGGCGGCAAATTGCCGCATCACCTCGTCTTTTTCCGCGGGCTTTACACTGCCATGCAAAAGTCCGATGCGGAATTCGGGGAATATATCTTTTTGTAGCCGCTTCGCTTCCGCTTTCGCGCTCTTAGCCTGAAGCGCATGTATCTTTGCTGGATCGGGCTCCTCTATGCGCGGACAGATGACAAATGCCTGCCGCCCAGAGGCGAGTTCCCGCCGCACAGATTCATATGCTTCCGCACGCTTCTCCTTCGTTACGATAACGGTCTTCACTTTCGCGCGGCCCGGCGGCAATTCGTCCAAGACCGAAATATCCAGGTCGCCGTAGATGGTAAGCGCGAGCGTCCTCGGAATAGGTGTGGCCGTCATGCTTAAAAAGTGCGGGGCAGCATCACCCTTATGCGCTAGCGCGCGTCGCTGACGGGTCCCAAACCTGTGTTGTTCGTCGACGATGCAGAACGCCAAGTGCTGGAACTTCACCGCTTTCTGGATGAGCGCATGCGTGCCAACGAGCATCGCGATCTCGCCGCTTGCCACCCATTTCAAAAGCTGCGCGCGCGAAATATCGGTCGCTTTGCCTTTTGATACTTTTGATGGAAATTTTTTGCAACCGCTCCCTGTCATCAGTGCGATATTGATAGGCAGATGCGAGAAAAATTCAATGAAGGATTGGAAATGCTGCTGCGCCAAAATTTCTGTCGGCGCCATGTATGCCACCTGCAACGTGCCGCTCTGCCGGTTCGGTGGTCGTGAATTTACGACCGCATGGGCAGAGGTGGCAGCAACAAGCGTTTTACCGCTGCCCACGTCGCCTTCGAGCAATCTGGCCATCGGATGCGGACTGGAGAAATTGTCCAAGATGTCTTTGATAGCGCGCTTTTGTGCGGAAGTTGGCGAGAACGGGATGGTGGAGAGGAATCGCTCGGCGTGATCAGCGCCATCCTTGATGGGGAATGATGATTGCGTGTCATTTTCCGCGCGCTCGCGCGCGCGGGTGACTTGAATAGTAAAAATTTCTTCGAAGGCGAATCGTTTGCGCGCCGCTTCGGCATGCGGCATTTTTTCCGGCGTATGTATCCACACGAGCGCCGCGCCGATGTCGGGCAAATTGTAGCGTGCGCGAATATCGGTGGGGATAGAATCGTCAATACGTGAATGGACACCATTCGCGAACACGCGCTCGAGCGCGTGCCGGAACCACAGTGATGTGACGCCACGAGACTCGGGATAGATGGCAAACAGTTTTCCCGCAGTCGCAGGAGCTTTCGTATCCGCAAAAAGACCCACTTCTGACGGGTCTGCCACCTCGACGTGCGGATTCGCGAGGTACGGCTTTCCCGTTTTCCCCGTAACGGTACCGATCGCCTTTACGTACATTCCATCGTGGAATTTTTTCGCGAGGTACGGCTGGTGGAACCACATGATCTTGATCGAGCCCGATGCGTCGCGAATGACGGCTTCGCCGACGGGAATTTTTCGCTTCCACGACCGCCGCGTCTCAAGATTGCCTATCGTTCCGAAGATCGTCACTTCCGTACCGGCGACGAGCCCTGCGATAGCCGATTCGCTCCCGCCTTGGTCGTACCGCGCAGGGAAGTGACGCAGCAGTTCCTCAATACTTGAGATCCCGAGCCTCTTCAGCGCAGAAAGCTGCACCGTGGTGAGGCGAAAATGTTTTGTTAGTGGGTCATGAGGAAGCATGCGGGGCAGTATACCCCTTATCACTTTTAATTTAAAAAGTGGTAAGGGGCCCGCTATTCACAGGGTGTGAATTTCCCACTTGCAAGCTTTTAAAGTCTCGGTAGGATAGTGCTGTTCGGTTAAAAGTCTAAATTATATTCACGTTGGTATGGTATACGACGAAGCACGTAAGCGCCGCGATGAGGATGAGGTAGAGGAGAGAGAGACTGTTACCGAGGACGCGGCCGAAGAGTTGCTGGAAGAGAATGAAGACGAAGACCCGCTTATGGCGGAAGAGGAGGAGAAGCAGTGGGAGTGAGGGAGGGCGCTCGGCGGATACTGTGTTTTGCGAACGCGATGAAAGTACGTTTTTTCATAGTTTTCACCACTGCAGAATGTTGTGGAAACTTTTCAAAAGCACGCGCGAGGTTCGCATAACACAGTATCCGCCTCGCTTGGAGGTTGAGAAATGCGCGCGACCGTTTACTATTTTCTACTTACCACGTACTATTACTATATGCACACCCTTTATCGATATCTTGGGACGGTGGCGGCGGTGATACTTACGGTGTATCTCGTGCCCGGCGTTACCATTACCGGCGGGACGCACTCCTTTTTTGGACGATGGCGCTCGTCGTGCCCGGTTTTGAGGTATCCGGATTTTTGTCGGCGCTTCTCGGTGCTATTGTTCTCTCGATCATCGCGTGGCTGATACAAAAAGTTTTATAAATGTGACCAGCGCACCATCAAAGAGAACGGCCTCACGCTAAAAAGCGGGAGGCCGGTATTCTTTGGTCAAGCGGGAAACGGGTCGTTACCCGCCCCATGGTGGACGAAAGAGAGGAGAGAGGTACGGTAAATACAGACTTAGAATGAGACAAAAAACGACACTCGCTGCGAGTAATTCCGAAGAATTAAAAAGCGGAGCTCTCTTTTCAAATGCAATCGGGTGGCCCATTCGTCCACTCCTGTTGACGATGTCTTGGCGGGAAAGGGAAATCGACACCGCTATGCCTGCAGCTACTATACACATCAATAATAGGTTGTAAATACCCACTGCTGTCAAACCATGTTTTCTATCGGCGGTGCTAAAATCCAATAATGCAGCTGTGTTATTTGAATGGAAAACTCACCCCTGTTTCAAAGGCAAAAATAGGCGTAAACGACATCGGACTCCTGCGCGGGTTCGGCACCTACGAAGCAATGACCACGTTCGGGAGAAGACCGTTCATGCTCAAAGCTCACCTCGAGCGGTTCCGCCGCTCGACAGCCGGTCTCAAGCTCATGCTTCCCGCGAGTGATACACATATTGCGAAGATACTGGATCGGCTCATTGCGCATAACGTCAAAAAGGGGAAAGAAGCTGTCATTCGCATGATAGTGACCGGCGGCGAAGCTATCGGTGGCATCGAATACGATCGAGGTGCGCCGACGTTTTACATACTCGTCGAACAACTGGCGCCACTCGCGCCAAAATTTTATTCAAAAGGCTCTTCGCTCATCATCCATGAGTTCCAGCGGCAATTTCCCGAGGTGAAAACGACTAATTACATTGAGGCTGTCCTCTTGCAAGCCGAGCGTAAGGCGGCCGGCGCTTTGGAGATACTGTACGTCTCCGAGGGAAAGGTACTGGAGTGTGCGACGAGCAATTTTTTCATCGTAAAAAATGGCGTGCTTTGAAGCATTCCTCACGTCGAGTTTTAAAGGGATAGTGCCGGTCGTTAAGGTAGGCAAACGAAAAATAGGGAACGGTACCGTGGGGCCCGTGACGAAACGGGTCATGCAACTTTTTCACGAATTCACACGGAACTACGAGTGATTATGGCTGTTGTGTGTGATCTTGCTCGTGAAATCCGAGAGTTTCGCGCCGGTAATTGCAAACAAATAGATGATTTCGAGAATACCAAGCGTGTTGATGATAAGAAAGGCGATAAACCACCACTTTTCACCGCGATTGGCGGCGCGCCAGAGCGCGAGGCCCTTCCACAGCAAACTCCATAATAGAACCAGAATAATAGCGGAACCAAACAACGGATAATTCCATCCCGGCCCATATCCCATGGGCCCAAAGTTCGTGTATCCCATATGCGATTATCGTAGCACGTTTCTATGAGACTATGCATTTACCATCCAAAATGCTTTACCACCGCGGCGATGCCACCAATAAGCTGCGGTGGCGAGAAGCCCGAGGAGAGCGGCGATCCAGTAGCCGGGGACATAGGCCTGCACCATGTTCCAGAGACTTATCCATGAGATGGAGATGGTGCCGTTCACCGTGGCCACGTTGTCGAGCAGGTTTTGGTCCTGTTTCTTGACCGAATCGAGATTCGAGTTGGCGTATTTTATTTGTGTATCAAGCGAATTCACCTGTGAGGTATACGAACTGTTCTCGTTCGCTATTTTCGTATTGAGCGACGTCTGCTGTGTGTAGAGCGTTTGCATGCGTGCGATAGCTTGCGACTGCGCATATGGATCTGTATATGTTTGCGATTGGAGAGACGTGAGCTCCGCTTGGACTGCATCAAGCTGTGCTTTGAGCGACGCGAGAGAGCTCTTGTGAGTCGCGGCGAGCTTGGTCTTGCTCGCCTGTAGGTCGGTAAGATTCGTCTCCACCTGCGTCTGCACCTCCTCGATATTTTGTTTTTGCGGGAGAAGATTTTGTGAATTGATATCGACGGTGATGAATCGAGGGTCTACCAATTTTTCTATCTCGTTCCGGAATTCTTGGAATTTTGCAGCGGCGACTACAAAGCTCACATAGCCGCTTTTTTGCGAGCTCGACGTCTGATCGACGCGACCGTCATAGCCCCGTACGGTAGTTTCCACTCGCTTGATCATATCCTGCACGCTCCTCGTCCGTATGTCGGCATTGTAATAGATTTTCTGAAATTCCCGCGTGTCGGTGATCGTTGCGGAGTCCTGCAATGGGTAGGGCATGCCGGTCTTGTAGTAATAAGAATCTACGACCCCACCTCCTCCGGGGGACATCATCGTGGCATTCACCGAGGGCGCCGAGCTTGGCACCATCATCCCTCTGCCCGCCTGCACTTCTAATGCTTGCGGCTGGATAGCATCGGAAGTCGACACTTGAAACGTGTCTGACAAAAAGTTGGGCTGCGATTGCCCTGATGAGGCAATGAGGACGACTATTGCGAGTAATGCGAAAAGAATAGCGAGCCACGGAATGTGATGATGTCCGTGCGGCAGCTCTTGATTAGGGTTCATATCATCAAATAATACCACGCCCTGACGGAGCAATTGTTCAGTCTGTGAATTGTGGGCAGGGGTTGCGGAGGGTTACAATCCCTTCCTGGACTTGATCCCGTCCATCAAGAACGGTCAAACCTCAAGATATTAGGTCATGCCGATAAAAATTTGTCAATGCGGAGAGGGAGGGATTCGAACCCTCGGAGCCCTTTAGAGGCTCAACACATTAGCAGTGTGCTCCATTCGACCGCTCTGGCACCTCTCCCTAACTGCGCACGGGCGAACAATTGCAAGCAATTGTTTTAGCCTGTGGGCTCTACCATATCATATGTTGGCTGCCTTTACGTGTCGGTGCATGTGAGATAGGGTACCCACTGGAACAATCTTTCACAGGAGGTGACTATGTTGTTGCAACAGACGACCGTGACCAAACGAAGCAGGAATGTTTCTCTACGTGGCGTAGTTCATCTGCACAAGACGTCTCGCGGAGAGACGCTACGGGCGTTCCAGGAAGCACGCTTTATGATGGCACCGTGGTCGTCCGATGGGCGATACATACTCAAAGATGGCGACGAGCTGACCATATTCTCGAAAAAAGACCCGTCGGTCATCGTGTGGCAGGGCACCTTTTCTTCGGGCCGTGCTTTAGGAATTTCCGGAGAAAAATGGTTCCATTGGTTCCATAACGGATATCCATCCGAATTGAAACCGACCTAACGTTCTTCACTCCCGCATCGCGCGGGAGTATTTTTATGCTGTAGAATAAGGGCTTGTTCTTTCACAGGAGGCAATCGTGACCGCACCAGGCACTGGGAAAATCAGATTACGCGGCGTTCTCACATTCCACTCGGAGACGGGTACGGAAGGTGGTTTCTGGGCGTTCCAAGATGAACGTTTTATTACAAAAAACACGACGCACTTTGCGTGTACCAAATGTCACCACTATTGGGACAAAGAGAAGGATCCAGAGGGCCCGCCTGCGTTTGATGATTCAGACAGCAGATACTGCGCACCTTTGGAGCATACGTTCGAGCTCATATCCGACGAAAACTGGTCGTATGATGGGCTCCATATCCTCCACAATGGCGATGAACTGACCATCTTTTCCAAGGACGACTCTTCGGTCGTGTGGTCGGGGACGATTGAGCTTACGACGTTCACTTCATTTACCGAACACGCCGATGGGTGGTGGATCCATTCGGACCAAAATGGCGTTCCGCGACATATCTGGGCCACGTGGTTCTTTCAGGAATATCCGGCGTTCTTGACTCCGGCGAAATGACTTCACACTCCCGCACCACGCGGGAGTTTTTTGTAATGTACAATAGTAATGATATTGTTCCGAAAACGTATGACGAAAGACAACCTGTCTTTTTATGAGCGCAAAATACGCGGTCACTCTATCGCGATTATTGGCATTCCGATTGAACTCGGTTCGGATGAACGGGGACTCGCGGAGGCGCCGCACTACCTGCTCAACAACGGCTTAGAAACAGTCATCAGGAAGCTCGGTAACAAGGTTTCCAGCCTTCAAATGATCTCGTGTCCGAAGCCGGCACACATGGAGGTAAGTGGTACTACGAAATATCTCAAGGAGATCGCAAAAGTAGCACGTGTGTCATCAGAGGTTGTCGCGAAGGCTCTCGGTCGCGGTGATGTGGTCGTTGCGCTCGGTGGTGATCATTCGGCGGCGATAGGTACGATTGCGACCGTGGCCGCTACGGCCATGAAGAAAATCGGCGTTATTTATATCGACGCGCATCCTGACATCAACACACCAGATACGACGATCACCGGAAATATTCATGGCATGACAGCCGCGGCCGTTATGGGATTCGGGCACCCACTGCTTCTCGACGTGGGCGATCGTGCGAAAAAGATCGCGCCGGAAAATTTTCTCTATATTGGACTTAAGGATATGGACCAGAAAGAAATAGAGGTCATCAGGGAGCGTTCGATTTCCACGATAACGATGCTCGACATCGCGGCGCACGGGCTGGCACCTACGATTGTGGCGATCGATGATCTTCGGCGTAGAGTTGACACAATCTGGATCAGTATGGATATGGATTCTATCGATAAAGAGTACGCACCGGGCGTTGGTATGGCGGTGTCGGGGGGCCTCACGCGCCGCGAAGTCTTGGGACTTGCGCAGTATATCGGCAAAACCTGCACACTCACCGGCTTCGACATTGTCGAGATGTCTCCTCATAAAGATACGGAAGGTAAAACGGCGAGGCTTGCACTCGAACTCATTGCACGGTTTCTGGGAACGGAGTATAGCTGGTACCAGAACGAGTACATCGACGTGTATCGGGAGACCAATGTCACGAAGATGAATAACGGGCGCACGAATCGACGGAGTGTTAAACGTGTACGAGTTTCTCGCAAAACTACGCACGGGCGAGCGCAAGTAGGGTGACGGTCGCGCCGGATTTTCGAAGCGGTGCCGAGGCATGTTTGAGCGTCGCGCCAGTTGTCGTTACGTCGTCGATGAGAAATACGTGCGTGCTACGGAGACGATGAGACGGTATCTCATCGCCCGTGACTTCGAATGCGTCTTTTACATTCGAAAGGCGTTCGCTGCGCAGTAGTTTTGTTTGTGGTTTTGTTGCGTGCGAGCGTACAAGCGTTTCGGGTGCGAGGATAGCAAGTGTGCCGTCGCGAAATTCTTTCGGGAGCTGATCGAGTACGAGCGCGATCTGATTAAAACCTCGTTCGCGAACACGGCTTGTGTGCAGCGGCATGGGTATGATCAGGATTTTTCGTGCGGAAAATTGTCGCTGCGTTGCTACTTCTTCTCGCAAATAATCAGCGAGAAGCGACGCGGCAAGCTCTGCGGCGTGCCGCGAGCCGTCGTATTTGAGTGAGCGGATGAGATCTTGCACCGCCGGATTTTGATAGTCCATCAGTGTCGTGATCCGGACGCCGAGGAGGTCATATGGCGTCGGCATGAGGGGAATGTCATCTATGGTGCGCTGTTTTGTGCGTGCAGAGCGCCCGCGCAGCGGGATAATGGCATCTAAAACCATTTCAAAAGCTCGGAAAATGGGCGAAATGATAGACTTATACATATGGCTGAACGCGAAAGCACTGTACCACTTTTATCGCCGCAGGCGGAGGAATTGCTAAAAAATCTACATGGATGGACGCTCTCGGAGGGTGCCAAAAAAATCTCAAAAGAATTCACATTCAAAAATTTTGTTGAGGCAATGGAGTTTGCAAATAGAATTACGCTGATCGCCGAAGCCGAAGGTCATCATCCCGATCTCCACATCGGGTGGGGGAAGGTCGTCGTGGAGACATCCACGCATTCTGTCGACGGACTGTCCGAAAAAGATTTCGCGCTCGCGGCGAAGATAGACCAGCTTAAACGGAAATAGTCTGACGAATTTCTCCAAATAGGGCGATATATCGCCCTATTGGACAATTGATTGCGCCGGGCATATAACTCTCGCAGAACTCACAAACGGAACTCTTCACGAAAGGTATAGGATGCCCCACGAAGCGAAACTGCGTCCGTATGATCACGCGGCGGACAAGGAAGTAATAATGGAACTTTGGCTGCGCGCGTGGCAAGCGACGCTTCCGCGGATCAATTTCATCGAGCGCCTGGAATGGTTTCGTTGGTATTGGGAAGTCAAACTTGTCCCGAAGACTAGCATTATCGTTGCCGAAATTGACAAAATAATAGTTGGATTTTTCACGCTCGATCTCGCCACGGGCTACCTTGATCAGCTTGTCGTCGCGCCGGAGCAGTGGGGGAAGGATGTCGCGGAACAATTACTGAACGAAGCGAAGCGGCTCTCGCCGAGCGGTATTGAACTTCGGGTCAATTCCGACAATCCACGCGCAGCTCGTTTCTACGAGAAGCAGAACTTCAAAAAAGTTGATGAACTGCCGAATCCGGACCGTCCCACCGAATTCACATATGTGATGCAGTGGCGACCATGACACCTTCATCTCTGAACGTGAACAACACCCCGCAAAAATAGCGCGGGGTTCTTTTTTAAAAACAGTGAGGCGTATAGAGGTGCTATAATTTTTAGTATGGCGTTCTCTGTCGGTAATTTGGTCAAAGACATCACCGCGTCATTCGGTAAAAAAGGCGGCACTGATTCCGTGCTCGGTATCGACATCGGCGCCTCGTCCATAAAAGTCGTGCAATTGCGCTCCTCGCGGGGCACGGCTGTTCTCGAAACGTACGGCGAGATCGCACTCGGCCCCTATGGCAAGCAGGCCGTAGGAAAAGTCGTCAAGCTGCCGCCGGAGACCATCGCCGAAGCACTCACTGATCTCATGCGTGAGGCCAATGTGACCGCGCGCGTCGCCGGTATTTCCATACCATTTTCCTCGAGCTTGATTACGGTCCTCGATCTGCCGAAAGTCGCCGCCGATGCAATGAAGCGCATGATACCTATCGAGGCGCGCAAATACATTCCGGTCCCCATTGCCGAAGTTACTTTGGATTGGTCGGTTTTACCGCCAGAAGAGGGGAAGGAGAGCGCATTCGACCAATTACAGGGAAAACCCGTTGCTCGCGTCAAAGGTCAGGAAGTACTGCTGGTCGCGATACACAATGACATTCTCGCCACCTATCAGAACGTGTCGGCGAATGCGGGGATCACCGTCAGTTTCTATGAGATAGACATTTTCAGCACCATCCGCTCATCGCTTGGACACGGCATCGCCCCGTTCCTACTCGTCGACCTCGGTGCCGCAACGACGAAAATATATGTCGTCGAGCGCGGCATCGTCCGCCTGACGCACCTTATGTCTGAAGGCGGGATGCATGCCACCGAGATACTCGAGCGCTCAATGGGATGGGAGTTTGAAAAAGCCGAACGGGTGAAACGCGAGCGTGGCTTGATAGATTCTACTGCGTATTCCGGCGAGGAAAATGAAAAGATCAAGTCGGCATTGTTATCAACACTCTCCCGTGTGTTTTCGGAGGTGAATCGAGTACTATTAAGCTACGGGCAGCGGTACAACAAAAACGTGTCGCGCGTGGTTTTGACGGGTGGTGGCGCCTCGTTCCCGGGTTTGGCGCCGATCGCGAAGACGTCGCTCAGTGCCGAGGTCGAGATTGCGAACCCGTTCGCGTATACAGAAGCACCGGCATTTTTGGATGACGTGTTGCGCCAGATCGGCCCAGGGTTTACGGTCGCCGTTGGGTTGGCGCTCCGCAAGCTCAAGCACAATTAATATATGGCGGAATCGCCCATACAATCATCATTTATCCCGCGGGACATGACAGCGCCGGCGGGCGTTGCGCGCTTACGCACGTCAACGACCGGATTGTATGACCTGTTTCTTCTGATCGCGGTCGTGCTTTTTATCGCCTCCGCAGTTCTCGGCATCGGCGTATTTCTCTATCAGCAATTTTTGCAAACGCAAGCTGCCTCCAAGCTCGACAGTCTCCAGCGGGCAAAGGCCGCTTTTGAGCCCGCACTCATCCAGAAACTCACTCGATTGGATGATCGCATGCGTTCGGCAGATGAACTTTTGGCGGCCCACCTCGCACCGACCGTGTTTTTCAAAATGCTCGAGCAGACCACGCTCCAGACGGCTGCCTTCAACAATCTGACGTTTGAGGCCGCTAATCCGAGCGACATGTCGGCCAAATTGACCGGCGTTGCGCAGAGCGTGAACTCGATCGCGCTCCAGGCAGACCTTTTCGGCAAAAACAGCATCTTTGTAGATCCAATATTCGGCGCTATCGCACGGCAGCCTGACGGTGTGCATTTCGATGTAAGCGTGAAAATCAATCCTGCGTTGGTAAAATACGATCAGCTCATCGCCAGTCAGCAAGCGGCGGCAGCTACCGCAGCAGGCGTGAATGCGCCCGCGCTCCAGACAGCAGCTCCCGCATCGCCTTTTGATGCCCAGCCGCCAACAAACTAAATATGGTACGCGTAATCATTTCAGCGGTCGCTCTCATACTCTCCGGAGCCATATTTTTCTTTTACACGCAACCGACGTATGACAACACGCAAGTGATCCGTGCGCAGATATCCGAATACGATACGGCACTGGAAAAAGCAGCGCAGTTGCAGCAGCTCAAACAGCAGCTTATCTCGAAATACAACGTTTTTAATCCGCAAGATCTAGACCGCATTCAAAAGATGCTGCCTGATCATGTCGATAATATCAGGTTGATCCTGGACATGGATGGCATGGCATCGACGTACGGCATGACGCTCTCAAATGTAGATGTTTCCGGGAATGCAACGAAAGGGCAAAATCAGCAAACGGTTGCGACGATCGGATCGAGCAATCAGAAATACGATATGCTTACGATCAAATTCGACGTTGACAGCACGTACCAAGATTTCCAAAAATTCCTCGGGGACCTACAGGCGAGTTTGCGTATCGTCGATCTTGTCTCACTCTCGATCCAGCCCGCCGGCGGAAATCGCGTTTCGCAGGACGGGGTGACCCCCGAGTCGGTGTACCATTTCGGCATCGGCCTCCGCACATATTGGCTCAAATAATTTATATGATGGACTTTCTAAAAAATAAATTCGTGATAGGGATTGCAGTCGTCGCTCTCGCCGGGATCGCGTGGTGGGGAATGTCCGGCGGGGGCGCAACCGCGCCGCTCCTCACCACCGACACACCGACGACGGCATCGGATGTTGAATTGGTGACCACGCTCCTCACGCTTCGGGCGGTGACCTTGAACGGGACGATCTTTACCGATCCGGCTTTCATGAGCCTCAAGGATTTTGGAAAAGAGATCGTTCCCGAGCCTGTCGGACGTCCGAATCCGTTCGCGCCGCTTTCCGCTTCGGCGCAGCAAACCGGCACGCAGGGCGCACAAGTGCTCAATCGCGATACCGCACGGATCTTCGCACAACCGAAGGCAGGACAACAGTAAGATCATATGGTATCCGGAGCGCCATCTACCGCGGCCAAGCCAACCTCGGAGGCGATCTTCGAAGCACCGCGCCGCACCATCGGGGACACCAAGATTCCGTACGATGTTCTGCGGTATGTTCCGCAGGAATCGGCCGATCACTACAAGTTCGCTCCGCTCGGAGTCGTGGACGGTGTCCTCGAGGTCGGCATGGTGGACCCCGACAACATTCAGGCGATCGACGCCCTGAACTTCATTGCGCGCGCGACGGGAATGCCGTTCAAGGTATTTCAGATATCGGAGCAGGACCTCGAAAAGGTTTTCGCGATGTACCGCGGACTCGGTGGCACGGTCGACCAGGCGATAACGGACCTCGAGAGTGAACAGCAGGCCGCTCCGATCGGCGAGCTCGAGAATGTACCGCTCGATCTCGACGACCCGACTATCGCTCGGAATGCTGCCGGCATCGCCGGCAAGATGAACATCCAGGAGGATGCGCCGACGATCAAGATCGTTTCCACTATTTTGCGCTATGCGATCGACGGCAAGGCATCCGACGTGCACATTGAGCCGATGCCCTCCGGCGTGCGCGTGCGCTACCGCGTGGATGGCGATCTCCATACGAGCATCATTCTTCCCCTCAATACGCACCGTACGATCGTGGCGCGCATCAAAGTGCTTTCGGCGATTCGTCTCGATGAAATGCGTAAGCCGCAAGACGGCCGCTTTTCCGCTTCGATAGAAAATCACCAAATAGACTTCCGTGTTTCGACGTTCCCTTCGTATTACGGGGAAAAGATCGTGATGCGTATTTTGGACCGACGGCAAGGATTCATTCCGCTCGATGAGATCGGTCTTTCCGAACGCGCCGTGCGCACGGTGCGCGACGCGGTCACGAAACCGCACGGACTCATCCTCGTTTCCGGTCCGACCGGCAGCGGTAAATCCACCACCCTGTATTCGTTGCTCTCCGAAATGGATCGCGAGACGAAAAACGTCCTTTCACTCGAAGATCCGATCGAATATTTCGTCGACGGTGTATCCCAATCGCAAATGCGTCCCGAGATCGGGTACACGTTTGCCTCCGGATTGCGCACCACACTGCGCCAGGACCCGGACATCATTATGGTCGGCGAGATCCGCGATTCGGAGACTGCCAAGCTCGCCATTCAGGCGGCGCTTACCGGCCACCTTGTGCTTTCGACCATCCACACCAATGACGCAGTCGGCACGATACCGCGCCTCATCGACATGGGCGTCGAGCCGTATCTTATCCCTCCCGTACTCATCCTCTCGATTGCCCAGCGTCTCGTGCGCACCTTTAGCGAAGGAGGCGCCAAAGAATTCCAGATCACGCCGAGTATCAAGAAAAGCATCGAAGCAGGGCTCGAGACATTGCCGGAGCGCCACCGTTTCAAGGTTCCACCCGTGGCGTACGAGCCGATGCCGACCTCCACGAATCCGTCGGGTCTTCGCGGCCGTATGGCCGTCTTCGAGGTCTTGGAAATGTCTTCTGATGTTGAGAAGATCATTCTCGAAAATCCGGTCGAATCGCAATTGTGGACAGCGGCGCGCGCACAGGGCATGCTTACCATGCAAGAGGATGCTATGCTGAAGTCCTTCGCCAAGAAGATCCCCTACTCTGAAGTCAGTGCGCTCAGCACGCTTCTTGCCGGCGAGGAAGAAGAAGTTGCAGCCGTTGCGTCGGGTGTTTCCCCCGAGGAAGCAGCGATACCGGTAGTTCCGATCACGCCGAAAAGTGGCAAAGAAAAACAAAACGTATGATTGATGCAGAAAAAAAAATGATACTGATCATCGATGACGATAAATTTCTCGTCGACATGTACAGCATGAAATTCACCATGGAGGGCTATGCCGTACAAGCATGTCTTTCGGCGAAAGATGCACTCAATCTGCTTCGTGGCGGACTTTTGCCCGACGTGATCATGTTCGACCTTACCATGCCGGAGCTTGACGGCCTCTCGTTTCTGACGGCACTGACCGAAGAGAAGCTTGCGCCAAAAGCTCTCAAGATCGCACTGACGAATCAAAGTGAGGATGCAGAACAAAAGAAAGCAATGGATTTAGGCGCCGACAAGTACATCGTAAAAGCGAGCGCGATCCCATCGGAAGTTGTCGATATTGTAGGAAAGGCCATCGGTAGAAAGACCGTATAGTTATTACGTATGCCCCACGACCTGCGCCCGCTCCTCATCCTGCTCGCCCTGCTTGTCCTCTTCACCCTCGCCGTATTCGGCGTTTCGCTGTACGTCCTCGCTCCGGGAACGCCAACAGGTCCCACCATCACCCCCGTACGTCCCATAACGATCCCTCCGCCTCCCCGCACGAAAGCCAACACCACGGCGGCACTCGGCAAGCAGGCAACGTTCAACATGCTCGTCTCCTACGTTGACACTGGCTTCGAACCGAAGACCGCGAACATTAAAATCGGCGAAACCATCCGTTTCGTGAACAACTCGACCGACGGCCTGAACCTCTGCGGCGACGCCTTTACCTCCTGCAAAGACCTCAAACCCGGCGAATACTGGGAGTTCAACTTTGCCACAGTGGGCACGTGGACGTTTGAGAACAAATCAAATCCAAAGCGGGCTCACACACCTTTACCGTTCCCGCATACGGAACGCTCACTGTTGAAGTACTCGGAGGCGTTGCCGAACCGCCAGTTTTCCAATGTTCTTACGATGGAATAGCTTCAAGTAATTGCTATTGGGGGGGAGGTGGATATGGAGAGAGCAGTAGTTTTAGCGATGTTGTCAGCCAGGGCTCCGTTCCGACCGATGTAAATCCTGCTCTCGGCTCTTATATCACCTGCGGCGACCAAGGTATGTGCGACGCTATCGTAGCGTCGAGCTATTGGAACATGAGCCAGCCTACAGTCGAGGCGAGGACGTATTCGAAAGGGGAGCTTGCCGTGGGCAGCGGTATCGGTGTAATCGTTAGCATGCACCGCGGTGGTTATGTGACTGTCACATGGACGGAGCCACCGCCTCCGACACAACACTGCCCCGATGGAACGCTCGCGCCGAACAGTGATTCAAATCAATGTACATGCGCACAGGGCAATACGAGCCAGTGTCTGCCACCCCCCTCCTGCCCCAACGGCCTCAACATCACCCAATATCCTTCTTGCACCTGCCCGAGCGGTCAAGTCCAGCAAGGCGACACCTGCATCACACCACCACCAACCCCATGCTCCAACGGCCTCGACATCGCCCAGTACCCGACCTGTTCCTGTCCGGCAGGACAAGTCCAACAGGGAACTACTTGCGTTACTCCTCCACCCCCACCACCACCTCTCCCCACCTGCAGTGTCACCTTCGACCAGAATCCCATCCAATCCGGCAGCGGCACCACGATGTATTGGAATTCAACCAATGCAGACCATTTCTACATCAACAGCGTCGGGTATGTCGGTGCATCGGGTGCAACAGGGATTGGCCCCGGCGCCAGTACC
>LCQW01000032.1 GCA_001004345.1 Candidatus Kaiserbacteria bacterium GW2011_GWA2_52_12
TATTCTCAAGACTGCATTAGCAAACGTTAATCGAGCGACGAAACCGACAAAATGATTTCCGCGCCGCTGGTAACACTTACTTATGATCTATAGCGGAAGCTGTGAATAGCTGTTAATAGTCATTTTGTGCCCTCGGGAGGGGTCGAACCTCCAACCTTGCCGATAGAAGCGGCTCGCTCTATTCCATTGAGCTACGAGGGCAAATAGAAAAGCCACCAAAAACAGCCGCAAGAGTGCGGATGTCTTCGATGGTTATGTTCTAAAGCGTTGCATTACTTTTTCACTCTATCACATACTTACACGGAATTAGAACTCGCGTTCGAGGGACTCCTTAGCAGCTTTCGCAAAGCGCGGAGCGTCTACTTCGCCATCCGATCCTTTTGCGACTGCACCGCCGCGTACCACTCCGCCGCCCCCTCCTCGACTTGCTTGTGCCACTCCGTCCACGCCTTCTCGTATACCTTGAGTTTTTCTGGGGAGAACGCCAGTTCCTCCAGACTTACTACTTTCGATCGCGGAGATTCTTTCATAAAGGTTATTGTAGGCAAGTTTGTTTAAAGGATCGTTTTCAGTTTCCGTTTAAACATGCGGAGTATTTCTTTTTTTGGCGCAGGTGTTTCTATGGTTTTTATCGTTGCGGGCGCTACCGCTTTCGTGAAAGGTTTATAACGTTCACATACAAGACGTTCACTTATTTACGTTCACTTATTCCAAAAACCTTTGATACTCTTGCTAAAAATGCAAAAATCCCCGAGCGGGGACTTCTGCGAAACGTGTTGCGGGGGCGGGAATTGCAACAGCAAGGGCACAAATCAAGTGATCGAAGAATGGTCGAGCAAATGAGCGAATAATCGAGGAAACACAAGATGGATGGAGGAAAATGCAGATCGTCAACCTCACTTACCGGAAACTACAATTCACTAGCTTTCACTACTTTTTAGGCAACCTGTTGTCAATCGACAGGTCTTAGCAAAGAGCAGTACGGGAAAAAAGTAGTCGAAAGTCAGATCGCAGACGCCGCCTTACGGGCGGCTTTTGCATTGGGCGGGGGGTATGTGCCCCAGCGCGAGGGTTATAGAGAACCTACCCCACCGGAAAAATTTATAAAATTTTTATTATATTTTCCGATTTCGATCAGAAGAATGGCCACCACCATAGCGATGACCAGACCCCCAGCCATACAAGAAGCACGCCCGTCAGAATATAAGCGATAACCATCGCAACCTCATCTCCTATCTCTATACCAATTTTCCCCAGTAAAAAGATAAGAAGGTATCGAATAGTCCAGTGAGTCATGCTACCTATGGCACTCATCGCATCCGATACGATGCTTCGGGAGCGTCTATATCCTCTGCTCATACATGCTTCTTTCGTCTAAAGATATATCCGCTTGATACCCCTGACAGGACAATGTTGGCGGTGGGTTGAAATACAATCCTCTCCTCTGGAATAGGAAAATATTCCTCCCAACCTTCGTTGAATTTTCGAGCAATATCTTCTTTTGTGAGCGGCGCTCCCGCCGGTCGTATCTCCGTATGATATTCAAACTCAACGGGGGTGGCACTGCTTACGTTTGCGCGGAACCATTCCCAGCAATCGACGATAGCGCCCTCCTTTTGAAGGCGCAGAAAGTCTTCGCGTGATTGCAGTGCCTGATAGTTCTTGGTGACAGTTGCGTTGCGATGTAAAACTGCATGGAGATGGGCACCGGCAACAGCGCTGCCGGTATTGCCAGAGTACGCTATAACCTCACCCTCTTTGTATTGCCGCTTCTGGGGTAGTTCGCGCAGGTGGCATAACTCAAGGCCCCAGGTCGTACTGTTGTGCTCAAAGATGTATATGCCGACGTTCCCTTTGGGAGCGCTGATTTCGACCTTAAACATCTCACCATCTTGCGGCGCAATCACGGGTGTGCCTATCGGGACACGGAAATCGGTGCCGATGTGAGTACCGGTTTTAGGGTAGTACTCCCAGAGCGGGAAATAGCCGAAAGGATTCGTGCTGTTATATGTCTTCTCTAAATCATTTAGAAAGAACCGCATACGTTTAGTGCTTTGTGTCCTTAGGTGGGAAAGGGTCATTACCGAAACTGTCCTTATCCTTGATCTGTCCTTTGCCGTTGTGGTACACAGCCTCGACCTCATTCTTCTTCGCGAGAGAGTGTGTTTTGTCCTCCGCAGCCGTTTGTGTACGGTGCACGGACACGGGCTTCTCCACGCCCTCCTTTTTGACAGCCCAATCGCCGTCCCACGGTACACTGTGATAGTTTTTCTTTGCCATAATAATTTATGATCCAAATAATTAATTCCTGTAATGTGACTACGTGTGCTTCCTGCTGTTAATGGTACGCTGTCGCCTTACACACGCAATAGGGACATCAAACACGATGTTTTTAAATTTACGAAACACATGTTAGTATTTCAAACACGAAGTTTGAAGTTGAAACCTCTTTTCCACAACCTATACACATGGCAAAACAAATCGCGGGTAAAATGAAAATTGATGCAGCCGACAAGGCTAATGGCGAGCTTAAACGACTCATCGGGAAGCGTATTCAGACTGTGCGCAGTCGTCTCGGGCGCACGGCGAAATGGGTTGCAATACGCATGGATATCGACCGCTCGACCCTATCCCAGATCGAGACTGGCACTATTCATATTAACGCTGTCACACTTTTTAAATTGGCGGCCATTCTCCGTTGTGATATACAAGACTTCTTCCCCACGGTTCCCGATTCATCATCTCTTACTGAGAGGGACGTAGAATTGTTTGCACAGGAAAACGCACAAGCGGCAGTGTTCCTTAAGAAGGCGTTCAAACCAAAAAAATCATGATAAACGAAATAGAACAGCAGGTAGAAAAGATTCTCACGAAGTACGGCATAAAAAATGCCCCAGTTTCTGTTAAAGAGATCGCCAAACAACACGATATTTCAATTGCTAAAGCGCCGAGCGACAAGTTTTCAGGGCTGCTTTTTAGAAAAGAAAATGGCCAAGCATTCATCGCACTCAATAGCGACGAATCGCCCGTCCGACAAAGATTTACTATTGCACATGAACTAGGTCATTATTTTCTACATCCAAATAAATCTAGTTTCGTCGATTTTAGAGACAACAAGAAAAATATTTTACGCGGCCCTAAGGAGGTACAGGCAAATAGGTTTGCCGCTGCGCTGTTAATGCCCAAAAAGTTTCTCGAAAAAGATGTTGCGGCACTGGCTAGCGAGGGACTTACCGAGGAGCATGTGGGGTTCCTAGCTCAAAAGTACAATGTTAGCGAGGATGCTATGACTTTTAGACTAATGAATCTGCATTTAAACCCGATCACATAGGGGTCTTTTAGTCCCAGTGCCTATCACCATAACCCCCACTTTTTTTGGGGGGAGACTGAAGATGGCCGTGAAAGTGACGTATGCCTCCTACAGCCTTTTTATGCCACTTAAGACCTCTTCAACGTTTCCGTTGTGTACCAAGAAAAAATGGAGCTTGCCCTTTCCGAGCTTCTCCCACTCCTTTGCGATTTCCACTTTGTACGTCGTATCCTCGTTACTGATCCTGTCTTCTCCTTTCCACTCAAGTGCGGCAATGCCACCCTTTTTTGTTACCACAATAAAGTCGGGGTAGAACTTTCCCTTTTTCCAACCCTGTATGTAGAACGGGTCAATTTTTTCCCTATTGCGAACCCAAAACTGGATGTTACCAAGTGCCTCAAGGTCTAGCCGTTCGACCAGTGCTCTCTCCTCGCCGTTAAGAGAATCAATGCGCTCATACAGATTTTTATTAAATTCTTTAGGCACTGGCGCTTTTAACGATATCGTTGGTGGGAAGGCGTCGAACGGCCTCACTGATATTTTCTTTGTCTTCAGCAATTTGCCGAAAACATCTTTTGTGTACGTCTCCAATAGCTGCGTAATCGCAATACCCATTCTGTTCGCGAGTAAATATCTGTTGACTGACAATTCCGGCAAGGTGCGCTTGTATTTCTTAATCTGATTCTGCACAGCTTTCTCAATGAACGCGACTTTGTCCTCACGTTCAAGCATCGGGAAGCGCAATTTCTTATCGAGCCACATGACTAACTCTTCGAGCGAGTGTTCATTTTCGAGATACCTGAACGGGAGCGACAGCTGTTTACCCTGCATCCATTCGTCCTCCTCGGAAATGTCGATAACGGCCTGCCCGTCGAGGTCATAGTGGATATCGAATTTAAAGTCGGCATTCTGCTTTGCAAGCTCAAATTTATCACCCAGCAAGTCTTCAAAGGATAGCTTCTCTTTACCGAGCGCCATCAGTGGAATCGAGAGGTTAGCTTTTATGGCCTTTTTTGCTTCCAGCGGATCGGTGTACGATTTTTCTTCTGCCTCGCTCACAAAATCCGACTGGCCATAGCCGTTATCTTTGAGTCCCTTAATTACTCTTTCCGCCGCTTCGGAAAAATTTGCTGCCGATGCAAATACATAGCTGCGATTGAGCGCCTCTTCCCTTTTTCGGCGAGCGTATGGCATTCGTATCACTCGTCCGATTATTTGTTCCACTGCGACTCTCGCGCCGAGGTTTGCGACTGAAATAAGAACATAGGCCATCGAACAATCCCAGCCCTCTGCGAGAGCATTGACGGTAATGATGAATCTGATTTCACAGGATTTATCAAAGAGATTTATACCTTTCAGATCATTTATTTCACCCGTCTTGATCGCAATCTGATTTTCGGGAATTTTTTGTACGAGCAAAAATGCTTTGAGCTGTTCTACGGTGACAGTGGCCCTCGTTTTACTCTTTGGCTGTGCTTGAAGCAGAGCAATGGGGCGAATGTACTCCTTTTTACTCATCAGTGCATGATTTTCCAATTCCTTTCTTTTTCTGATACCGTCAGCCACAATCTGCTCCCATTGCGTTCGACTCTGCAAAACAATCGGTATTTTGACCATCTCCTCCGCCTTCAATTCCGCTGTACTTATATCCACCAGTACATTGCTGCCGTCGCGGGGGGTAGCTGTAAATTCAAGAATGAACGAGGGCTTGAGGTCAGCGAGAAAACTGATGGATAGTTCGGTCTGTGTGTGATGTCCTTCGTCAATCACGATAAGAGGGTTACTTTTTCGGATTACGTTGGCAAGCGAATTTATCACGGTATGTTCCGAGTCCTTTTCGAGGCCAATATCATCTTTTAGATTCTGGAAATGGTGCATCAAAGCGCCGTTTTCTTTATACACTTTGTATTTCTTCTGAATCGTAGCGTCTTTACGGAATGCATCGAGACTGGAAATCACAATACAAAGGTTTTCTCTCACATCCTCCTTCGAGATCGCAAGCGCATCCTCATTCGAGAAGATTCGCACTTTATTTTCAAATGCCTCATCAAGAATTTGGCGATGCCAGTCATCCTTATCGTTCAGTTTCTTTAGTGTTTGCGTTTTAATTGCATCAGACGGTACGAACCACATCACAATACCTGTGTCCATTTTGTGCTGAAGCCACGTGCTCATTACGAGTTCCACGGATTTGCTCGCTACAAGAGTTTTGCCCCCACCTGTCGGTATTTTTATGCAGACAAACGGAATATCCCCGAATGACTCGTAGTTGTAGTTCTTATCGGTAAGCTCATGAAATGCCAGTTTCGGCTTTAGTTTCTTTAGAAGCCCGATAAACTCTCCGAGCTTCTCCAATGCGTTTAGTTGGTACTGCTTGAATTTCATAGGCTTAATAAACTTTTATTTCGTAAGGTATCTGCTTGAAGACGACACCTCGCTTCTTTAACTCATCTTCATCCACCAAGCATCTGTCAGCATATATTACCGCTGTTCCACTAACCTTGTTTTTCTCCAGAAATTCTTTTGTGAGGTCATTTTTGCCTTTTCCGTCATAAATTAAGTAATAGGAAACATCGGCATTGACTCCGATAGCCGGTGGTTTAATCGCTTTTTTTGTTAGATTTGTCTGTGTCTCGGTGAAATAAATATATGTCGCTAGTTCGTTGTATGAGCAAGCGTCGTTTATTTGCCCCTTTTCATCAAAGAGCGGTTTTGCGAGTTCGCAGTATTCAAAGCCAGCCGCATAATCATATTTTTTGATTGCTCGTTTAATTCGCTCAGCTGTAATGTCTTTTGCAACTTTATCCTCCATCTCGATCATAATAAATTTACGATTACCTCCATCTTTATTTAAATCCAATACAGCGTGGCCGGTCGTACCCGAACCAGCAAAGGAATCTAACACCAATGCATCCTCATCTGTGTGTAGTGAAATTATCCAACGAATGAGAGACATTGGCTTGGGTGTATCAAAGGGTTTTTTCCCAAACAACTCCTTTAGTTCTCTCGTCGCATCTGCATTGAAGCCATACGAGTCAAGCCATGTGCTCCAACCGACCGACTTACTGACGTCACGAATTTTTTCATAGGGAACCCAGCGTTCGGCTAGATTCTGCCACTTTACCCCTTCGTCAAACGATCGTCTCTCCCAATGCGCAACCTCGGGGTCATCGAGTATCGATTTCATTTTTTGTAGCTTTCCCCAACGCCAGTGTCCTTCTTCGCCATCGTTTTTGATAGGCCACACTTCGATTCCATCGGGAGTGCGCAAGGGGAACCATTGCCCTGGTCGATCTTTTCTTAACGAAGTCCCGCCCCATTTCAGTAATTCACGACCTTTTCGATATTTTCCCCATTTGTCCTTGAGATTAAGCTCACCGGACGATCTAACTTCCCTGGAAATGCTACTGTCATCTCCGTTGTGATATATCAAAATATATTCATGTCCGCCGCGCAGACCTGTCTTTTCCTTACCTCCACTTGGTTCTGCCAGCCACGGGGCACAAGCTAATCGGTTCTCCGCTCCAAATATTTCATCAAGTACTGTCCCGAGGTTATTTAATTCATTGTCATCAATGGAGACGGCAATTATTCCATCACGACTCAATAATTGCTTCAAGAGATAGAGCCGTGGGTAGATCATGCACAGCCATTTATCATGTCGTGTTAAATCGTCTCTGCCCACCACTACGCCAAGCCACTTTTTAATTTTTGGCGAGTTAACTTTGTCGTTATAAATCCAATTTTCATTACCCGTGTTGTAAGGCGGGTCAATAAAGATACATTTCACTCGTCCGCGATAATGCGGCATTAACGCTTTGAGCGCCTCCAAATTATCTCCGTGAATGATTAGGTTTTTTGAGTCCTTTCCAACTGAGGCACTCGGAATTTTTTCAAGCAACTTAAAGGGCACTTCCTTATCGTGGTTTGCAACGGCTTCTTTGCCAATCCAGTTCAGAGTAGCCATATTATTTTTCCTGCATCGAATCTAGCTGTTTCTGAATAAATTCGTCGCTAGCTACTTTGATTCCACCACCAACATCTTCGTAATCACCCTCCTCAAGTCGTCTGCGGCGGTCGTCCAAAATTTCGCCCTCATACGTCCAATATGCCGGTCCTTGAACCATCCATTTACTCTCAAGAGCATTTTGTGCTGCTGACGAAAGCGATGTTGTCTCGCCTTTAAACTCAACATGCTTTTGATCGTCCGCGACACGACAGGTAATTTTTTCGTCACGGATAAATGCCAATTCTGCTCCGGCAGGAATAGAGACCAACTTGAAATTAAAAGCTGACCGTCTTTTTCGCGCATCTTCAAGCGCAACGGCGTCCTCTTTCGATTCAACTCCCGCATCCCGCGATGGCGTCACGTCTTCGAGCGACAAAAGCTTGAGTACGGCGACAACTTGCTCTGGAGCAACAGTAAAAAATTCCCGCCGTGGATTTATTCGATAGTCGCCAAAAGCATCATGCAATGCGGATTCCACCTCATCAATATTTTCTACCCGTGCTGCGTAGTGACACTCGAAAGGAATCGGAACAGCGGTAACCGCTGAAAGTTCCCTCACTCTCTGCTCAACGGATGTGGTCGTTTTTCCTATTTTAATGTAGTCCGGCATCGCCTCATTTTTTAGTATGTAGATGATCCCACCCATGCGAGGATAATCTCACGATTCCTTCATATTTGAAACCTGCCCATTTTCAAAAAACGAATAGGATTTACATCACACGTATTAGTGAGGCCTGCCGCCGCCCTTGCCGCCACCTGACGCCTTGGCGATGAAATATGCTGAGAGGCCTGCGAACTGTGCGTCTACTTCCTCGCCAATTCGTGTGCCCGCGAGATACTGCTGTGCCTCGCTGTCGTCAGTTATGTAATACGCCTCGGTCAGTGTAGATACCAAGTGTTCATACACTGTCATTCCGTAGCCACCGTTCAAATATCCCTCGTCCTGCCCTGTGAGCGGGAGGAGAGCGTCGTGCATTGCCTTTGCAAGCGCAACGTCCTGCTTCTCGTTGTAGATGGTAAGCGTCCCATCGTGAGATGAGCTTGAGTTACCGTTGTGGTGGATGGAAACCAACACGTCACACTTCCTGCCGCCTGCCGCTATGCACTGGTCATTGACTGCGGCCACACGGTTCTTGCGGCTTGAGATCGTCTCATCTGTGGTGCGGGTCATAAAGACTTGGGCACCTGCGGCGACAAGCTTATCTCTAAGGGCCAGAGCCACCGCGAGGTTTACATCCTTTTCCTGTACGCCATACGTGGCGTTCACCGCGCCTGTCTCACTGCCACCATGTCCCGCATCGAGAGCGATGAGCTTGCCGTCGAAAGGGGCTGCGGCACTTACAGTCATGAAAGGAATGATGAGTAGCGAGAGGAACGGAAGTAAAAATATCTTTTTTGTCATGTAGATTTTAAGTAAATTAATTAGATGATTGTACCACCGGCTTATTGTGAGATTTCAGCGCCTGCAATCCCGCCATTAGTCCGGCAACTACCGCGACAATAGCCGCAAGGATCATTCCGTAGTACGGAATAAAAAACGCGGTGTTATCTACCGCCATCATGCCGTAATAACATGACAGTAGTAGCTCGCCAGTAGACCAGCAAAACCCTGTTGGCAGCATCTCGAAAAGCCGCTGTCCAAAACCAATTCCATAATCAAAAAACTCAGTGACAATGTACAGGATTGAACCGAGTGCGATAGAGAGCGCCGCCGAAACCAAACTGATTTTTAGATATTTGTTCATATTAAGTTTTATCCGCGCTTATTGAGCCATTGTTTCAAGTCCTCGATTGATCTTGAGGGCAATACTTCAGCGATGGCGGCCTGTACAGGGTCAAATGAGTGCATCCACAGCTTCACAGTGACGGGAGTTGCTGAGCTTGAGAGATCAAGACTACTGCTCCAAACCTTATATAATGGGATAAATCCAAAGAAACCAAGTTTGAATATTGCGACCTCATCCTTCTTGAAAGAAATGAGGACACGCTCCCCATCATATAGTTCAACCTGAGCCATGCTTTCGTTTTGCGTAATGACCCGTCCCATATCAGTTGCTAGCTATTTTTGATTTTGCGATTTCAATTGCCGCTGTCGAATTAAAGTCACGTAGAAAGAAACTCGATATTTCATCAGGCATAAACTTTGACTGTGCATCCAGAAAATTCTGGTAAGTTTTCTTGGCAGAAGCGATACTACTTCTCATCTCAATATAAGTCGCTAACGCAAAAATATATATCGGTAATGCATGAAAGGTATACGCCTTGCCAACTGCCAACACAGCTTTCTCAGTGTACTGATTCCGATTATTCTTATCTGAATCGGCCATACTGATTTGTGTTTTTGCATATTCCAATAGAGCCTTTGCGGCTAAGGCATTACTAAGTTGACCAGCTATTTTCGGATCAAACCGATGATCCTTAAGCGAATCATAATATGAGTTTACGGCCGCCTGCTCTTCTTCTGTCAATTTAAAACTAAGCTGATCTATTTTGTTCATAAGTTAATTACGTCCATACGAGTTAATAAATTGGTCGTACCGAGCACTATCCTGACTCTGTTCGTATTCATCCAATTCAAGTTGGTCGCACAAGTGCTTGTTTTGTTGCAGACTGCAATCAACGTGCGTAGATGGAGACGACGAAGATCCGCCAAATAAAGCGCCAACGACCAGTAATGAAACGAATGCCCAGAATGAGATGACTGCAAAACCAGAGAAACCCGCTTTGATTTTGGTCGCTCTTTCATTTGAGGCGACATTAGCAGCGATTACCTGATTACGTATCTTCTCTTGCGGCATACGTTGCAGATGAGAAACTATTCGATCCAAGCAATCGTTGAAGTTCTCTATAATAGCCCCACTTCTTGGAGTGTACTCTTTCTGCCCGTGCCGAATGTTGTTACGCACGATACATAGTGCATCAATAAAACTTTGCTGAGCATTATCTATTCTAGGCGGGTTTGCATAGACAGCACCTGTGGATAAACTTCCCTTTTGAAAACGACGTGGTCTGGTAATTTTCATACTGTTTTGTAATGCACCTG
>LCQW01000033.1 GCA_001004345.1 Candidatus Kaiserbacteria bacterium GW2011_GWA2_52_12
TGTGGGACGTACAAGGAAATGTGTACATATGTGGTCGGCTCATCTCATCCCGGGGCTGGAGAAAACACACCTTCTCTCCCTATTGGAAACGATAGGGTAATTAAACAAGCTCAAAACGGTGAAGGCTGACTCATACACAACACCTCCTGTTTCGGAGGTCCCAGGTGATACACTTGGGAGTATGAGGGCTAACGCCGTGGGAAAGAGATGTTCTGTAGCAGAGAGAGCATATTTGGCCGGTCTCATCGACGGCGATGGCGCTATCATGGCGCTCATCGAACCGATGCATGAGAAGCGGTTTCGTTTTCGAGTTCGTATTGAACTGAAGATTACGCAGAAGAACGAGAGAGACCTCATGTTTCTCAACGAACTTCTCGGGTGCGGTTCGGTGCGTAAGAATAGGACTACATGCGATTGGCTGACGCGGGATCAACAACATATCCTGCGCATCCTTTCGCTCGTACGTCCGTATTCGAGAATGAAACAACGGCAAATAGCATTCGCATCGAAGATTATCGACACTCCGATTCGAGAGCGTCGAGATTTACTGCGAGTGGCTCGATTGGCAGATGCATTGTCAAAGTTTAACGTTCGTTCCAAATTACGACGGAAGAACTACGCGACAATGATCCAAGAACATTTCTCCCCTAACGACTGATCGCAACAGTTTTGGCTGTTGCGTGAGATATGCGTCATAAACGACGGTATCACACGGCTTGTACCTGACGGTTGTGCGGCGACGCACGATACAAGGTAATGGAATAGTCTGATACTGGTGGTAACGCCAGATAACAAAGAAATGAGGTCCCAAAGGTATGGCTGTTCGCCATTTAAAGAGGTACGTGAGCTGGGTTCAAACCGTCGTGAGACAGGTTGGTCTTAATCTGCTGTAGGCGTTGATTCTTGAGGAGATTCGTTTCTAGTACGAGAGGACCGAAACGAACTGACCTCTGGTCTGGGGGCTGTACCGCCAGGTGCATCGCCCCGTAGCTATGTCGGGATTGGATAACCGCTGAAAGCATCTAAGCGGGAAACCAGCTCCAAGATGAGGAATCGTTATAGGGTCGTGGGAGATGACCACGTTGATAGGCGTTAGGTGGAAGTGCAGTAATGCATTGAGCCGAGACGTACTAATACCCCGACAGAACTCTCGAAAGGAATTGTGAGAGTCGCGTTGTGTCCATCCGTAGTCCTGAGCTTGTCGAAGGACGAAGGAGGATAACTTTTGTTTTCTTATTTTTGTTTTGCTTTGCCACGCCGAAGTCTGTAAAGACGAAGGTGGGTGAGGTTTGTGCTTGTCTCGCCGTAGCTCGCAAGAGCGAAGGCGGATCGCTCTTCGTTCAACGAACAGAAGGCTTTGAGCCTTCTGTGTTGGTGGTTTGGCGACGGTGTTACACCCGTTCTCATTCCGAACACGGCAGTTAAGCCCGTCTGCGCCGATGGTAGTCGCAAGGCAAGAGTAGGTCTTTGTCGTCTGAGATACTTATGGCGCTTTCGTATTATAATGACGATATGTCATGGGCGATGCGCAGAAGGATCCTCTACATTCTCGGCATTTTTATTTTTTTTGCACTCGTGATCGGGTTACCGCTTGCGATATATTTCCACCAGCCGGCGAGCTGTCATGATGGCGTTCAGAACCAAAATGAGACATCGCCGGATCACGGAGGACCATGCGTTATTCTCGATGAACGGGCACTGACTCCCAACGCGATACTGTGGACGAGAGCCTTTAAGGTGCGTGATGGTCTCTATGATGCGACAGCATACGTACTCAATCCCAACGAAACAGCGGGTGTCGTTACGCCGGTTAGCTATCAGCTTGGATTGTACGACAATGACAATGTTTTGGTCGTAGAGCGAACAGGCGCCACATATCTGATGCCGGGAGGCATCACACCGGTCTTTGAAGGAGGTATTGATATAGGTAACCGGACGGTCGCGCGTGCACGTTTTCAATTCACTGAACCCATGATGTGGGATCGGGTGCTGAAGAATATCACCAGCTCGATAGAGGTGAACGACAAACAGATAGCGGATACCACCACCGAACCGCGCCTCCGCGCGGAGGTAATGAACAAGTCGGTCGAGGATCTCATACAGATCGTTTTTGTTGCCACCGTATTCGACCAGGCCGACAATGCATTCGCCTCATCAGCGACCGCGCTCCCGAGATTGAACGCTGGCGAAACGCAACAGATCGTTTTCACCTGGTCGGCGCCGTTCACTGCTACGGTCGGCCGTATCGATATCATTCCTTCGTACCCGCCGACGATAGATCCGGCTGCAGCCAAATAATTCAGTATACCTGGTCGGCCGCCACTACCCCGGTGTTTTTGTGCTTCAACGTATTTCCTATGTGAATTAGGTGAAGTCGTGTAGCATGAATATCGAAAAATATGCAAAAAGTACGAAGTGGATTAGAGATATTTTCCAACATCGATTGGTTCCTCTTCGCCGCCGCACTGACGATCTCCCTTCTGGGACTTCTCACCATGCGCTCCTTCTCCGTGGAGAATGTTTTTTTTGATAAACAGATCATTTGGACATGCATTGCCGTCGGGACTTTTTTTATTGCGAGCATGGCGGATTGGGGATTTTTGCGCCGCACGCCGATCGTTGTCGGTCTATTCTCATTGATACTTTTTTTGCTCGCGCTCATATTTATATTTGGCGCTATCGTCAAAGGCAGCCAAAATCGTTTCGACCTCGGTTTTTTTGCACTGCAGCCGGCGGAGCCGGCGAAACTCATCCTTATTTTGCTTCTGTCAAAATACTTTGCCCGCCGGCACGTTGAGATAGCGCACATACGGCACATTCTCATCTCCGGCGCGTACATGTTGGTAGTATTCGTTTTCGTCTTTCTACAGCCTGATTTCGGTTCTGCGATCATTATTTTTTCCATCTGGCTCGGCCTTGTACTCGTTGCCGGCATTTCGTGGAAGCATCTCGCGACGCTACTCCTTCTTGGTATCATCATTTTCGCCGCATTGTGGCACTGGGGATTGCATCCGTACCAAAAGCAGCGCATTCTCACGTTCATTCATCCGCTTACCGACATTAGGGGGAGCGGATACAATGCCTACCAATCCACCGTGGCCGTCGGGTCGGGTGAATTTATCGGCAAGGGGATCGGCTATTCGCTCTTTTTGCAATAGTCGCGTTCCGCGTACTCGCGATATCCATGCACGGATCGGATAATTTCGATACATTGGTCGGGGCGGGCATCGCAATCTATTTCATTTCGCAGTTCATCGTGCACGCGGGAATGAATATAGGGCTGCTTCCGATCACTGGCACAACGCTTCCCCTCATGAGCTACGGTGGCTCTCACCTCGTGACGGAATATATTTCACTCGGCCTTCTCATGGGATTACGCAGGCACGGAAGACCTCGCGTCGCTGTGCGCGACGCGACCGAAACGGTCAGTGTAATAGGAGATTACTGATATAACCCGATCGTTTTTTCGAGCATTTTGTCCAGTGTTGAAAATGGTTGAACCGTCGCTTCGACAGGTTGTTTTATCGCGCGCTCGATTGCTTGGGCGAGCAGGGAAGTGCTTGCGATTGGCACAAGTGTAACAATTCCACTTTCTGTCCAGAAAGTATCTATTACGTTAGTCGCGACAATGGGGAGGCCGGCAATTTCTGCCTCAATGAGAACATACGGGGTGCCTTCTTTGACAGAAGGGAGAAGGAAGATGTCGAACGCCTTGAGATATTTCGATGCGTCTGGAACAAATTCGAGAAAATGTACACGGTCAACAATGTTGAGTGCTTGTCCGAGATGCTGTAACGCTTCGCGTTGCTCCCCTTCGCCGATAATGAAATACGAAACATCGATACCACGTTTCTTAAGTTCTGCAACTGCTTCAATCGCATACCGTAAACCTTTGTTCGCGGTGAGCTCCGCAATGGTCACGATACGCGGCGTTGTCGTTGCAATCGCAAGGGAGGCGGCGGCCTTGTCACGAGTAAAAAATTGTAGCAGCTCGATTCCGATAGGGATGTATTGCACTTTGTCTGCCACGCCGCCGCCGAACGTTTTTCCGATATCGAGGTCAGTCTTCGAAACTACTATCACCGCATGACTTAGTGCGACCGTGAACCAGCTGATCATGCGGATAAGTTTATTTGCAAAAGCACCGCGCTTTTCTTTGAATGGCCAGCCGTGGACGGTAAAAATGATTTTCTCAACACCTAAAAGCCGTGCTGTGAGTGCGCCGAGTGCCGCCGCCTTTGAACTGTTGAGGTGCACGACATCGGGTCGTATTTCATGAATAATTCGCCGGATCTCGAAAAAACTTCTAATGTCGGAAACGAGTACGATGTCGCGCCCTAGGGAGGAAAGTTGATGCGTTTCGATGCCGGCAGTGACCAGGTCGTTCGATAACTTACCAGCCTGTCCGAATGCGACAATCGGTTCGTATTTGTCGCGCGGCAAATGGGTGGCGAGGTCATACACATAGCGTTGCGCCCCGCCCCATGTCGCTTTTGTGATGATAATGAGAACTTTTTTTACCGGCATTGCGGCTGGTTGCCCGATATGTGTGGTTTCTTGATTCATACGCCAGACTCTGCCATGATACTAAAAATATGACGCTTGTGCCCAAAAGGGAGTATATAACCCTGCTGCTGGGAGATATTGCCGTTTTTGTAGCATCCCTGTGGCTTACGCTCATTCTTCGCAATTTCTCCATTCCGAGCCTCGGCCTTTTACAGACTCACCTTGTGCCATTTTCGATCCTGTTCGGGATGTGGATCGTCGTGTTCTTTATTGCAGGCCTCTACGGCAAGCACACACGCCTTTTCCGTACGCGATTGTTCTCGACCATTCTCTATACACAAACCATCAACATGATCATCGCGGCACTCTTCTTTTTCATCATTCCCATGTTTGGTCTGGCACCGAAAACGATACTCATCCTGTACCTCATCGTGTCGTTTCCACTTATTTTTTTCTGGCGCGTAACGCTTTTTCCGCGGCTGCGCACCACGCGAAAACTAAAGGGGGTGTTGCTCGCCTCCGGTCCCGATGCCAAAGCGCTTGCCGATGAGATACAAAATGACGGTCGTTATCCGTTTACCTTTGATTACATCATCGACACCGGCCATGCGCCAACGCACGAGATCATTCAGCAGGCGTGCCGCGTAGCGGAGGTGGACGATGTCACATTCTTGGTCGTTGATTTTTCCGATAAAGCGGTCTCTGCGGCGCTCCCGATCATTTACGACGCGGCGTTCCACAAGCGCCGATTCGCGCTTCTCGATGCCATCGAGCTGTATCAGGAACTCTTCGATAGGGAGCCGCTTTCACTGATGAACTATGAATGGGTCTTGGCCAACATCTCCGCGTCACGCTCGTATGATTTTCTGAAGCGCATGATCGATGTCGCCGGCGCTGTCATACTCGGCCTCTTGTCGCTCATTCTGTACCCGTTCGCCATTGTTGCGATCAAGCTGGACGACGGCGGTGATATTTTCATCACGCAACATCGCACCGGACGCTACCAGCAGCCGATACGGATCATTAAATTCCGGAGCATGAGCGGCAACGATGAGGGTATGTACGACGACTCGGGGAAGAGCAAGCTCAAAGTGACGCGTGTGGGCAGGTGGCTTCGTGTCTTGCGCATCGACGAAATTCCGCAGCTATGGAACGTCTTCGTCGGCGATCTCTCGCTCGTCGGGCCGCGGCCGGAGTTGCCTTCGCTCGTCCAGCAGTACAACGCCCGTATTCCGTACTACAGTGCGCGATACCTCATTTCGCCGGGACTCATGGGATGGGCACAGCTCAAGCATGATCGTCATCCGCACCACGGCACTGACATCATTGCGACCAAGGAGAAACTTTCGTACGACCTATATTACCTCAAACACCGCTCGCTCCTCCTTGATGTGTTCATCATATTGCAGACGATCAGGATTTTGTTGACGGCACGTGGCACGTAGTGTCGGGGAAGGGGTACAATAAAGGAATGAAATTCGGGATCGTATCAGTAGTTTTCTCGATAATAATTTCCGCACTATTTTTCTTGCAGTACCAAACCACCTACGCCGCACCAGTTATAAAGTGTGATCCATGGGAACCCACCGATTGCGGTTGCCATCAAAAAAAAGATCCTCAAACGAATCAGTGCAAACAAGATGCCAATACGTATGGCTGCCCGTGTCTGGACGTAACGAACGGATACCCCACTCCGGGTACATGCATCACTCCAGAGACTATCGGCCCCAACCCTCACTGCAAAGGTTCGGGCAAGAAAGCAGAAGGCGAGGGGAAACCACCGCAAATGCCGCAGCTGCCCCAACCGCCAAAAAGCGAACCAAAACCGGAACAGAAACCGCCGGAGCAACAGCCAGAGCCTAAGAAACCAAACGATATACCGTTTGACCAGTATAGACCTGTCGATAACCTCGCCAGTACTCCAGGTACAGAAAATACGAGTGTCGAAGATCAGTTGCGAACGTTGACAGAAAATCCAAGTGAGTCGGGAACATTGAATGCAGAAGATCCGTTCCCGGGGTTGAATTCCGGGGCGAATTCTTTGGCGCTATCTGAACTTTTCGCCGAAACTTCTCCATTGCAATCAAACACGGGAAGTGAAAATGGTCCGGTCGCGCAGGAAACTAATTCAGAATTTAGTGCGTCCGGGCCTCAAACCGGATTCCTATCTGATCAAAACAGCGAATTGTCTTCACAGCCGGAGCCGCAGAACGCGTTTGCAAACGCAGTCAATACCGCGACCAGGGAAATTGGTACAGTTGTTAATGATGTGGTAAGTGCAGCCGGCAATTGGGTATCAGACGCCCTTGGTCTCTCGTCACAGCAATTTTCCGGCCCGACGTATGATGAAAGGGCGGGGTGGGAAGGTGAAGGAGCGCCGGATCCTTACTTTCTTCCGCAAGCGGACTTGGCGGCCCCACTACTCGAAGGCGTTCCTATTCCGGGGGGTTCGCTAGCAGTTCATAACGACCAAGGAGAAGTCGTCGGGGCGTCGGAATTTCAGCCGGAACCGCGGTATCCGATGCAGGAATTTCCATTTCCGCCGTCAGAATACAATATCAATAACGAATTCAGTGCGCCAATTCCTTCGGAATATGTGCCACTCCCGGGTACAGCGTGGTACGTAAGTCCGGAGGGCAATCTCGTGCAGAATACTCTTTCTGAACCGGATTTTTCCCGCGAAGCCGGTTCAATTTCGATGTCTTTCTCATATTCATATGAGGAGTCAACCATCGATGTACCAGAACCGAGTTTTGTCGACTCTTTTCAAAGTTTCGTGGTGGATCCGGTCGTCAACTGGATTAGCAATGGGTGGACGTACCTGACTAGTTTTTTCTAAGCTAGTCTGCGTGTACAATGCATATAATGGCAAAAAAAGCGGTCGTTACTGGCGGGGCGGGGTTTATAGGGTCGCATCTTGTCGATGCGCTTATCGCTCGCGGTGATGAGGTGCGCGTAATAGACAATTACGCCGCCGGCAAGCACGAGGACCGTATCAACAAGCGCGCCGCCTATCATGAAATAGATGTTTGTTCGACTGATGAGATACAAAAAGTTATGGAAGGCGCCGATGTCGTCTTTCATCTCGCTGCACTGCCGCGGGTCCAATTCTCGATTGATCATCCGATGGAGTCGGCGCAGACGAACATTATCGGAACCATATCAACTCTGACGGCTGCACACAGGGCACAGGTGCGCCGCGTCGTATACTCCGCATCCGGTTCGGCGTATGGCACACAAGACAGAATGCCTCTGTCGGAAGATATGACATCGAATCCCGCAAATCCGTATGGACTTCAAAAATATGTCGGCGAACTATTTTCGAGAATGTGGGCAACCACCTATGGCATCGAGACGGTCTGCTTGCGTTATTTCAATATTTACGGCTCGCGCATCGACCCGCGCGGGCCATACGCAATGGCGATCGGCGCCTTTCTGCTGGCGCGCAAAGAGGGGAGGCCACTCACCATTTTCGGCGACGGCACTATCACGCGGGATTATACTCATGTGCGGGATGCGGTGCGGGCAAACCTGCTTGCCGCCGATAGTCCGAAGGTGGGAAAAGGGGAGGTGATCAATATTGGTGCGGGTCGCAATATGACGATCCGGATGCTTGCGGAAATGATCGGTGGCGAGATCACATACGCTACGCCCCGCATAGAAGCGCATGATTCAAAAGCGGATAACACGCTCGCAGAACGACTTCTCGGTTGGGAGCCGACTATCAAGCTCGAAGATGGTATCGCCGAGTTGAAGAAAGAGTACGGGATTGCATAACTATGATCATCGACGGTCGCGCGCTCGCGGAAAGTGTGTATGCAGAGCTCGTTGCGGCGCGCGCGCAGATACCTCGCGCCATCAAACTCGGTGTTTTGACGGCGAGCCACGATCCCGCCATTGAATCATTTGTGCGGATCAAAACCCGCGCCGCCGCGAAGCTCACTATCGATATGGTGCGCGTCGAGACGTCGGAAGGTGTGCAGACGTCTGAATTGTTGGGAGAAGTGGAACGTCTGGCTGCGCGCACCGACGGCATCATCGTACAGTTACCCTTGCCGTCGCATATTGATTGTGACCGCATTCTCCGCGGGATACCTTCCGGCAAAGACGTTGACGTCCTTTCGCCGGAGGCGTTCGGCATGTTCAAAGCGGGAGGGGTCATCGTACCGCCGGTCGCCGCCGCTATTGTTCTTATACTCGAGCACAGCACCGTTAAAATTTCCGGAGCGCGCGCTGTTGTCGTCGGCGAGGGACGTTTGGTCGGGAAGCCCGCCGCGATCATACTCAAGCAGCGCGGTGCGAGCGTGATATCTCTCAAAGGGGGTCAGGATGTTGCTTCGTACACGCGTGATGCCGATATTATCGTTCTCGGTGCCGGATCGTCGGGTATTCTCAAGCCGGAAATGGTAAAGCTCGGTGCCGTAGTCATCGATGCCGGCACGAGCGAACTCGGTGGAAAGCTCGTGGGAGATGCTGACCCCTTGGTTGCCGAAAAATGCACCCTATTCACGCCGGTCCCTGGCGGCGTCGGCCCTGTCGCGGTGGCCATGATTTTCAGGAACCTGTTCGCGTTGATCGGGAAATAATCGCCGTATTGACAGCGTCATTACGTCATCTATACTCATGGCATGAACACGACACTGCAGGTGAGAATAGATAAAAAGACCAAAGAGCGTGCGAGGAAAGCGTTTCGCGCGTCGGGCATAGATCTTTCCAGTGGGCTCCGCCTATTTCTTACGCACATCGGTCGTACTGGTGAGATTCCGCAGGAGATGTTTACCTACGACAATGCACCGAAGTCGTTTATGAAAAAGCTGATGCGTGAGGCAGACTACGCCCTCAAGCACGGCAAATCCTACTCCTCGACGAAGGAAATGTTCGATGACATTCTTGGCAGACGCTAGGATATGCGGGAACTCAAGACGAGCACAAAATTCAGACGCTCGATTAAAAAAGTGTCCCAATATAGGAATTTTGACGAGCCGCTGCTCGGGGAAATCATAATGCGTTTACGTCGTAATGAAACGCTTGATCCGCGCTTTTATGATCACGAACTCAAGGGTGAGTACGCGGGCATCCGTGAGTGTCATGTGAAGAATGATCTTTTGCTTCTCTACCAAAAGAAAGACGATATCCTCGTTCTTCTTCTCATTCTCATCGACATAGGCACGCACACGTCGGTGTTCGGGAAATAGCCTGCGTCGCGACAATTTTCAAAAATTTACTCGCGCTGGTGCAAAAGTAAAACCCCGCGGGATATCCCACGGGGTTTTTAAAATTAGAAGCCGGTCGAGCCAAAACCATCGGCGCCACGACGCGATGCTTTGAGTTCGTCGGCGGAATCCACCTTTACGATGTCGGGGATGATCGCTTTTTGGAAAATGATCTGCGCCATCCGTTTGTCGTTCGGGCATTGACCCACCGGGCAGTAGGTGAATCCGTACGAGCGTGTTCATGTGAGATTTCTTTCTTTATACGTTTTTGCTTATTGCATGATATACGCTCAAATCATCTGCGCAAACCACATACAAAAATAATTCCCCGTTTCTATCGAAACGGGGAGTCCTTTTGTTCGAACGCACAACCGCGAAGCATGGTCTTGGCAGCAGCCTCGACGGTTTTTCCAAGCGTGTTATGAATTTTGAAGGATCGATGGAATGCATCGTTGAATCGTTCGAGCATTTGATTGCGACCCGGAAATTTTGGGTCTGCGCCGACGACACAACGTATGCGCTCATCGTACATCATATGACCACGCCATTCACCGACTTCTTCACGAGAGCTCATGGCGTATGGAAGCCCGTCAGTACGAGGTTCGGTTTTACTCTCACATTCGAACCAAAACATAATCGCACCGCCCCACGGATGAAACAAGGCTGCTTCAGGTTGATGCCACCGCTCCCACGGAAACTTCTTCGCAAGTTCGGGAGCGCCCACGTGCGCAGGGGATTCGGGGGCTTGTAGAAGAGACAGCCGATGATCGGCAGGATAGAGGCGCGGTATGATGACGCATACATTGTCACCTATAAGTTTCTCCGCGATATTCGCGGCTCTTGACTGCCAGTCGCCACCCCCAAGCACGGGGCCGGCAAAGAAAAGCAGAGGCATTTTTAGTGTTCGTGTATCACTCCATCTGTCGAGTAGGAGCGTGTGCATGTATGCGACTCCTCCGTATTCTCAAATTTCAACTGCAGCCACTGTACCACTTTTGCTTAAAAAGTGGTAAGGGGTATACTGAACGCCCATGTGGCAGAGACGGCTTATTGCACTCATCGTTCTCCTCGCGGGAGTCGGTATCGGTTGGTTCGTCTACGTATCGCAAGTCAATGCGTGGCAACCATTCAAGCTCGGGCTCGATCTTTCGGGAGGTACGCAGCTCGTCTACGGCGCCGACACGAGCAAGCTTGAAAAAACGCAGATCAATGATGCACTGGGTGCACTACAAGCCATTATTGAAAAACGCGTCAATGCGTTCGGCGTCGGTGAGCCTATCGTGCAAACACAGCAGGGCGGCACGCTCGGCGCCGGCGACCACCGTCTTATCGTCGAGCTGCCCGGCGTGACCGATGTGAACAAGGCGATAGCGGCTATCGGCAAAACGCCGCTGCTCGAATTCAAATTGGTGAAGCCGGATTACAATGGGAAGATCACCGACGACAACGGCAATCCAGTCGCGGAAGCGTACCATGATACGGGCCTCACTGGCGCGTATCTCACGGGCGCGCAACTGCAGTTCGGCAATGGTTCGAGCGGGGTCTCGCAGGAAGCGGTCGTCGTCGTCAATTTCAATTCGCAAGGCGCCAAACTTTTTGCAGATATTACCAGCGCCAACGTCGGGCGCCAGCTCGCTATTTTTCTCGATGGTCAAGTGATATCGGTGCCGGTCATTCAGGAAAAAATTACCGACGGCACCGCAGTTGTTTCCGGCAATTTCACGCCGCAGGGCGCAAAGGAATTGGCGAGTAATCTCAATCTCGGGGCGCTTCCGGTACCCATTAAGCTCATATCTACTGAAACAATAGGCGCGACGCTCGGCGATCAAGCGCTCCACGCGGGCGTCTATGCGGGCCTCGCGGGCTTTCTCGCGCTCGCGCTCTTTATGATCTTGTGGTATCGATTGCCGGGCATTATTTCAGTGGTGGCGCTCGTCATGTATATCGTCATCATGCTTGCGCTCTTCAAACTCATTCCTGTCGTCCTCACGGCAGCAGGTATCGCGGCGTTCATCCTCTCGGTCGGTCTCGCGGTCGATGCCAACATTCTTATCGCTGAACGCATGAAAGAGGAATTAAACAAAGGCAGCAACACCGATGAAGCGATACGCGAAGGATTTTCCCGCGCGTGGCTTGCGATACGCGATTCAAACGTGGCGCACATTATCGCGAGCATTATCCTTTTCTGGCTCGGCACGTCCATCATCAAAGGTTTCGCGCTGGTGTTCGGCTTCGGTGTTGTCGTCTCTCTCCTTTCCGCTATTACCATCTCCCGCACATTCCTGCTCGCTCTCGGCCTCGATATGAGCAAGCCGATCGGCCGATTCTTTATGCGCTCCGGTCTTAATTAATATGATCAACCCCGTTAGAAAGTCCAAAAATAGGCCTATGCATATGGCATTACCATGTAGCAAAATTTCTTATGCTTTCTAACGGGGTCAATATCACAAAACACGGAAGACGTTTTTTGCTGGTTCCCGGCATTATCTCGCTGCTCGCTCTCGGCGCGATCATATTTTGGGGATTGAAAGCCGGTATCGACCTGACCGGCGGCTCGCTCTTACAGGTAACGTACACACAGGTTCGTCCCTCGGTGGAACAGGTCCGTACCGCGATACAAAGCACGGCCATCAGTGATGTGCGTATACAGCCGACGGGGGAGACCGGATACATTTTGCGGCAGCGTGACCTTACGACCGACGAGAAAAATGCGCTCGAGCAGGCGCTCACCACGCTCGGCCTCATCCACGAAGACCAGTTCAACTCCGTCGGGCCGGTCATCGGGCAGGAACTTTTGCGCAAGGGCCTGATCGCGCTCGCGCTTGTCTCGGTCAGTATCATTTTGTTTATTGCGTTCGCATTTCGCAAAGTCTCGAAGCCGGTCGCGTCGTGGAAATACGGCATCATCGCCATTATCACGCTCATTCATGATATTTTAATCCCCATCGGACTCTTCGCGTTCTTGGGACACTGGCGCAGCGCAGAAGTGGATTCGCTATTCATCGTTGCGCTCCTCACGCTCCTCGGCGTATCCATCAACAACACCATCGTCGTATTCGACCGCATTCGTGAAAATCTGCGCATCAATCAGGACCGCAACCGAAAAGAGGATTTTGGAGAGACGGTAGGCCACAGTATTTCGCAGACCCTCGCACGCTCTATCAACACCTCTCTCACGGTGGTTATCGTCCTCCTCGCACTCTTCTTCCTCGGGCCGGTGGCGACCAAAGATTTCGCACTTACCCTAATCGTCGGCATGATCGCGGGCACCTACTCTTCGATATTTTTGGCGTCGCCCCTCCTGGTGGAGGTCGGCAAGATGCAAAGCAAAGAGAAATAAAGGTTCCGCGGGGCAAGCCCCGCGGTATTAGGATGTGCTCGCTTCGCTCGCTCTATCGCGCGGCAAGCCGCGCGGTATTCGACCTTTTTTGCGTTGCTGACTATAGCCTGCGCGATATCGGGAGCGGACCTCGCGATATTCTCTGCTACCATCGTGTGCAGATTCCATCTGCTCAGGCATGCGTGTTCAGCGAACGAATGCACGATCACGACGTCTGTACGACGCTGTGAGAGCCTTCGACTGAACTGTTGGACGAGTACGCCATCGTACAGGCTCAATAACGAAGTACTGATGCCTGCTTCATCGGTCTCGCGCAAAATAGTGTCGGTGTAACCATTCAATTGTCCGAGAACGATGAGAGCATGCGTTGCACTTGCAAGTTCGTCTTTGAATTTTGGGAATGTAAAATCCACATCAGTGCGATACGCCGCTACCGCAGTGCCGCGCTGTTTGAATGCGGCTTTCAATGCTTGTATATCCTCGAGATCCAGGCTTTTTGGGCCGACGATGACTACGTGCGTTGCTGAATGTTGCATAACCTCACCTTTCTGTCTTTTTATGTAATAGCTCCAAAGGGGCGCGAAGTCAAGGCACGAGCAGTACATCGCCTTGACTTACATACGAGGGCGGCTATACTAATCCAACCATCGTCCCCGATGGTTTTTGCTTGCCCTTTGCTAGTTCGAAGGGTTGAGTGGGGCGGTGAGCCGAAAACAGGTATGAATTACTTCGGACAGACCTTTGATAATTGAATAGCATTGTACGCATAACCAATTAAAATTGGTAAGAAAAAACACACACAAGCAACCAAGAAAGTAGAAGAGAAAATAAAAAACAGTAATTGGAATACAGATACGGAATGTGAAAACATTCTGCATTCTTTTGTTCCGTCCATCCTAAAATAAAGAACTAATATCAAATTCGTTGAGAATTTCATGTAATGCGCCGGGACTCGTCCCACGCGGTACGTGCTTTAATTCTTTAACTGAGAGTTTGATCCTAGCTCAGGGTGAACGCTGGCGGTATGGATAAGGCATGCAAGTCGAGGGGTCCGCAAGGGCACCGGCAGACGAGGTAGTAACACGTAGGAACGTACCCGGAAGTCTCGCACAGCTCGTCGAAAGACGGGGTAATTCGAGATGGTGTCGCAAGACTAAAGACAAGTATTTATTTAGTTGTCGCTTCCGGAGCGGCCTGCGTTGTATCACGCTAGTTGGTGAGGTAATGGCTCACCAAGGCTATGACGCATAGGGGACCTGAGAGGGTGACCCCCACCGATGATACTGAGACACGGATCATACCCCTACGGGGGGCTGCAGCCGAGAATATTCGACAATGGGCGAAAGCCTGATCGAGCGATACCGCGTGGTGGATGAAGCGATTCGTCGCGTAAACATCTTTTATGAGGGAGGAAGTTATTGACGTTACCTCATGAATAAGGGGCTCCTAACTCTGTGCCAGCAGGAGCGGTAATACAGAGGCCCCAAGCATTACCCGGAATTACTGGGCGTAAAGGGTGCGTAGGTGGTCGTATTAGTCGTCTGTTAAAAACCGGGGCTCAACCCCGGAAATGCGGGCGAAACGGTACGACTCGAGAGCGTGAGAGGTGCATAGAACTCTAGGTGTAGGGGTGAAATCCGTTGATATCTAGGGGAATACCGAAAGCGAAGGCAGTGCACTGGCGCGTTTCTGTTTGGCTATATGCTGGAAAAACCGAGTATGGACAACTACTCGCTGATTGATGGTATATTTATACTGTCGATTAGCAGTGATAATGTTTGTCCTGCGGTCAATCAGCAGGGAAGTTAATCAAAGAAAGAATATGATCGAGGAAATAAAGCCACGGTCTGAAGCAATTGATAGGCAAAAAGTTAAGGAACATCTAGACAAGGTAAAGGAGCTTGTAGGGGAACTAGAGAAAAATTCGGCTGTAAAGTTATACAACGAATTTCTCTCAACCAATGCCGCCGAGGCTAGAAAAGCTGCGGTCGGCATGTTGCCTGACATGAGCAATCTGAAAATGGAAGAGCATCCAGATGTTCAGTTGTACCGGAGAACGAAAGACTACCTAAATCAATTTTCTGAATAACCCCTCAGAGACTACACGCCGAACATCCGCAAGTTGCGGACGATGATATAGTCCGACCTCCATAGCGATATGGAGATTCAATCTGCTCTTATCGGGGGCAATTGATC
>LCQW01000034.1 GCA_001004345.1 Candidatus Kaiserbacteria bacterium GW2011_GWA2_52_12
CGACGCCGCTCGGCGAGCCGCGGCAAGTTGTTCTTTCGACTCGTGCAGCAGATGACCGGTGCTGCTCAGGCGTGAGCTGGCGTCAAGCCGATATGCCAGAAAGCGTAAATATGACTAAAATAAATGTCCGTCCCGCGAGCGGGACGGACATGAGCGCTATTTTGCGAGCAGTGCTGCGCAGGCCCGTGCCACTTGGTAATTGTACGACGTGTGGCCGGGGATCTTCACGACCTTGGTGACGAAGTCGCCGCGCTGCCATTCCGACGACATGTCCTTGAATTCTTTCCACTGTTCGGGAGTGGCCACGGTGCGCCACGTCGTGGCGCACACCGGCGCAAGAGCGCCGATGGTAGCGTCGGTCTCCGCCTTGTTGACGGCTTGTTTGACCCCGCTTGCGGTCGACCAGCCGCCCCAGGCGAACCCGACGACTGCGAGAACGATGGCACCGCCGATGGCACCCTGAATAAGTCGCGTCAGCGACTCACCGCTTAGAATTGCCGGCATTTCCATGACGTATTCCTTTCGTGACTATTTGGGGGAGGAATTCCCCCTCGCTGCAAAAAACGTATCATAAGAACAACATGATTGCACGGCTCGCGTGGTGGTGACATTAGACGCGCCCATGGTACTATTTTTGTATGAAAAAATTTCTTGCATCGCTCATCGTTATTTTTATTGCGGGCGTAGTCGGGTATGTGTACATCTACGGATTACCAAAGTCTGCGGTTGCCACAAATGATCAGGCAGCGGTGCCCATAGCGACATCGTCGGCCAATGCGATAAAGAACGGCAACGAGGCCATCATCGGTACATCGGTTGAAGGTCGCGACATTATCGCGTATCGCTACGGTAGTGGTGCGAAGAAAATTCTTTTTGTCGGCGGCATACACGGCGGGTATGAATGGAATACGGTACTCGTTGCCTACGAGCTGATGGATTACTTGAAAGCAAATCCGAGTGCCATTCCGGCCAACGTGGAAGTTGCTGTTGTTCCGGTATTGAATCCCGATGGTTTGAATAAAGTGGTTGGCACTGCCGGTCGCTTCACGGCGGCAGATGTGCCAACGTCGCAAACGTTGCTCGTCTCCGGCCGCTTCAACGCAAACAATGTAGACTTGAATCGCAACTTCGACTGCGACTGGCAATCCTCCGGCATGTGGCAAAATACCGCCGTCGATGGCGGAAGCAAGGTATTTTCCGAACCGGAAAGCCAGGCGATGAAAGAATTTATCTCGGCCTACGCGCCGAGCGGCGTTGTTGGTTGGTACAGCGCGGCCGGCGGAGTGTATTCTTCGGATTGTCACGGCGGCGTTCTGCCGGAGACGAAAACTATCACCAACGTATACGCCAAAGCTTCAGGATATCCCGCGCACGAAGTTTTCGACAATTACGAACTTACTGGCGATATGGAGAATTGGCTCGCGAAGAACAACATTCCTGCGATTAGTGTCCTTCTCACAAATCACCAGGATGTCGAATGGGACAAAAATCTCGCGGGGATAAAAGCACTGCTCGCGTACTACGGCAAATAATGTAATGCGATCAATTTTTTCGGCAAAAATCATCGCGATAACTCTTCTCGTTGTGATCGTCGGGGGAGGTACTTTTCTGTATGTACGGGCGCATACGCAGCCCGAGCAGCAGCCGATCGCGGTACTGACCGAACCAGGTCCTACAGAAATTACATTCATCGGCAAATCAGTCGAAGGTCGCGATATCACGGCGTACACATACGGCACGGGTAGGGCGCACATCGCGTTCGTCGGCGGTATGCATGGCGGGTACGAATGGAACGCCGTATTGCTCGCGTACCAATTCATGGACTATCTGCAAGCACATCAAAGTATTATTCCAAAAAATCTGTCGGTGACCGTCATTCCGGATCTGAATCCTGACGGCGTATACAAGGCCATCGGCAAAGGAGAGCGCTTCACCATCAGCGATGTGCCGGAGGGAGATCTCTCGTCGGGTCGCTTCAATGCCGACGACGTTGACCTTAATCGCAATTTTGACTGCAACTGGCAACCGAAAGGTACATGGAAGGGGAATACGGTGTCCGCTGGCACAGCAGCATTTTCCGAGCCGGAAGCGCAAGCGCTCCGTGATTTCGTGGCGGCCCAAAAACCGAGCGCGGTCATCTTTTGGCATAGTCAGGCGAACGCGGTGTACGCGTCGCAGTGTAATGGCGGCATTTTGCCGCAGACGCTCGATATCATGAACGTGTACGCGCATGCCGCCGGATATCCGGCGGTCAAATCGTTCGACGCATATGAAGTACATGGTGACTCGGAAGGGTGGCTGGCTTCTATCGGTATCCCCGCGCTCACAGTGGAACTTTCGACGCACGACACTATAGAATGGGACAAGAACCTCGCCGGTATCGAAGCGCTTTTTACATATTTTAGTCGATAGGGGCTTGGCTTCTCAGCGGGCTTTCTGATATCATCCAGGCATATGAACATACTCATCGCTCTCGGAGTCGTCGTTCTGTATCTGCTCGCCTGTATTCGCATACTTCGGCAGTACGAGCGGGGCGTCGTTTTCACACTCGGAAAATTCACCGGTGTGCGCGATGCGGGATTCCGTTTCGTATTCGTGCCGTTCCAACAGATGGTTCGTGTATCGCTTCGCACCGTGACGATGCAGATACCATCACAAAAAATAATCACCAAAGACAACGTCTCGATTGATATCGCGGCGGTCGCGTATTACCACGTCACCGATCCAGAGAAATCAGTCATCATGATAGAGAATGTGGAGAGCGCGACCAATCAGATAAGCCAAACCACCGTGCGCAATGTCGTCGGGCAATTCAGCCTCGATCAATTGCTTTCCGATACGTTGAAGATCAACGAACAAATTAAAACCGTCATCGATACGCATACCGCACCGTGGGGCGCGGAGGTGACAGCTGTCGAGATCAAAGACATCCAACTTCCCGACAACATGCAGCGTGCGATGGCCAAGGAAGCCGAGGCCGAGCGCGAACGCCGCGCGAAGATCGTTGCGGCTCAAGGCGAATTTCAGGCGGCGGTCAAGCTCGGTGAGGCGGCCGACATCATCAGTCAGCATCCGGTCGCATTGCAATTACGCACCCTGCAGACAATGGCCGAGATCGCAACCGAGAAGAATTCGACCATTATTTTTCCCGCGCAGTTCATGACGACCGTCCAGGAAGCGATGAAAATGCTGAAAATAGATTCAGCGACGAAGTAGGGAAAGTCAACGACGCTGGCTTAACACACGCTCTTGTACAAATAGGGCGATATATCGCCCTATTGTGCACCAAAAATTTTTTAAAAATAAGATGTTGATTCCTGTAGACTTATGTTAAATTTAATGTATGGAACAAATTTCTTGGGACGATTTTAAAAAAGTAGATATTCGAGTCGGAAAAATAATTGAGGTTTCCGACTTTCCCGAGGCGAGAAAATCCGCATACAAACTTACGGTCGACTTTGGTTCCGAAATCGGCGTAAAACAGTCGAGTGTACAGGCAGTTGGAGCGCACACGAAAGAAGATTTGCTGAACTCATTCGTGTGCTGCGTAGTGAATTTCCCGCCGAAACAAGTCGGGCCGTTTACGTCGGAAGTACTGACTCTCGGCTTCAGGAATAATGCCGGTGATGGGTGGGTGCTTATCGAGCCGAAAAAGAGTTCATTTAATGTTGGATCAAAACTTGCATAATTGTTTTACCATCGACCTTCGCGGCCAGATTATGAAATTTTTACAGAGAACACTTGCTGATGTAGTCTGGATTGTTCACTTCCTTGTGATCGTCCTCGTACTGTTCGGCTGGTTGATACCGAGCATGTGGTATTACTACATGAGTGTAGTAGCCGGGGCGCTGCTCTCGGAGCTTTTTCTTGGCCATTGTTTTTTGAGCAAGTGGGAGTTTGATATGAGAAAGAAGATCAACCCGCAGCTGGATTACGACTACAGCTACGCGAGTTATTACACCTATAAATTCACGCACCAACATCTCTCGCCGCGTTTTCTCGGGGGAACAGGGATGGTATTCACGACCCTGTCTCTCGTCATCAACGTCTACTTCAAGTTCATATTCTAATTGCATGTATTTCGTATACCTCCTCCAGTGCAAAGACGGAAGTATTTACACGGGCATCACGACAAATGTTGCCCGAAGGTTTAAGAAGCACAAAGAAGGGAAGGGCGGGCGTTACACGCGCTCGCACGGAGCGAAGAAAATTTTGTATACGGAAAAAAAGAGAAACAGAAGCTTGGCACTGAAGCGTGAGGCTGAAATAAAACAATGGTCCCAAGAGAGAAAGCTAAAATTAATTCCCAGATGAAGTCGATAAACCTGGGAATTTCTTTGTTACACTAAGACTATGCTCCCATACTGGAAATTCATCGCCGCGCTTGTGCTCATCGCATCCGGCGGTGCGGGACATTATTTTTTTTGGCCTGCGCATGCGGCACCCGTCGCCGCTATTACGTACAAAACCGCAGAAGAATCTGATCCATACGTTCGTTTTGATATGGAAGCGTTCGATTCGATGCAGAAGAATTACTGGAAAAAAGCGACCGACGCCGATCTCGCCAATCTCTTCTCGCTCTCGGTTCAAAAAGCGGCCAGTGCGACGAGTACGCTCCTCGCGAGCGACCGAAGTAGTACCGCGAAGATGATCGCGAACGAATTTGCAAAAGTCACGGGTGATGCAAAGAAACAACTGGCGCTCCAGATCCTGATCGCCGCGCTCTACAATCTCCCGCCCGTCGGGCGCAATCAGTTGTTGTCGAATACGCAGGAGAAAGTCTTGCGTCAGGACGTGAGCAATATCAATCCTTCGAGAGATCTCTACACTGATGTTGGTGCATCTTCAGGCGCGACCCCCGAAGAACTTGCCGCCGCCTACAAGGAAAAAAAGGCGAAGCTCGAGAGCGCGACTTCGACCGAGGCGAAGCAGCAGCTTGCGCAGGCGAGTTATGCGTACAAAGTCTTGACCGACGCTAATACCAAGACACGGTATGACCAGGCGAAAGTCGAACCGACGATGTTCATGCGCATTCTCGGTACGACGCTCTATATCTATATCGAGAAGATGTCGCCTACTACGATGAATGAATTCACCGATGCCATCCAAAAAGCCGAAGGACAAAAAGGACTCGACAGTATGATCATCGATCTGCGCGGCAATATCGGCGGCTCCCTCGACATCGCGCCGTACTTTGTCGGCGCGTTCCTCGGTCAAAATCAATACACGTTTGATCTTTTCCGTCAGGACGAATTTATACCGGCGCGATCGCCGATAACAAAGATCGACTCCCTTGCACACTACCGCGATATCGCCATCCTGACCGACAATATGTCGCAATCGACCGCGGAAGTGATAGCTGCCGCTCTGAAGAAATTTAATATCGCGCATACTGTGGGCACCGCGACGCGCGGGTGGGGGACCGTCGAGAACACATTTCCACTCACGACTTCGATAGATGCGAGCAGCACGTACGCGCTCTTGCTTGTGCACTCCCTCACGCTTCGCGATGACAACCAGCCGATCGAAGGCAAGGGCGTCGATCCCGATGTGAATACCGCCGATACGAATTGGAAAACTAAACTTTTTTCATATTTTCGCTCCGAAAGCCTCATTTCTGCGCTCAAAAATAATGTCACCAAGCCACCTTTGCGAGATTAACGGCAGATGAATGGAACACTTGCGCTTGTCTTTGTAAGGGAGCATAGTGCAGACATTAGCCAATATAAACAGAGCCGAGTCTAGACAAACGCTTAGATTTTGGCTTAACCACAGGGCATATGAAGACATATATCGTTTCGGCGGTCATCGGCGTCTCTCTCTTGGGAGCAGGTATCGCATCAGCTCAGACGTATCAAGTGTCGTATCCCGGCTGCTCGTCTATCGTGAGCGACCTCTCATATGGTTCGCGCGGCTCGCAGGTCTCGGCGCTCCAAACATATCTCGTCGCTCAAAATTATTCGGGCGGCGGCAATTGGATGTTGACCGGGTACTACGGACAAGCAACGACAGTTGCGGTACGCATTTTCCAGGGCTTGCACGGATTGCCGCAGACGGGAATTGCTGACAGCGCGACCCGCGCAGCTATGTGCCTGCCCGGCCAGGGTGGCGGCTCGTACTACGGTAGCATGTACGGTTACAATCAGAACTACGCTCAGAATTACACAGTTCCATTCAACTACTACAATACCTATCCGCCCCCCTTCGCCCAAGGCTACAGCGGGACGCAGTACAATTACAATTATTCCTACGGATATCCGTGGTACACGACCGGATACATCACACTGACGTCGCTCTCGCCGCAGTCCGGTCCTATCGGCACGAATGTCATCGTCTATGGCTATGGATTCAGTGCAGAAAGAAATAGCGTGCGTTTCGGCAACGGCGTCATTGCCGATCTCCGCTCGGGTGACGGTCGCACGCTCACGTTCACCGTTCCCTCGGAAATCTCCGGCTATGGCTATCAGCCGATCGGCCTCGGTTCGTACAATGTATCGGTGACGAATGCTCTCGGTCAGACGAGCAATGCAGTGCCGTTCACTATCACCTCTATCGGCGGGAATACGGGTCCGATAAGTATCACAAGCGTGAACGGTCCGACAAATCTCTACACCGGACAAACCGGCACTTGGGCCATTTATGTAAACTCGCCCTCCAATACGCAGCTTACGTCGAGTGTGCGCTGGGGCGATGAGAACTATTACGGCTATGCCGCCGCAGTGCCGCAGACGACGTACAGCTCCAACAGCGTGACGTTCTCGCACACGTATCAAAACCCGGGCACGTACACCGTAACATTTACGGTGACCAACCAGAACGGCCAGCAAAATTCTTCGTCGGTGACGGTCAACGTGTCGTATCGAACGTATTATTAAGACGTGAGTGCTATAGTCTGAAGCAATGCAGAGCCATTACCCGAGATGGATATTGGCGACGTCCCTGCTTTTTGTGGCGGCGTGCATTTTTGTCGCGCTTGGTATGCGCCTCGCCATGTCGCCATATATTTTTACGTCGGTGCACGATGTGCCACGGGCCGATGTCGCGCTCATTCTCGGAGCCTCGGTCGTGAACGGACATCGACGTGGTATTGAGCGTTATACTATGCCGATGTGCATACGAGTAAGGTGGAAAAAATGCGCATGGTGTTTTCAAAATACAACACATCTGCAGGTCGGTGTGTTTTTATCACCGATACGCTCGGTGATATCCGAGAGGCAAAAGAGCATGAAACGGGGATAGTCGCGTGTCCGTGGGGTTTTCATACACGAGAAATGTTAGAGGAGGGAATACCGTTTCGAATAGTCAATAAACCCGCAGATCTCTCAGATGCAGTTGCCGACTACTTTTCGAAGGAAACACATTAATGAAAACTCCCCAACATTTTTTTGTTTGCAAGAATTGGTATTCTGAACCGTCTACGGTAGTATCACTGTATGAAATATTTCTGTCTCCTCATACTCACAGGCTTGTTCCTCGTTCCCGTTTCGGTTTCTGCCGCAACAACAAAATTTGAAGTTACGGGATGGATACCCTACTGGCGGGCGGAGAAGGGAGTCGCCGACGTGATGCCGCACCTCGATGATATTACCGAAATAAACCCTTTCGTGTACACCCTCAAAAAAGACGGAACGATAGTGGATAACGGCAAGATCGATCAGGAACCGTGGCTGACGCTCTTTGCCGCCGCGCGCGCAAAAAAAGTCCGCATCATTCCGACCATCATGTCGGGCGACGGCGCGACGCTCCACGCACTGCTTAGCAATTCGTCGTCACGTATCGCGCTCGAAGACAGCCTCGCCGCTCTCGTGAAGAATAACGGTTTTGATGGCATTGATATCGACTTCGAGGCGAAAAAAGCGGAGACGAGGCCGTACTTTTCGACATTCCTCAAAGGCCTGTACCAGCGCATGGGCAAAAAGTGGGTCATGTGCACGATAGAATCTCGCACGCCGATAGATAGTCGTTACTACGGCACCGACATTCCGGCCGATGCGACCATTTACGCCAACGATTTCAAAATGATAAATAAGTACTGCGATCGCGTCCGCATCATGGCGTACGACCAGCAGGGAATAGATCAACAGCTTGCGCATCAGGCAGAGACTTCTTCGGAGGTCTATGCACCGATCGCCGATCCGCGGTGGGTCAGAAAGACGATAGAGGTCGCGTCCAAGGACATCAACAAGAATAAACTCTTGATCGGCGTCCCTACGTACGGTTACGAGTACGATGTAATGGCGTATGCGGGTTCTCAATATGTCTACAATCTGTTGTGGTCATTCAATCCGGGATACGTGAAGGAGATAGCGACCAAATACGGTCTTACCGCGCAGCGCAACTCCGCGGGAGAAATGTTTATGACATACACGCCGATTCCCAATGCGTCAACGACTGAACAGGTAATTCCCGTGCCGAATTCGGCTATGGTCGCAGCAGCAGCAGCAGCGATGTATGCCAACACGGTCAACGGTCATCAGAGTTTCAGACTGATCGATTGGCCTGATGCGCAATCGATAGCCGGCAAAGTCGAGCTTGCACAGACGCTCGGCGTTCGCGGCGTTTCCATTTTCAAATTTGACGGAGGAGAGGATCCGGGAATATGGAGCGTCATAGAGGGTATGACACAGTCCGATATGATGCCGGAGCCTGGGTATGTTGCGCCACGCATCGCTCCCGACTCCATCTCCCTTTCTTTGAAGCCGCTCACCCGCGCTCTCGGCATCGGTGCAAGCGGCACGGATGTACGCACACTGCAAGTGGTACTCAACTCCAACAAGGACACTGCCGTCGCAACAAGCGGCACCGGCTCGAAGGGGCACGAATCAACGACATTCGGCCCCGCGACCGAAAAAGCGGTACAAAAATTCCAAATAAAGTATGGAATCGCAAAAGTCAGCGGAAGCGGGTACGGTTTCGTTGGACCGGCGACGAGAGCGAAATTGAACACTCTGCTCGCAAATCTCTGAATTTTTTTTGACTAACTCCTGAAAATAGGGCAGAATGGTTCAACGGTGCCTGCCCAAGGCAGGTATTTTGCATTAAAGGATATGGAAATCAGGAACATAGCTATTATTGCGCACGTCGATCATGGGAAGACGACCCTTACCGATGCGCTTTTGCGGCAGACGGGGGTGGCCGAAGAGGGGGTGTCGATGGACTCAAACGCGCTCGAGCTCGAGCGTGGCATAACCATTTATTCCAAGAATGCAGCGATTTTCTACCCTTCGACGGATTCAGGACGGGCAGTCACCAAGATAAATCTCGTAGATACGCCGGGTCACGCCGATTTCGGCAGCGAAGTCGAGCGCGTGCTGCGCAGCATTGATTCCGTGCTGCTTGTCGTCGACGCACAGGAGGGTCCGATGCCGCAAACACGGTTCGTTCTTAAGAAATCGCTCGAGCTCGGTCTCCGGCCAATCGTTGTCATCAACAAGATAGACAAACCCGCCGCCGATCCGGCGCGATCTGAAGAACAGGTGCTCGAATTGTTTCTCGAGCTCGGCGCTTCCAATGAACAGTCGGATTTTCCCGTCGTGTACACTATCGGCAAGCAGGGGATAGCGAAATTGAAATTAGATGACGACTCCAAAGACCTTACGCCGCTTCTTGAAACGATATTGAAACACGTGCCGCCTGCCTCCCTGCCCGCCGAAGTCTTGGCGAAGGATGGTGCCAAAACTACGGAGAGCAAGCCCGCCAGGCTGCAGCCATTCAATCTCGGGTACGACAACTTTCTCGGGCGTCTCGCGATTGTCCGCATGTACGAAGGGATTTTGAAAACAGGTGATGCTGTTTTTGTAAAGAAAATCGGCGGAGAGACGCACGCGGGAAAGATAACCAAAATGTTCACGTTCCGCGGACTCAAGAAAGTCGAGACCAATGAAATAGAGGCGGGCGATATCGCGATGATAGCGGTCCCTTTGCCGGACGCGAAGGCAAGTTCGTGACGTCGCGACAAATACGCGAGCGCTTGGAGCGCGAGCTTGAGGTCAACGTCGGGCTGCGCGTTGAATTTGATAAGAGCGACGTATTTCACGTATCTGGTCGTGGCGAATTACACATCGCGATACTGCTCGAAAATATGCGCCGCGAGGGATACGAAATGCAGGTCTCGCAGCCGCAGGTCATTTTCCGCGAGGAAAATGGCGTGCGCACCGAGCCGTTTGAAGAGGTCATCGTGGACACGCCGCAAGAATATCAGGGCGCTATCATCGAGAAGTTGGGTGTTCGAAAATTTATAATGAAAGATCTCAAGGTGCACGACAGTCATTTAGGCGCGCTTGCAGCGCGCCAGCAAGTGCGCCTCACGTTCGAAGGACCGACGCGCGGACTTCTCGGCTATCGCAACCAATTTGTTCTCGACACCAAAGGTGAGGGCATTCTTTCCGCGCGCGTTGTCGGTTTCCGCCCGTTTGTGGGCGAGATAAAGAAACGGCAAGTGGGCTCCATGATTTCAATGGCGAGCGGGAAAACACTCGGCTTCTCGCTGTGGAATTTGCAAGACCGTGGCGTCTTGTACATCACCCCCGCGACCGAAGTGTACGAGGGACAAGTCATCGGCAATACATCAAAAGGCGAAGAAATGAATGTGAATCCGACGAAAGGCAAGCAGCTTTCCAACATGCGTTCGCGCGGTGCCGACGAAGCGATTATGCTCGTTCCCGCATTCGAACTTTCCATCGAGCGCGGACTTGAGGTGATGGCCGAAGACGAATATCTGGAGATCACCCCGAAAAGCGTGCGCTTGCGCAAACAGCAACTCACCGAAATAGACCGCTCCCGCGCCCGTCGCGTAGAGTGATTTTGATATACTATACGCATATGGTACGAAAATACGGAAAACTGGCGGGGAAAAAAGTACAGCGCGCGATGCACGAGATGAAGCGCGGCATGCTTATATCCGGCAGAAGCGGCGCAAAAGTTCGCTCACGCAAACAAGCAATCGCTATCGGACTCTCCGAGGCGCGACGAATGGGCGGTAAAGCACCGCGCGCCCCGAAAATCTAAACGTCGCCACTAATTTCAGTTCTGACCGAAGAATTGCAAAATACTATACACTGCCGCCGCGAGATAATTCGTCGGGCGGTTCATTGATGTCGGCAGCGGTGGTGGCTCCATCGAAGAAGGGGGAGTCGTATACGTCGGTAGTGGAGGATGCGACGTTGTTGAAGAAGGAGACACTGGAATCGTATACGTCGGTAGTGGAGGATGCGATATTGTTGAAGAAGTGGACACTGAAAGGGAAGGAGGGGGTTGAGTCGAATGTCCTAGCGTCTGTGTTGCGGGGGGCATTGAGGGTGGCTTTTGAGGAGATTTGGATGCAGCGGGGCTCGATAATGGAGGTGCCCCTTTATTCACCAATCCCCACGCACTCAGGTTTATTTTGCATAACATTTCGCATTCTTCACGATTGGTGCAACCGATAGGTTTTTCTGTCTTTGCGGGTGTTGATGTCGCAACGTCTTTTTTCCAGTTCGATTGTTCCGCAAATACCCGACATTCCTCAAAGTGACCGATGTCATTGCAGTATGTTTTACATGCTATACCTGCACAACCGCCGGGACCTTTTAATTTCAGGAATGCGCGCGCTTGCTTCGTTTCGCCCGTGCTCATAAGTCCGTGTGTTTCAGCGAACATAAAGCATGAATCCACATGCGCGTTGTCGTCGCAATATGTCTTGCATGCAGTTTTTGATGCACAATCGCCGAGTTCGGGTATCGGGAAGGTGACCGGTGGCGAGCCAGCTTCGGCAGGGCTGGTGGTCGCCTGTGCAAGCACGAGCCCCGCGCCAAAAAGAATCGCGAGCGTAGCTGCCAGTATGGTGAGATTCCGCATGCTAAGAATGGCAATCATAGACTTATTCAAATGGATTAACCTTCACATCTTGGAGCGGGTTCGTTTGTGTATTTTGAATGGGACTCGGAGCCACGACTGTCGGCGGAGTGTATACGGGGACTGATGCTGCTCCCCGCGCCTCTCCGAGAAGATCTCCGATAAAGTAACCTACACCGCCACCGACGATGAGCCCGGCTATCATTCCAATAAAAAGCTTTTCAGTGTGAGGTGAATCGATGCGAGGCAAGGTGATCGGTTGCGGTGGCATATATATGATTGCTATTTCGATTAAAGATTACGATTTCTTCTCATTATAACCGTACCGCAGAGGAGAATACCTGGCGGTCTGTTGATAGCCCTCATTTCACTTGCTCGTTTGCTATACTATCCCGATGCTCAACATGGACCTCAACAAAGTGCCGAAACAGTTTTGCGAAAATATTACCGTCGCTTTTTCACAAGAGTTTTTTATCATGGGGATGCTCACTGGTGAAAATGGAGTTCTGTATGCGCTTACGCCACAGCATATGAAGCGGCTCCAGCAGTATCTGACGCACCAGATCGGAGAATATGAAAAACAATTTGGCGCTATACAGGCGCTGTGGACGCCGGGCGTCCACAGCCCCATCCAGACCAATGACCTGAAGGGTGATAGTTCCAAATCATAGAGGACATGTGGATAACCGTGTTGCGTGGAAAGAGAACGCACGTACACTGCTCTTAATTTGTATGCGTACGCTTACTCATATTAAAGAGCATACGCAAACAACCGTTTTCGTTCTCGAAGCCCCGCACATCGCGGGGTTTTTTATTAATAGGTTAATTAGTGGCAATGAGATGACATCTCATTGCATCAATGTATGATCAGTAATCACATTCCATCGCGCGACATACGGACTTATTCGGATGTCGCGCAAAAGCTCCGTGGTTTTTTTCTGGAAAAAGGTTTTGTCGAAGTGCACACACAGGATCGCCTATCAATTCTCGCGGCGTGCGAAGACCCGACCACGGTCGCGACTTATCAATATGAGGGCAGTGTGTGGCCATTGCCGCAAACGGGCCAGATGTGGCTCGAGTATGAGCTCCTCACCAAGCCGGAATTGCCCGGCGTTTTTTGTATGTCGACTTCGTTCCGGAATGAACCACACCCCGTGCCGGGGCGGCATGAACGTATTTTTCCGATGTTCGAATTCGAATCGCGGGGTACGTTCGAGGATCTGCGAAGACTCGAGGAGGATCTGTGCGAGGCACTTGGTCTTGGCACCAAAAGGTCGTTCAGGCACTGCAGTTATCGCGAGCTGGCGCTCAAATACAAAACCAAAGAGCTTACCGGCGCGGACGAGAAACGGATGGCGGAAGATTACGGGCGTGTCGTCTTTCTTGAGCGCTTCCCCGAGCACACGTCGCCGTTCTGGAATATGCGTCGCACCGGCACATCGGCCAACAAGATAGACGTGATAATCGACGGTATGGAAACGATCGGCTCTGCGGAGCGCTCTTCAAACGTGGGTGAAATGCGTGAGCGCTTCCACACCATCTCCCGCGGAAAATATGCGGCACTTTTGTACAAGAAATTTGGTAAGCGCCGCGTAGAGCATGAGCTCGAAGAATTTCTCTCGCTCACATTTTTTCCCCGCGTTGGGGGCGGGATAGGTATGACGCGTCTCATGCGAGCGTGTACAATTGTTGAATGAAGCGGGTGCATTCATGTGTGGATTACCACATCGTGTTTTTTGCGCTGTTGTATACAATGTTGGTATGGCAAAAAATGCTAAAAAGGGACACGGGCGCGAGGGCGTAGTAAAGGACCGTTCGCAGGTTTACATCGGTGGTTATGCCACCGTGTCATAATCGGTAGGGTGGATTTGCGGTATGAAATAATCCGATTTTCAGGAGAATCCAGAAAATCTTCATTCCGAAAGGGGGATTGACTTACCGTTTTCGGAAGTACATTGTGTCGGGAGCGTTCGTTGAAACAAGTCAACCAAGAGGTTGAATATGATTATCGGTGTACCGAAAGAGATCAAACCAAATGAAAACCGTGTCGCTTTGACGCCGGCCGGGGTGGAAGCGCTCACCTCGAAAATGCACAGCGTATTGGTGGAATGGGGCGCGGGAGAAGGAAGCGGTTTTTCCGACAAAGATTACGAAGCCGCCGGTGCTGTCCTTGGCAGCGCAGAATGGGTATGGATGGCTGCCGATATGATCGTTAAGGTGAAGGAACCCATCGCATCTGAATGGCCTCGTTTGAGAGCAGGGCAGGTCATTTTTACCTACTTCCACTTCGCGGCCAATGAAGAATTGACCCGCGCACACCTTGCCTC
>LCQW01000035.1 GCA_001004345.1 Candidatus Kaiserbacteria bacterium GW2011_GWA2_52_12
AAACACCTCATGTATTGCTTTCATGGTCATGAAAGCGACGGTAACCTACTTTTGATCTATCCACTGAGCTTTCGGTAACCTTATTTATGATCTATATCGTGCGTTTGCGCATTGGCCGCTTTTTGTGTAGGATGCGCCCACATATGGCACCCCTCGACGGAGCTCGGGGCAAGCGCCCATAAACAAAGTATGGCACGGATCTGCGCAATCACCGGTAAACACTCTCAGGTCGGCGGAGGGTATAGCAATCGCACGCGTGCGACCAAATTCAACCCTACCGGTGCGCGCCGCCGCCAGGTCAATTTGCAAAAGAAAACACTTTTCATCCCCGAACTCGGTAAGAAAGTCACCATCACCGTCTCGGCAAAAGGCCTGAAGACTATGAAAAAACGCGGTGCCTATCTTACGCTCAAAAAAGCTGGCTTGGTGAAATAACTTTCGAGCGTTCGAACTATTCTTTATATAGGGCGATATATCGCCCTATATTTACACACTATCTTTTGGTAACGGTTTTTCCGTCGGAGACAAAGGTGATGGTACCCTCTGTGCACGTGTCGAGTGCCTTGATGTTGAACCGCGCGAAGGTATCGATGGTTTCCTGATTGGGATGGCCATACTTGTTGTCGCACCCGCGTGAGAAAACGGCGAATTGCGGGTCGACGAAGCCCACGAAAAACGGCGAGGAGGATGTTTTTGAGCCATGATGCCCCGCCTTTAGGACATTCGAGTGCAGGCCACCTCCATCGAGTACAACCAAATAATTTTCTATCACCTGCGGCGCATCGCACGGGAGCATGAACGAGGTCTCTCCATAGACGAGACGCGTGACGACGCACCCGAGGTTGGTGTCGACATTGGGCACGTCGCGATCGGGAGAAAGGACTTCAAGATACGCGCCGTCGCCCAGATCGACGATCTGCCCACGATGCGCGATGACGACGCGTGCTCCTTCGGCATGTACCGCTTTTTCTACTGCATTCCACGTTGCCGTAGTACCCTGCACGCTCGACTCTATGATCGTGTCTACTGTATACCGTTGCAATACATCAATGAGGCCGCCGACATGGTCGCCATCCGGATGTGTGGGAATGACCACGTCGATGGAGCGGTCCCACCACGGACTGACTTCGGCGAGCTTGCGCAATACCCCAGCGTTCGGCCCTCCATCTATCAAGACCTGCCGCCCACTCGGCGCATCAATAAATATAGAATCGCCTTGGCCAATATCGAGAAAGGAAACCGTGAGAAGCCCGCGCCTATCCTCGCGCCATGCCACGTACCAGATAGTCGCGGTGAGAAAAAAGAGTACGAGTATCGTGAGGGTAAGAAGAAAACGGCTGCGGCGCATGGCGCAGTATAGTCACAAAACGTTCATGCACCAGAGTGATATACTGTCGTCATTATCCTAGCTAATTTCTCTATGGAATACGTGGCAAAAACATTTATTCTCCCCGCACTCGACGGTATTTCCGCGAAGTCCATCGAGGAACACATCGGTCTCTATCAGGGATATGTAAAGAACTTCAACGCGATGTCGGCATTGCTTCCTGAATACGCCAAGGACTCCGAGAAACATGCTCATGCGCTTGCCGAACTTATTCGCCGCCGTTCATTCGAATTCGGCGGGATGCGACTGCATGAACTCTACTTTCCGCAATTTGAAGGAGGTGCCGTAGCCGCTTCGACGAGCGGCGCGTTCTTTGATGCCGTCGCGAAGGACTATCACAAAATTGAATACCTTGTCGAAATGCTGAAAGCGATCGGTAAAATGCGCGGCCCCGGCTGGGCTATTCTCTACTGGGATCCATCTTCGCAACAATTTCAGACCGGTTTTACCGGCGAGCAACACATGGGGCATTTCGTTACACTCCCCATCATCCTCGCACTCGATGTGTGGGAACATGCCTTTTTGATTGATTATGGTGCGCAGGGCAAAGGCAAATACATCGACGCCTTCTTCAAAAACCTCAATTGGGGGGCAATTGAGAGACGATTTCAGCAGGCATCTGCCTGATAGTGAAGCAAGCTGGGGGTTCAGTGCTTGCACCGCGAAGCTACAAACTATACCGCCCTACTTCGCTCCTCCTTCGCCAAGGCTTCGGAAGGACACACTAAAGCTTCGCAGGACACATCACTCTGCTCGTCGCTTTCGTTCCGAGCGGAGTGGTGTGGAAAAGCGCTTTGCGGCCACCAGGATGTGATACCATACAGTGATTACGATAATTATAATTAATATGAAATTAGAACGTGCCATTCTTCTTGCCTTCTTCGCCAATTATTTGGTTAATAATGTCGTGGCAGCAGTCGTTGCCCTTATTCCTCCCAGCGCCACTCCCGGCATTCTTACCCCGCAATACATGAGCTTTGTGGTACTTTCCGCGTTGCTCGTTGCTGCCTTCACGTGGTGGTACATGAAAAAGGGTGGTGATCTGCAAATGGGCGTCATTTTTGGCGTCACCGGATTCCTCGTCGCTATCATTACTGCGCTCGTCTCCGGTTTGGCCGGCGTCGTCCTGCAGACGGGCTCGCTTTCACAAATGGTAAGCGTACTTCCCAATTTCTGGCCATTCCTCGCCAATTGGTCTACCATCGTCTTGCTCGGCTACTGGGTCATCCCGGCGGTCGCTATCGGATGGTATGTCGGTCGCTCCGGCATGACCAACGAACCTCCGAAGCCGATATTCTAGTTTTCCGAATGTAGAAAAACCCCGTCTCAGCGGGGTTTTTTGTTTTTTAGTTGCCCCTGTAGCACTACGGCAGCGACACCGAGCGCGGCATAGATGGGCATAAGCAGCCACGCACTGAACGCAGGGATCGAAACGGCGGCGAATGGCAAAGCCGCGAACACTTGTGCGACGGTGATGATGTACCACAGCAACGCATACGCGGGAAATCCGACGATAACGGCAAAAGGGCCGAGAAGTATCCCGGCGATCGCTGCAATAAACGAGAACAGCATGGCGAATGGGACCGGAATGAGCGCGAGCAAGTTCGCGGGAAGCGCGACGAGGGATAACTGGCCATTTTGATAGAGCAAAAGTGGCACGACCGCGAGCTGTGTGCCGAGCGAGGAGGCCATAATCTCCCGCAAAGCGAATTTCTCGGTGAGCCAGTGTAATCGTGCGGAGAAAATCGGCGTAAACAGGATGAGGCCGAGCGTCGCAAGCGCCGAAAGCTGAAAACTGGGATCAAATCCGAGCGTATATGGGTTCCACAGCACCATTGCGAATGCAACGATACCTAATATGCGCGTCGCCAAAAATGTGCGCGTTGTGGCTCGGGCAAACACCGCGATGAGCGCCATCGCACCGGCACGTACCGCGCTTGCAGCCCCGCCCGACATAAGCACAAAGAACAGAACCGCTGAAGCGAGTCCTCCATACTGCAAGTATCGAGGAAGTAGCTGCAAACACCACCGAACGAAGTTCATTACGACGGTGATGTTGTAGCCGGAAAGGACCACCATATGTACGAGCGACACGCGACGAAATACGTCGGAGAGTTCCGGCCCGATGGAGCGCTTGTCGCCGACCGTTATGCCACCGCCCAGCCCCGCTTCGGGTTCTGCGACAGCGGCACCGAGACCCGCGAGATAGCGTTGTTTGATGTAAATCGCGGCTTTTTGTACCGGATTGCCGCCACTTCCCATAACTTCGATGTGCGCATACGAAAGTTCGTAACTGATACCGTCTTTCGCCAAATAACTTGGATAATTGAATTGCCTACCGAGACCACTATCAAATGCTTGTGGCAACTGAAGTTTCCCCGACACGCGCACACGGTCGCCATACGAAACATCTTCATGCAGTGGCGCGTGCGCGAGCACGCCTGCCTCCACATGTTCCGGCGAGGTAAGGCCCGCGTATACGGAAGTGGTTGAGTTCTCCGCAATGAGCGCACTGACCTTGATGGGCACGAGCACACCCGTCTCCCGTACGTCCGGTTCGTTGGTAACAATCCCCTCGAGAGTAACACTCTTGTCGATATAACCGGCAAGTACCGGATCATCATGTACGATTGCCGCATCCATCCGCAAAATTCCCGCGCCGCCTGCTATCAGTGCGATCGCGACAAGCAGGACATATCGCGCGTGGGCAACCGCGAGGCGTCGCCTCGCGGGTCCGACGAGAAGAACAGTGGGTGCCGCCACTGCTATGAGCGCGACGCCTTCCACATACATTAAACCGATAGGAAAAAACGAGCGCGCGAACACACCGACGAGAAATCCGAGCACTATCGCCCACAAGACCTTTGACCCCATGTGAGCGGTATCCTACAAAAAAATAACTCCCGACGCGAGTCGGGGTTTTTGCGGACACTTTTATGCTTTCGGTTTATCGAGTGATTCGAGCCGGAGAATCTTGAATATCATATATACGACGAGACAGAGAATGAGGAAATTAATGAGTACAGAAATAAAGTCCCCCACTCTAAAAGCTCCGATCGAAAAGTCCGCGATCGTTTGCACGCCCCCAAAATATGCCAAGAGCGGATTGATGAGGTCTTCCATGAGCGCCTTCACGAGATTTTGCGCCGCGCCGCCAAAAATAAAACCAATCGCAAGCCCGGCAACGCCCCGCTCGCGAATGAAACCAAGAAATCCTGTGACGTGTTCGCGCATGGGTACATTATAGCGCTTCGTCGAGGGCTTCGTTGACGAGGCGGTCGGCTTCGATATTTTCTTCGCGCGGAATGTGCACAAATTTATATTTTGGAAAATCTGCGAGCAGTGCACGCGCTTTGGCGACCTGTGGTTTGAGCGTCGGTTCTTTTACTTTCCAATTGCCGGCAATCTGTTCGATGACAAGCTTGCTGTCCATCCGTATTTCAATGCTTCTTCCCTGCAGTTTGCGCCGCTTCGCTTCTTGGAGCGCGAGCGCGAGCGCTTCGTACTCGGCCCAATTGTTGGTCTGCTCTCCGAGATATTGTTTGAGTTCTGCGATGACGCGACCACCATCCATGATGACAACCCCCGCTCCGGCAGGCCCGGGATTGTTGCGCGCTCCACCATCGGTATAGATAATTATTGTGTGCATTCGCACACCATAGCATACGCGAAAACACTGCGAAAAACGGAGTGAGGGCTATTGACCGGATACTTGCGTGGTACCACCCGAGGACTCACATTGCTGTTGACCTGCGGGCACGGGATTTTTTGCGCAGAGCTGATACGCAGAATTATTTCGACCTGGCGTGTACGTAAATTGATCGAGTGGGATCGCTGCCGCAGTCGCCTGGTACTGCGGATCAATGCCTTGAATTGACTCGGGGAGAGTCGCGGGGTATATGCCGCCGTGAGCGTCGTAGTACAGTTCCAGATCGAGTTGAAGAAACTTCAGGTTCGCCTCGGTGCGCGCCGCGGCAGCCTTTTCACGCACGCCGCTCAATGTTGCGAGAACGATTGATGCGAGAATACCAATGACGATCAAAAGAAGTGGTACGATCGCACCCACTATCACGAGTACGATCTCGCCGCCGGTCAGCGGTTGATGTGTTTGGTGTACATCAGCTGCCGCAGAAAGGCGCCGATATGCGTGCACGTATGCTATAGCGACGAGAGGGGCCGCCACAAAAAGACCAACTATCAGCGCGACGAATCCGAGAAGTGAGATGAGACCAGTCGCCGCAACGAGCCCGAGTACGCGCAATCGGTTGCCCTTTGTAATGCGTGCCGATGCTTTGAGCGCCTCGATCGGACTCATACCTTTATCAACCACAAAATACGGAGCAAACAGAAAGGCCGTCAGTGCCATGAAACCCGGAATAATGAAGAGAATAAAACCACCCACGATTATGATCCCTGAGAGAACGGTCACTCCGAGATAACTCCAAAATTTTTGAGGATGCCAGAAGGCCGATAGGGCGGCGAAAGCAGTGTCATCGTGTGCTTTGATGAAGAGTGCGAGCCAGCCTATACCAATAAGGGTGTTGAGGGAAAAACTCGCGACAAAACTTACCAAACCGGCAACTCCCGAACCAAAGAACGCTCCGACAAAACCGCTCACAAAACTTGCGCACCACGCCAGGATACTGTAGATGATAGTTGCACCGATAAAAAACCACGGGCGTTTCTTGAACGTTTCCCATCCAAAACTGATAAAGCTACCGACTGACAAAGTGGTGTCCATATGTCGATCATGCTATCAGGGCCCGGTACTGTTGACAAATTACATGAAAGAGCATCTAATGTGAAGCGGGTAAACAAACGGAGGTTCCCATGACTGTGATCGCCTTCACGGGCCGGCTCAACCCCGATGAAGTAGAGCGTTTTACAAAATACGTCACCGACCACATCTGTGGTGAGCTTCATGTGGCGGGGTCCGGGACCGAGCGACCCACACCAAAGAGCGCCGTTCACTATTACTTTGATCTCGCGTCAGAAAAATGTATGGAGACACGCATGTATTTCAGCGTCGAAGAGGTGCGAGAAATCCTCGCCAAACATTGATACGAGCCCCGCGAATGCGGGGCTTCATTTTTTTCACGCTACCGAGAACACATCAACAAGGCGCAGCGCTAGTCCGCCGCGAAAGGTATCCCGCTCAAGTGTGGCAAGAAAGCGCGCGCTGCCGCCGATCTGCGGCGTGTGCGTGAAATCGTCGGGTGATCTGAAAAAATCGAACGCGCGGAATTTTGCATTTGAATTTTGACACGTAAGTGATATCTCCACGTGATTTTGTTCTTTTCCGAAACGCTTCATGGCGGCGACGGTCGAGCCTTCGATGAGAAACATCGGCTTCCTGTTATCGACGCCAAAGGGGGCAAGCTGCGAAACTTCTTGAAATGTATGCCACGAAATTTCGGGAAGAGTGATTCGAACATCCGCTTCTGGTTTTGCCGGAGTGGCATTTTCTGATGACGCGGCGGCTGCTTTCGCAAATATTTCCGGCAATTCATGCACGCGTTCATATGAAACGGAAAATCCGCCGCTTCGTTCATGGCCGCCGTATTCTGCAAGTGCATCGCCCGCATTTTTAAATAGTTCGACAAGCGAAACGCTGCCGTCCGAGCGGCATGAACCTTTGAGTGAGCCTTGGCCGTCGCGTCCCCATATACAAACGACGCCACCGCGCTCTTGCATGATGGAATTCGCCGCAAGGCCGAGGAGCGCCGGTTTCCATTCAACATTACCGAGTACGACGACTATCTTTCGTCGTCAGAAGTCGGAGGGCTATTTCTGGTTCGCCCATCCGTGAGGCGGCATTGATACGCGGTCCGATAGAAAAACCGATGTCATCTTCCGTGAGTTCGCTTTGCTTCAATCGCAAGCGGGTACAGAGCGCGCGAATGCCGGGCCGCGGCGATTTACGCAAGACGGAAAGTCCGTAGCGTACGAGCGTACGGTTTTCTAGGGCGAGCGGGACCATGTCGGCGATGGTGGCGATGGCGACACAGTCGAGAAGCCATTTTTCCCATCCATCAGGAACCGAAATGAAACGCACGATACCGCGACGTTTTCCTTCTATCAGTGCCGCCTGAGCGAGCTTGAATGCCATTGCTGCGCCACACAGATCACGGAACGGGTAATCACCCAGCTTTGGATTCAGTACGGCGATTGCTTCGGGCATCCCGTGCCTACCGGCAGACAACTCCCCCATGATCTCGTGGTGGTCGGTCACAATCACATCAACACCTATTGCTCTAGCATGTGCGACCGCATCAACTGCAGTCATACCGACATCAACGGTAATGATGAGCTTCACCCCGTGCGAGGCAAGTAACGTGATCGCTTCCTCGTGAAATCCGTAGCCTTCGCGGTCGCGATGCGGAATATATATTTCGAAATTCTCGTATCCTATCTTCTTAAAAAAATCAGAAAGTATCGAGGCACCCGGGATCCCGTCACAATCAAAATCCGCATACACCGCGATACGCTCATTTCTTTCGAGGGCGCAAAATAATCTCTCAAGCGCACTATTCATCCCCTCAATGAGCATCGGGGAGTGCGTATGGAGTTCATAATCGGGATTGAGGAATGCGTGTACATCCGTATCGGTAGAAATTCCCCGCTTCGTCAAAAGTTCACGTACAAAATCTGAAACTTCCATCCGGTCGATTGTATCACCCGTCCCAAAAGTCTATACTAGATCTATGAAAGATTGCATTTTCTGCAAAATTATCCGTGGCGAGCTGCCGACGAACAAAGTGTACGAGGATGATTCCACGCTCGCATTCCTCGACATTCATCCGGTCACACCGGGTCATACGCTCGTCATCACAAAAAATACGGACTCATACAATCTCCTGGATATTTCCGAAGCGGATTGGCTTGCGCTCGCGCGCACGGTGCATAAGCTTGCGCCAGCCATCGAAAAAGCAACCGGCGCCGACGGCATCAATATCATGATGAATAATCGCGGACACGCCGGACAAGTGGTGGACCATCCGCACGTGCACATCATTCCGCGTTTCAAGGGCGACGGCCTTCGCCAATGGGATCACTCGTCGTACCAAGATGGCGAAGCTGCGACCATCGCCAAAAAAATCCGCGGCATGTTGTAAGAAAAGGGCTCGGATATGTCCGAACCCTATTCACGACAAAAGCAAAGAGCTGATCTGACACGATTACTCCCCATCCCTATACTTTAGAAAAATGTGAAGTATCGGGATGGGAAACTTCGAATGAACTACCGCGGGGCAGAGCCCGTCCCTCGCCTTGCTTACTGCTTCTTCTCCCCCTGTTGTTCGAGCACCTCGATGGCGGGCAAGGTCCCTTTCAAAAGATACTCGAGCATGGAGCCGCCGCCGGTCGATAGGAAGCCGAGTTTGCCTTCGGGAATAAGATCTTCGATGGCCGCAATGGTATCTCCCCCACCGATGACCGCTTGCGCGCCGCTCGCCACTGCTTTTTCTATCAATTCCGCGATCGCGTGCGTGTATGAAATGTATCCATCTTCGTAGAGTCCCGTCGGACCATTCCAGAGAATGAACTTTGCATTGGTAAGCAGGGGTGCGATTGCTGCGACGGAATCCGGTCCGATGTCCACGATTTTATCGTCGTCGGACACGTCGGTAGGCTTCTTCACGCGCGCCTGTTTATTCAGGCTTTCCACCGTCACATCGACCGGTGAGACAAGGTGCGTACTTGAGAGCACGTCGTATCCGGGGAGCTCTGCGGAGATGAGTGACCGACCGACCGGATACCCTTTCGCCTTGAATACGTCGTTGGCGAGCGCTCCAGCGATAAAAAGATGGTCGTATATTTCAAGGAGCGCATGGATCAAGGGGGATTTTGTCTCGAATTTTGCGCCGCCGAGGACAGCGAACGACGGGCTTGCCGGTTTTCGTGCTTCGTCAAGCTGATGCACTTCATCGCGCATGAGAAAGCCGGCATATGCAGGCAGTAGCTTTGCGATACCGACATTCGAAGCGTAGTTGCGGTGCGCATCGGGAAAGGCGTCTCCCACAAAAATATCCGCGAGTGAAGCAAGGAATTCGGAAAACGCCGGGTCATTCGTTTCTTCGCCGGGATCGAGCCGCGTGTTCTCGATGACCAAGCATTCACCGTCTTTGAGCGCATGCACTTCCGCCGGTACGTGCGTAAATGGCGTACCCATAAAATGTATAGGGAGTTCCGGCGCAAGCTTAATAAGCGCTTCCGCGACGGGCCGTATCGATTCACCTTTGCGGCCAAAGTAGCCTGCGATCACCGTTCGCGCACCGTTTTTGACGAGATATTCGATGGTCGGCAGGGCGCGCTTGAGACGGAACACGTCTTCAGGCGACCCTTCGGAATTGACTGGCAAATTGAGAATGGTGCGCAAAAAAACGCGCTTTCCTTTTAATTCACCTGTCGAGAGCTCATCGATGCATCGCATAATAATTTCAAAGTGATCGTAGTAATGCGCTCACCCGCACGGGATCGGCGCTTGCCCTGCCGACGAGCAATCCTCGTACATCCCCCAAGCGTAGCATCTCGCCGGCATTTTTTTCGTCGATCGAACCGCCGTAGAGAATAACGACCCGGTGTCCGAGTTCCCCATGCATCTCAACGATCGTCTTTCGAATGAAGATCGACATTTCATGCATGTCGCGCGGAGACATTGCCGCTTCGGCCCCGATAGCCCAGATTGGCTCGTACGCAACGATGACGCGAGCGACTTTTCCGGCAGGTACGTTAGTAAATCCCGCCCGTAATTGCTGCTTCACCACACCGAAATACTCGCCGCTCGCGGAACGGCTCTTCTCCCCCACGCACAAAATCGGGGTCATGCTCCGCGCAAGCGCGGCAGCGACTTTTTTTCGCGTGTCGTCTTCGGATTCGCCCATCGCCCGCCGTTCCGCATGACCAATAACGACATACGAAGCGCCGGCATCGTGCGCCTGCTGCAGCGATATCTCTCCTGTGTATGCGCCGCTCCCCTCGAAGTGCGCGTTTTGTACCGCATAGGCAAGCCGCTTGCCGCGGTACAGCTGCCGCAATTCACGCAAAAAAATCGCGGGTGGTGCCACGACGATGAGCGCCCCCGATCTTTCCGCGGATTTCTTCGTCACCTCGAGTAGTTTCTTTGCCGCACGAAAGGTCGGCGGATTCATTTTCCAGTTGGCGACAACAATTGATTTCATGCTGTGGATTTTAGCACGATATCGGTCTTCGTCAGTGTACAATTATAGATACATTGAAAAAATTACACTGTTCGGGATTCACTCTTCTCGAGACGATCATTTCAATCATGATCGTCGGGGTTGTTATCGTTATTTTTTCGACGAGCTCGAGCACTTTCATTCTCACGAGAGATGCAAAACAGCAAGACATCGCGATGCATATTGCCAATTCAAAGATGGCACAACTGCGCGAAAATGGGTACGCCGCGCTTCCTGTGGATGGGCCATTCGCCGATCCGCTGTTGAGTACACTGCCGCTGGGTAGTGCGAGTACGAGCATCAGCGTGTTGAATGCGAAAACGAAACGCGTCGACGTGATCGTCGGGTGGAAACGCGGGGCGATGCCGCGTTCCGTCACGCTCACGACCCTTATGACCGAAACCGGAGGATTATGATCCCGTCTTTACAGAAATCGGGTCGAGGATTCACGATGATCGAAGTTCTCACGGTAGTTTTCATCTTTTCACTCATCATGCTCGCCATTTTCACGCTCTACATAAATTATCAAAACCTCCTTGGTACGCAGGAAGCGCTTATCGATACCGCCGGCTCCGCAAGCGCATCAATAACCGACATTCAAAACTCTGTATTGCAGGCGGATCATGTAGTCGCGTCTTATTCATTCTCCGGCACGGATCACACATCGACCACCACATCACTCGTTCTTGAGCTCCCTTCACGAACGAGTGATGGGGACATCGTTGCCGGATCGTATGATTACATCGCATACTACGCAAGCAGCACCACACTCTACCGCACCGTCGAAGCGGCGGTTGGCAGCTCCCGACAATCCGGTACGCGAAGTTTTAGCCACACGCTGAATATGCTTGCGTTTACCTATGACAGCAGCTCCTTCGCATCAGTGTCAAAAATCACCGTCGACATCACAACAGAGAAAGTGGTAAAACAAAAAAGCACGACCGCACATCTTAATCAGGACATATATTTGCGCAACTTCTAAATAATCAACTTACATGAAACATAAATTTCAGCATGATCGAGGATACGTCCTCCTCGTCACTCTGGTCGCCTCCGGCCTCATACTCATCACCTTCTCCACTCTCATCAATTACGTCTCGCAGTATGCGAAATCGACGCGGCGTGCCGTCTCTACATCGCAAACACTCGCACTCGCCGAGGCCGGCATTGATAAGGCAATATACGAGATGAACGCCAGCGGAAGTTACAACGGCGAGACGAACACGGCACTCGGCGCAGGCACCTTTACGACATCAATCGCCACGATCGACAGTAGTACAAAACGCATCACATCTATCGGGTATTTTCCGGACAACGTAAACCCAATCATAACAAAAGAAGTAAAAGCGACAGTGAGCATCAACTCAAGTGTTGTCGCGTTCCGATTCGGCGTGCAGGTCGGCGAAGGCGGTGTCACGATGGACAATGGCTCGCAAGTGATTGGAAATCTGTTTTCAAATGGCAATGTTTCAGGCAGCGGTACCATTACGGGAGATGCAACGGTCGCCGGCGGCGCACAGCCATCCGTCGACCAAGAATGGCTGGTGCAAAACACAGGCTTCAATCTGGGTGACGTAACAGCACGCGCAGACCTTGCACAGGCATTTGTGGTATCTTCGACGTCCGCTCTCAACAAAGTAAGTTTGTATGTAAAAAAAGTCGGCCTTCCCGGCGACATCACGATTAAAATCGTCACTGACAACATTAATAAGCCGTCGAAAACCATCCGTGCATCCGGGGGCCTACTTGCCTCATCAGTGACCGGATCATACGGATTCGTTGACGCAAGTTTGAGCACATCTCCAAACCTCACCACCGGCACAAGATATTGGATCATTGCGATCGCATCGATCAATGCGAGCAACTATTTTTTGTGGGGTGAAGACAACACAGACGCATATCCGAATGGAAAAGGTATGTACAGTGCAAACTGGAACGCGAGCAGCCCTGTATGGACCAACGCCGGAGGTGATCTCGACTTTCGAACGTACATGGGGGGAGTTGCCACCTCTTTGAGCGGCATTACCGTACAGGGCAACGCATATGCCAACACGCTTTCAAGTTGCTCCGTCGGAGGCGATGCATACTATCAAACAATTTCCAATTGCTCCGTCGGTGGCACTTCGCACCCTGGCAGTGTGGATCAAACCGCGGCACCACTTGTACCTTCGGATGGGCAAATAGACGACTGGAAGGCAACCGCGGAAGCGGGGGGTGTTGTGGGAAGTCAAAATATTTCCGACACCACTATTACATTGGGGCCGAAAAAAATCACGGGAAATTTGACTCTTTCGAACAACGCAACACTCACTGTTTCCGGCACGCTGTGGATCACGGGGACACTGTCGGCGAGCAATAATGCGAACATCCGCTTGAGCCCGTCCTACGGTTCCAACTCAGGCGTTATCGTCGTAGACGGCACGGCCAGTCTCTCAAACAATGCGACCGTAATCGGGTCGGGTCAACCGGGAAGTTATATCATGATCGTCGTTGCAAAAAATGATCCCACTCATACGGTCCTCGAGATCGGAAACAACGTGGGGGGCGCTATCTTTTCTGCGCCCCACGGCCGCGTGGAATTCGAGAACAATGCTGGCGCCAAGGAAGTGACCGGATACGGATTCGAGATGGAAAACAATTCAACCGTCACGTACGAAAGCGGTCTGCAGAACGAAACATTTTCCAACGGCCCCGGCGGCTCGTGGGCATTCGTGCCCGGAAGTTATGTGATCGCACAGTAGTGCATTACACAATATTAGACAGCGAGTAGATCGGCGCGATCATCGAGACCGCAAAAAAACCCACTGCGGCGCCGATGATGAGCATGAGAAATGGCTCAATAATAGTAGACAAATCTTTCGTTTTTCGATCCACCTCATCTTCATAAAAAAGCGCAAGGCGCTTCATCATTTCCGCGAGCTGTCCCGTTTCTTCGCCGACCGCCATCATCTCACCGACAAAGGCCGGAAAGAGATCCTCACGACGCGCGAAGACAGCAGAAATCGGCTCTCCCTGGCCTACCGATACCGCAGACGCGTTGATCACTTCCTTAAAGTATGAATTTTGTATCACTTCTTCCACGATCTCGAGCGCGGTCAACACGCTGACACCCGACGTAAGGAGCGAAGAAAGCGTGCGCGCGGTGCGTGCCGCATTCACTTCGCGAACCATTGCTCCGATCATGGGCACACGGAGAAAAATAAAATCCGCCGCTCGTTTTCCACGAGAGGTTTTCAATCCAATGATAACTGCCGCGACAATCCCCATAAAAAGAACAGCGGCGAGGATCGTGTTCTGTGAAAGGAAATCGCTGATCCCGATGACTATTTTTGTGGACGTCGGCAAATCGGCATTCATTTCCTTAAATGTAGACGCGAGCGTCGGCACCACGTAGATCATCATCGTCGCGCCAATGCCGATGATCGCAATGATAATAATTGCGGGGTAAATAAGCGCGCCGCGAATTTTCTTCTTGAGCGTGTACATGCGCTCCATCTGGTCGGCGACGATTGCAAGCGAGCCCGACAGATCGCCCCCCTCTTCTCCGGCGCGGGTCATCGCGACGAATAAACGTGAGAACGTGTGCGGGTAGTTGCCGAGTGCTATGTTGAGCGCATCTCCGTGACGGATGTCGTTCGTAATTTGCGAAATCGTGTTCAAGAAGCGCAGATTTTTTGTCTGACGCTCCATCACCGCAAGCGCGCGCGCCAGAGATAGGCCCGCGCCGAGCATCGCTCCGAGATTTCGTGCAAACAGTATTTTGTCGTATTCTTTGATGGTCGAGATCCGCGCATTCCAATAGGCGAGATCAAACCAATCGTGCGACCCAACCTCTGAAAATGAAACGAGTCGTCCTCCTTCGCGGCGGATAATTTCGTAGAGATCAAAACGATCTGCTGCCTCGGTCCTGCCTCTATAGAGCTCGTGATCAGCTCGTTCAGCCGAATATGTAAAATGGGCCATTTCTATAAGTATAGACGAAAAAAGCCGTCCTCTTCTCGTTGTCGTGTTTCATCGTGGACAATCCGTATGCGAAACAGAATTATTCAGTCCCCCAAGCGAGGCGGGGGGCAATAACAGGTTTGCGAACCTCTCGCGCAACGTGAACTACCCACCACAACACATAGTGGCGGTGAAAAATATGAAAGCGGGCACTTTCATCGCGTTCGCAAACCTGTTATTGCCTCCAGTCGAGCGCCCTACTCGGTGATGACGCGCAACACCTCCTCAATACTTGTCTCACCCTGCGCCGCCTTGAAGATCCCGTCTTCGCTCATGGTGAGCATGCCCTCACTGCGCGCCTGTTTTTCGATCTCATCCCCTGTCGCGTTTTTCATGATGAGCTCCTTGATCGTTGAATTCACCGACATCACTTCATAAATACCGACACGTCCCGAATAACCGGAAGGACTCGCCGCACTCTCTTTTGGACGGCTGAATGAAATATCTTTCCATGTCGCATCTTTTGCTACAGCTTTCTCTTCTTTGAGCGTACGCAGCACGATCCCCGGATCGATCATGTGTTCAAGACTGTTTTGCTCGTCGCGTGTAAGCGCGTATTTTTCTTTTTCCGGGGTCAGCCGCCGCACCAATCGCTGGCCGATGATGACGCGGAGCGTGGAGACGAGAAGGAACGGCTCAATTCCCATGTCGAGGAGGCGCGGGATGGCTCCTGCAGCCGAATTGGTATGCAGCGTCGAGAGCACGAGGTGCCCTGTCAGCGATGCATTGATGGCCAATGAGGCCGTTTCTTTGTCGCGGATCTCGCCGACCATGATGATGTCCGGATCTTGACGCACGAGCGTGCGCAGGCCATTCGCAAATGTGAATCCTATCTCGGGACGTACTTGCGTCTGATTGATGCGCGCCATTTGATATTCGATAGGGTCTTCGACTGTGGAGATATTCACATTCGGCGTGTTAACGATATCGAGAATGGTATAGAGTGTCGTCGATTTTCCGGATCCAGTCGGACCGCACGAAAGTATCATGCCGGTCGTCTTGCGCGTCGCCTCATGCATGCGCTCCAATCCCTCGCCGTGAAATCCGATCGATTCGAGCGTGAAGCCAGAGATTGAATCGCGCAAAAGTCGCATGACTATTTTTTCGCCGAAATAGGTGGGGAGTACGGACACACGGAACGATACCTTCTCTCCTCCGCCCTCCGCGCTGAAACGGCCATCTTGCGGCAGGCGTTTTTCATCGAGCCGCATATTGGCGAGTACTTTGATGCGCGCGGTCACAGCGGGAGCGGCCAGCTTCGGCAATTCCATCGCGTCGTGCAAAATACCGTCGATGCGATAGCGAATGAGAAGTGAGTCTTCCAGTGGTTCAATGTGAATATCGGATGCGTTTTGCGCGCCCGCATGGCGCAGAAGTGTGTCGACGATGCGCACCGCCGGCACGCCCGCCGCGAGATCTTCTTCTTTCAATTCTTTCGTGTGTTCGAGCGCTTCGGTTTCCTTGCGGATCACGTCGCCCAAATTATCTTTGAGTGACTGCTGATACTGTTTGAGCGCCGCTTTGATCGACGCAACATCCGTGAGGCGCGGCAATATTTTCAAACGTGTTTTTTTCTTTATGAAATCGATCGCCGCGAGATCGTCGGTGTTGAGCATCGCCACCTCAAGCTCATCGCCTTTGTGATTGTAGGCGATAATGTTGTTGCGCCGCGCGACAGGCTCGGGAATGAGCGAGAGTGTCTCGTATTTAATGTTGGTTCCCGTGAGTGCGACGAACGGGATCCCGAAAATGTATGCGTACGTGCGGCGAAGCTCGTCTTCGCCGACCATGTTGTGTGCGATCAAGATGTCGCCGATAGGCTTGCCCGAATCTTTTGCCTCCACCTCCGCTTTATCAAAATCTTTCTGCGACACCAGTCCCGCATCGGCAAGAAACGATTTCAAGTGTGTATCCGAAATGTACATAGTGAATGAGGTCCTTGGTGCTCGGGACTAGGAAATACAATTATAGCATCGTGAATTAGCCTTCCATTCGCTTCAACCGTTTATACACGTCGTCATCATTGCGCCTACCGACGAGTGGGACGTAGAGTGTTTCGCCAATGACTTTGTAAATGATCCGATATTCGCCGCTGTCCACGCGGTGAATGTCGTAACCTTTCAAGAATTTCGAATCCTGCGGGAATTACCTCTCTATCCCGCTATCCCGCTACCTCACATTTTTTTAAAGTATCGGGATTTTTCGGTACGGAAACTGTTTATGCAA
>LCQW01000036.1 GCA_001004345.1 Candidatus Kaiserbacteria bacterium GW2011_GWA2_52_12
CACCCTACGAGTGGTCACCCGAAGGGTGAAGCTATCCTGCCGTACCTTTCAGTTTACAACGCATGGCCCAATTTGGGCCATGCAAAAATTTCTTGGTTGACCTGGTGACTCAAAACTGGAATCAACTGGTCCAGGATATTATAGCATTTCAAGCCCTTTTGCAAAGAGCGGGCTTACCCAGGCCGGCCTGAACGCCTACCTTAGCTTAGGGCTTGGAACCAAGTCAATAAAGCAGGGGCACCCCCGCTGTAGATACTATCGGCCTCCTTAAATTAAACATACTGATTCAAACAAGAGAGTAAGGCCCGTCATTGGGGTCGTGGCGGACATTAGAATTAGAAGATATTTCTCTAAATACTCAAAGGAGAATCTTTTTGTACCAATGATTATTTCTTATCGTAAAAATTTTATGAATTCTTTTCCAAACTCAGTTACCCTTACAAAAGGCGCAGCAATAGGACCGAGACGAGAAGAGTAGTCAGACATAAGAATACCAACATTTACTAAATTATGGATATTCTCATTCTTATCTACAGTTTGTTCATAGACTTGATGAAAATTGTTCTTCGCAATATCCACATCCCATAAAACTATTAGGTCGGCTAAATTTAGAATACTAAGTACATGGTACATACGTTCAAGCTCAAATTGATCCTGATTTGTTGACTCGGTGAATCCAAGAAATATAGTCTTCATCGATTTCCTTTTATCTTCATTTTTCTCTTTTATATAGCGCTCGAGTGCATACACAAAACCATCCTGGAATTTGTCATTCTGTAAGATTGCTTCAGTAAAGACTGAAGGGTTATCTTTGACCATCTCAACCCACTCCAGAGCTTTTTGTTCGCGTAACTTTAGACCTGCACCGTAAAGCGCCTTACTCAAGCCCCAAGCTATATTTAGTCCAGGAGTTATTGATGCTATCTGATCAGCAATCGCTAGAGCAGAGCTTCGTATAATTTGGATATCTTTTTCATTCATAGAAACGTCCTATAGCCACTCTGCTACTCCCCCATGGTGCGAGCAGGTACCGCGGCGGTTTTGGCTGAAGCTATATGTGCCGTCTCGGCATTGGGCTGTAGCGCCAGCCGGGGCTGATGGCGCATAGTATGGGCTAGGGATTATGTTGCCATCTACGTTCTTATAGGTGCCTTCAGGTGCAGGCACCGGTACAGTAGTTGGGTTAAAGACTGGTGGATTAACCAATTCGTCTGATGGCGGAACGACAACAGGCGTAGTACTCCTTACGTCAGTTGTATTGCTATTCAGGTATGACGAAGTGTCAGTTGCTTCACATCCTGCGCCTACTAGAGAAAAAACAACCGCCACTAAAAATAGGGCGGATAGTGGTTTCTTCATTGTTTCACTAATTGTCATATAGCAGGAGACGAAGCAGCCTCTGAAATTTTACGCTTAGAATTTTTCCAGGAAATAAATAATCCCAATAATGCCCCTAAGGGAGATCCTATTCCCCGCACTTGAATGTAGGCCTGATCTGGCATAAAAATTAAGACACCAATGAAAAAACTAACCAATAAGATAGTAAGAATGATGCTAGTTTGAAATTTGTGGGTTGGAGCTATTTTATCCCCCACTAAGATAAAAGTGACTGCAATGACAAATGGAGTAAGTGCATATTCAACAGGAATATTTGAGCCTAAAGGAAGTTCAATAAAACCGAATAGAGACCCGTTACGGGCAAAAGCTAAATAAAGTACCCAATGCAAAGGAAAGGTCGCAAGTAAACCGCCGATAAGCGCTCCCGGAAGTACTGCGACCCAACGAAGCCAATATGATAAACCATTAACCATATATATATTACTGATGACTTTAGGGGGTTAGAGACCTATTAACCTTTAAGGAAAATATACTGACTAGCATCATCATTGCCGCAGCCACGTCAATAAATCCCCACGTGTCTTTGTCTAGATAGAAAGGCCAAATAGGATTATACAAGACAGCTGTAACGCCATAGGCCCAAGCCCAACCATTCTTCTTTTGTTCGTATGCCTTATAAGCAATAAACACTGTTATGCCTGTGACCAACCAGCGTAAAAACTGATAGTAGCCATAGGGATGACTGCCTAGAGCAAATAAAAGAAACCCAATTGTAGCAATTCTTATGATGGTATATGTATGATTTGCTTTCATTTTATAGGTTTATATGACTGTCTTTTCCTTATTCCCATAGTAGACCCCTAACACTACCGGTATGTATAGCAGTGTCATGAAGTATGCAAAATTGGCAACCCTTTGATCTGTGGTTGGTTCGTAGCCGTCATCAGCATAGTACTCACATCCACCGAAAACAGGATCAGTTCGTTCTTCACAGGAAGGACTTCCCAATGTGAAACTTGTAAATAGAGCGATACCGGCACACCACAAAAAACCCTTCCATAATACTTCCTTCCAGCTTCCTCCCCTAGTATTGTCCCGAGCTGTCTTCCAGGCAAAAGAAACTACCCCAGCGATTAGCAGATAGCCAAGTGCCTTAAATATTTCATCAGAGACAGTACCCATATGGTCTGCCTATATAATAGCTCACTGCCACTTTTAACTACAGCGGGCTTTCGTTTACCGCTCGAAGGGTTACTCATGCTAGGGCTACAAGCACTAACAGCAATCCCCATTGTAGATACTATCGGCCCCCTAGGAAGGAATTATTTTTTCCACCTATGAAAAGTGAGGTCGGCCGCAAGTGGTGCTATGAAGGCTGAGAAAAGCATTACCCATGCCGCCCACCAACCAAAATTGCGCCACGAGAAAATGCCGAACCCTGACATCAACATGGCGCTAAATATCAACGCGATGATTACAGTGTAAATGTATAATCGCCCTTCCATTAGTTTCTCTTTTCATCAACCACAAACCTAAGCATGTACCTTCCTACTGATTCAAAGTGATCATCTTGCCATACATAGTAATCACTCAAGGCCCAGGTCGGCCAATCATCACCAAAAGCTTCATACATCCTTTCGGGCGGATTGACTACCAAGAGTCGGCTTGATAGCTGATAATCAGTGCCAACACTGGCTGCAAATTCGGGGAAGTACACTTTGCCGTTTAAGGCGTTTACCACGGCTATCTTTTGGCACATGGTGCCGCAGCCAATTTCAATGATGGTAAAATGGTCAGCAAAGTTAGGGCTCTGGGCTGTACCCTCGCGTAGACGCGTACGGTACATTGGCGCATCGGGGTGGCTAGTTAGGTCCACCGGTGCTGGTTTTTGATCAGGGGACCAAACATCATTTTCTACTAAGTAATCGCCAAACTTCGGGGACTTAGCTTCCTCACTTTCTTTTATGGCGCTATTCGTTGTGCTAATTGGTTGCCCCTCGTTGGCAAAATCTCGAATATAAGGCCCTGCAATAGAGGAAACAAACAGCGCCGAGACAAAGCCCAGCGCAAACAACAGTAGGTATCGCTTGTATAGTTTCTTGTTATCTATATCGTTCGACATGGTGCCTATTTATCTTACCTCCTTAACGTTATTACTTCTACAATTAGGGCAACGCCATTTTTTCGTCAGGTAAAAATACAGTGCAGTCCATATAGGCATACCAAAAACCAAAATCAATGACGTGCCCGCTAGTGTTGGTGATCTACCCTTTGCTGCCACACCCTTATACCCGCAGGCATTACAGGCTATTACAGCTTCTCTCCTATAGAGTAAAAATCGTCCAACCAAATAACCTCCGCCCAAAAAAATGAGCAGTAAGATACCTACTACTGATATAAAAACTAAGTAATCACTGTCCATAGTTCATGAATGCACAAAGCTCTCCGCCAGTAGTCTTGCGACCCATACACCTTTCGGCGCATGACCTTACGAGGGCTCTAAACGGAGAGCTTAATACTCGTAAGGGTTTTGAGCCATGCCGGGTGTTTGGTCTGGTTTAGGCTACTGAATTGTATTGTAATTAAACCACAATAGTAATACGATTTCAATATGATAGCGGTACGACAAACAACCTTAGAGCCAACTGAACTCAAGCATGAGCTAGAGCGGCTTCTTAAGGAGGGTGAACAACTAATAAGGGATGCGGCTGAGGCTATTCAGATGGTGGGCTCCGGGGTAGATTTAGTTTCTGCCAGTTACAATAAATGGAAAGGTGAACTCTTTTCCCTCAAGCAACTGACCACCGGCGTTTTTGACGAATTAGATTTAACAGCCTTAATTGAGGCGGATGGCATACAGACATTTCCATTAAGTCGACGCTCGATTGGTCTATCACGTTCTGACGAGGAAAGGGAGGAGGCTATCAAGCGCGCTAAAGAAATAATGGGTGCTGCAAAAATAAAAAACAGTAAGCTGAGGGAGTTCATAAAGAAAATAGGGGTGCTCAAAGTTAAAGTTTACGTTTCACGCCATCGGGGAATTTATCTACCCCATGATGGCCACTGTTATCCTATTTCAAAAAAACGTGCGGATATTGTTTGGGCCCTAAAACACGGAGGTCTATCGGGCACCTCACTGTGCCAGGACACTAATCAAAAAAAGCCCGATTTGAGTAATGCGATTAAGGAAATCAATAGGATATTTATAAAGAACCTTGTTGTTAATCATGATTTAATTATTACTAAACCTGGGTATAGCTTAAATATAGACCACTATGACATTGAATTCGTAGGAGACGTCTCGGGATAAATTTTTAGTTGGGTGTGGATAGAACGTAAGAAGCGCTATAAATAAGCGCTTTTTTGTATTGACCCCTAACTGACCAAATTACTAGAAAGAGCCATGCTTAAATTAGGGTTCCACCTTATGGAAAACGAATTCAAAACCTGTCCTAACTGCGGTGAGCTCGGCGAATGGATAGACGTTCGCACTGAGCGCGTGTTCGGCGAAGACCCGGGGACTATGTACGTCCACGTTATGCATTGCAATTTGTGCAACGAGAATTGGAACGTGAATTATTTGTTCGAACCTGATCCGTTATGACCAATACGGAACAACCATGCCTTAGCGCCGCGCTAGAGTACGAAGCTCTAGGCCTTTCTGTTATTCCTGTTAGTCAGGACAAAAAACCGCTTATTCCTTGGAAGCTGTACCAGACTGCACGGGCTACCACTGACCAGCTACGTACCTGGTGGAAGCAATTTCCTAACGCCAATGTCGGCGTAGTTACCGGTGCGATTTCGGGGCTGGTGGTAGTGGATATTGAGAATGGCGGCGATTCAAGCGACTTACCCCTTACAGTAATGTCCTTTACTGGCGGCGGGGGTAATCATTTTTTCTACAAGCACCCCGGGTACACGGTGAACTGCGCTACTCGAATTAAGCCACTCACAGACATTCGTGGCGACGGCGGCTATGTTGTGATGCCGCCATCGGCCCACCCCTCAGGAAAAAAGTACATGTGGTTCACTGGTTTCGATTACGATCCAAAATGGCCACTACCATTCCCGGATGATTTGTTCCAAACCAACCAGCGGCCTGCGCAGCAAAGTATATCTGAAGGCGTACAAGAGGGTATGAGGAACAACAGCGCCACTTCATACGCCGGAACACTATTATCAAAGATTGATTCTAAACTTTGGGAGAGGGTAGCGTGGCCAGCACTAAAGGAGTGGAACCAGCGTTGCAGACCCCCCTTGCCGGAGCAGGAGCTCCGGGCCGTGTTCGACAGTATTGCCAAACGGGAAGGCGCTAAACACCAACCTGCTAAAACACAAGAGGATGAGCGGCGGTGGAGAGAGGCTGTGCCATTCAAGGATTTGGCTAGTGCTGAGTTTAGTGAACCGGAGTGGGCCGTTAAAGGACTTGTCCCGCAGAATTGCATTACCGTTCTATCGGGAGCGCCCGGGCTGTATAAGTCATTTCTGTTAAGCCACATAGCTATCTGTTGCGCCAAGGGCGATAAGGTATTCGACGAATACACAACACGCCAACAGGCAGTGATGATCGTGGATGAGGAAAACAGTAAACGGAGGCACAGCCAACGGATAAAAATGCTCACTGATGATCACGACCTCCCCATTTACTACCACATAGCAAAGGGATTCAGGGTCGATGATGATTGGCAAACCAGTACCCTGATCAACGAAGCCCGACAAAAAGGTGTTGGGCTGCTAATGTTCGATACACTCGTTCGTATTCATGGCCTAGACGAAAATAATTCTGGAGACATCAACAAGGTGTACCAAAAGCTTAAAAATTTTACCCAGGCGGGCATTACGGTACTGGTTACGCACCACCACCGAAAACAGGGAATTTTTAAGCCCAAGCCGTCCGACCTTATGGGCGCGGCTGAGGCTATGCGTGGATCAAGCGACATTCTTGGCATGGTTGATTCGCACCTCGCAATCCTCAGCAAGAACAAGGATGGCGATGAAACTTATTTGGTCGCTGTGCAGACCAAGCAACGTGATGCGGAGCTGATTGCACCTTTTAAGATAAGGGTGATTTCGGATGAGGAAAAAATTTGCTTCGAGCACGGGGGCGAATATGAGGAAAGGGCAGGTGCGGTGCAAGAGGCCAAGGAAATAATCCTGTCGACTCTCCAAAACGACACCAGCGGCATGCCTAAGAAAAAGCTCGAAGAGATAGTGAAGCATGTAGCAAAAAGTGCTTCGGCAAGAGCCGCGCTACGAGAGCTAGAGCGAGAGCAGCGGATTGTGTCAAAAACAAGAAGCGGCCTTCGCAAAGAGGGTGTCGATAAAGGTCCGGGAGGTTCTACGGAAAAGTTCTACTTCACCTGTCCTAACAGCGCCTATGAAACCCAATTCTAGCCGCTCGACTTGGGCAGCCGAGTCCAACTTGCTGAATGCTACTACCCCTATGGGGGTAGCATCCAGCAAGCCCGCTGCCCTCCAATTGGTAAATGCTAAAATCCTGTTTTGGCATTTAGCAAGCTCGACAAGTTTTTTGTCGGCAGCTTACTAGGTTCTCACGAAATCTAGCTATTCTTCGCCGTTTTGTTCGTACCCGTACCCGGTAAGCACCTATGATCGAACCTAGAATAAAAAAACTCGAATATACTCTTGAGGCCATGGGCTACAGTAGCTCTCCAAATGAAAGCACCTTAAGGATTATTGGGTTCTTACATCGGACGGAATCCAAGGCAGTGCAGCTAAGGCTGTGGGAAACCACATACCAGTCGAATTTCCAGTACGTTAGTGAGGCTTTAGAAAAGGTAATCCGCGCTATGGCGGAACGGGGTCACAAAAAGATATGAGATGTGCAGCACAACTAACAGACGGCAGCCCCTGCGGCGGTTATGCCATGGCCGATGGCTCCGGGCTCTGCATTTCGCATAACCCGGCTGCTAAGGACATTAAGCAGTTGGCTGTGCGGAAGGGCGGAGAAGCCCCTAAAAAGGTCGAAGCGGCCGCTAACCTACCAACCGTAACAATAACAACCAAAGCAGACGTGCCTACCTTTCTGGTGGCCGTTATAGACGAGCTCAGGGCTGGGCAGGTAGACATCAAGACGGCTAACACCTTGGGCTACCTGGCTGGCGTCCTAATCAAGGCTTACGAGACCGCCGAGATGGAGGCCAGGATTGAGGAAATTGAGCGGGTGGTGTTAGAACGCCGAACAAGGTACGGCGGATAGGTCTATGTTTACACCAGAGCAGCGCCAAAAGATAGCCCCTGTGCCTAATGACCTCGCAGATGAAGAGCTGGAGGAGGAGCTAACTACTTTGGCCGAAATTATTGTGCAGGCCTACCTGAACTCGACATAGCCACTTTGTACTTTTCTCTCTTGTTTGCTATGCTTACTGTGTTGTTCCACTCTCTAAATGACGCCAAGGAGCTTTTTATTTGCTTCACTGCCCAGAAGGGGCGGCCTGCCAGCGAAGCTAATCCTCCTTGGACTAGTAGAGTTGGAACAACCAGGTCGTCCCTTTAGGTTTTTATATGCGCGGAATAATCTACACCAGGGTATCAAGCGATGAGCAGGTTAAGGGCTCCTCCTTGGAGTCCCAGGAGGAGCATTGTCGCGCCTATTGCCAAAAGAAAGGCCTTGAAGTGGCAGCTGTGTTTCGGGATGAAGGCGAGTCTGCTAAAACCACCAATCGGACCGAGTTCCTACGCGCTTTAGAGTTCCTACGCAAGAACAAGGGCAAAGTAGAGGCCTTTGTCGTGCTCAGGCTTGATAGATTCGCTCGCAACACCGAGGATCACTTCAGTGTACGCAAAATCCTTACCGACTACGGCGTAACTCTGCATTCCGTCACGGAGCCTATCGGATCTAACCCAGCAGAAAAGTTTATCGAGGTTGTGTTGGCCGGCGCGGCCCAGTTTGATAATGATATTCGAAAGTTACGTTGTACCGATGGCCTGATTAGGAAAGTTGACCAGGGCTATTGGCCCTGGAAGCCAGCCGTGGGGTATGTAAGCTCAGGCTCAAAACGGCGAGGTGAACGTAAGAATACGCCGGACACCATTGACCCTGATACTGGCCCGTTAGTTCGTAGGGCTTTTAAGGAATACTTAACCGGCCTCTATACCCAAAAGGCTATAGCTAAGATGTTGGATGATTGGGGGTTGGGGCGCTACCGCAAGACCTAGACTAATGCGCAATTCGTGGATCGCATGCTCCAGAATCAATACTATGCGGGTATTCTTATCAACCCCTGGACTGGTAAGGAAGTGCAGGGCAAACACACCCCTCTCATAACGACTGATGAATTTAGACAGGTGCAGCTTATACACCAAGGACGCGGCTATAACCAGTCGCCCAAACGTTTACGCCAGCATCCTGATTTTCCGCTGCGTAGCACCGCTCGCTGCGCTGAGTGCGGCGGCCCATTGACCGGCGCTTGGAGCACTGGCCGGAAGGAGCGTTACCCCTACTATCGCTGCTATACCAAAGGCTGTAGCCTCATTCACGTAGGGCTGCCGCGGAAAGATGTGCAGGCAGATTTTGCTAGCAAACTGAAAGCCGTTTCTCCTAAGCAGGAGTTTATTGAACGGCTGAAAAAGAAAATTATCACAGTTTGGGAGGCCAAGCACCAGGCCTACGGGCTGGAGGCTGAGAGCTATAAACGCCAGCTTGCCACGCTAGAGGAGAGGAAACAGCGCATCTACGATATGCGCGAGGATGGTTCATACAGCAAGGAGGAGTTCACGGCCCGTAAGCAACAGATTGATAACGAGATAACAGCAGTGAAAATTTCCATGAGCGAGGCTAATATACAAAAACACGACTTGGCCGGAGCTTTGTCGTTCGGTGAGCAGTTTCTAGTTGACCTATCGCTGGGCTGGCGGAGTGTGCCTGATCCCCTAAAGTTCCAGTTCCAAAAGCTGGTTTTTCCTGATGGTGTACCTTATCGGCGTGGGCAAGGTTTTGGAACCGCCAAACTGGGGCTAATCTTTGAGCTATCTAAGGCGTCTGAACGCCGGGAAAAAATCTTGGTTGCGGGGGCGGGACT
>LCQW01000037.1 GCA_001004345.1 Candidatus Kaiserbacteria bacterium GW2011_GWA2_52_12
TAGAGTTGCATACGCTCCAGTGTAGCGTACGTGGCTGATCTATCTTAAAAGGTTCGGCTAAAGCCGAGGGGTTTGCTCCCAAAGATGGACACTAAAAAACGACCCCACCGAGGCGGGGTCGTTCAAGAATTCAAGAACGAGTCGTTTCTACTTTAAAAACCAGCCGAGCAATTTCCAGTATTCGCTTAGCAGGAGAGCCACACAAATCACGTAGATGACCTCCCACACGGTCGGTGTAAAGAGCCCATAGATAGCGTCGCAGATCTCAAACAACATCCCATTTTTCATTGCTGCGTCCCTTTCACTACCTTGTGCGATGGTATCTATACTACCGAAGAAATGCAATAGACGAATGAGGCCTCAATTTTTTTGTAAAGATATAAGTTTTGTTGTAATATATTTGGCATATGTCTTCCCACGGTACGTTTTGTACGGTTTTTGATTGCATGGATGGTCGAACGAACGATCTGGTCAACGCGTGGTGCCGCACAAATTTTGGCGTGGATCATCCCGACACCATTACCATCGCGGGGTGCGATGGTATTTTAATTTCTGACGCAGGGGAGCGGGAGCGCGCATTCAAATTGGCACGAATCTCCGCTCATCATCACGGTTCGAAACAGGCCGTCGTTATAGGACATTCGGAGTGTGCAGGACACATGGTGCCCAACGAGCAACACAAGATAGATATTGAACAAGCGACGAAGCTCGTGGCAGCGCCTGGCATTTTTGAACATGTGGTCGGGTTGTTCGTCGATGTGAGGACGGGCGAGATCGTGGAAGTGTGTCGTATATAAGAAAAGAATAACCCTGCCCCGAATGTTTTCGGGACAGGGCGGGAAGGGGATTTGCAGGTCTCTACGACCAGTGGATCCCAAGAACAATTAAAAGACCAATAACGACAACGACAAGAAATCGTCGTTCGACAGGAGTCACGAGACTCCATGCGTCTCCGAACGCAACCTTTGCGTTCCACACGCGCTGGCCACGTTCGTTCATAATCCACGGATCCCGCAATTGTTTCTCGGCCATTTCGTTCTCCTCCGTTCCGATTTTTTACTGTACCAATAAACACACGTTCAGTCAATGGCTGGTATACCCCTTACCACTTTTTCTAGAGAAAAAGTGGTAAGGGGTATACTGCTCGCATGGACGAATTGCCTCAAGAAATACCAATAGCACACTGGAGCCACTCATCGCTCATGGCCTTTTTGCGGAATCCGCTGGCGTGGTACAAGCGCTATGTCGAACACGTGCACGATACACCGAGCTCTCCCGCCGGAGTGATCGGCCGCGCCGGTCACGTGGCGCTGCAGCATTTCTACGGTGGTATCACGAAAGAAGGCGCTGTCGAGCTTGGCTTGGAGCACTTGCGGAGCGTTGCTGATTTTGAAATTAATTTCGGCGTAGCGAGGACGAGGGCGGCAAAAAAGAAAAAGCGCACATCAATGGAGCGCGATTATCTGCAGGCAGTATCTTTTTATCTCGCACGTCCGCCGAGATACGACGTAGTCGGTGTAGAAGTAAAAGCAACAGCCACCGTCAAAGGCATTCCGCTACCCCTCAAAGCTATATCCGACCTCGTCGTTCGCTTTAAGGGAGATAGACGGGCGCTCGATATCGTCGATCATAAATTCGTCGACTCATTCTCGGGCTACGGCGCGGCAAAGACACTATTCGTTATTCAGGCGATTTTCAATTATTACACCGTAAAGGAAAAATACGGTAAGCCGGTGCGGCGATTCATTTTGCATGAGTGCAAGAAGAGGAAGAACATCGACGGTTCGCCGCAGATGCGCCGCTACGTGATTGATTTTCGCGATTGCAAAGATGATTTTGCGGTTTTCCACCGCCTCTTGAATGACGCGACGGCCGAACTTTCGCGCGGCAAAATATATCTGCCAAATCCCTCCGACATGTTCGAAGGTGAGAATTCATTCGACATCTATCGTCTGGGACTTTGAAGATTATTTGAGTTGCGCGTCGATCGCGGCCTTGAATGCGGATGGTGGCTGCGCGCCATCGATCGATTGCGTGCCGGTGATGGCACCAGGAGTGCCGTTGATGCCGAAGGCAGCGCCTTCCTGCTGATCGGACGCTATCATTGCGGCGTACGCGTCTTTATTCTTTGCGACGAGAGCATTTAATTTATTGGCGTCCATGCCGGGTATCTTTTTGATGAGTGCGAGGACGGACGGTTCGTCGCCGAATCCCTGATCGCCTTCCTCGTCTTGCGCCTTATACATCGCCGTGCGCCACGCGAAGTACTTGTCGGGATAGGTGGCCCAGACGGCGTGGCCATAGAGGGCCGCAGTGGTTGAATCTTGGCCGAGGAACGTGTAATCCTTGAAGACAATGCGGAGTTTGCCGGTATCGACATAATCTTTGATGAGCATGGGGAACGAAGGCTCGGTCGTGATCTGCGGAACGCCGCCGACTTCTATCGCTTTGCAGAAGGGGCACTGGTAATCGGTCCAGACGGCGAGTGTGACGGGAGCATTTGCTTTGCCGATATACGGAGTGTCAGCGGTTATCTTCACATCCTTGATGTTTACTTTTTGCGCCGCGATGGCTGCAGCCGCTTGCTGCCCGGTCGCATTCTTACTTACACCAAAATACAGACCACCGCCTATCAAGGCGCCGGCAATGACTATTGAAAGCGGGATCGCGAGATTAGATGACAGAGATGAGCGAGCGGATGGTTCCATAGATTACTATTTAATTTTTAAGTAGAGAAAGTATAGCACGTACAGTTATTAGTAAATAGCCACTAGCCATTAGTGAACTCATTCACCAATCACTCTCCACTAACGGTTAACGACTTCTCACCTTCAACTTAGCTTGTTTCTTTTTGTTGATTTTCGGCAGGCGGATCATGAGGATGCCGTGTTTTTCGCTTGCCTCGGCCATATCCACATCGACTTCCTCAGGGAGAAGGATCGTGCGGGTGAACGAGCCCCAGTACAGCTCGCGCTGGAAGTAATTATCTTCATCCACCTCCCGCTCATCTTCGCGAGTGCCGCTGATAGTGATCTGTTCTCGTGTGAGCGCAATGTCGATGGACTGCGGCTGCACGCCCGCGACGAGTGCCTTTACCACAATCGCTTCCGGCGTCTGGTACACGTCCACCGCAAGCTCACCGCCTGGCTCGTCGCCTTCTTTCCAGTCGCCCGCGGCAGCACTCGGCTTGATATGTGTATGGCGCTCTTCGCCCTCTCCTTCAAATACCGCGCGATTGCCGCCGGAATTCCCGAAATAATCAGCATCGTCCGAGCTGCCGGTCAGTCGAGCAAGAAAGGAAGGTTTTTTCATAGTTCTATTGTTATAAGTATATCATCTCCAGCGCGGGTGAATGCGTTTTATGTACTCCAATACTGCCAAGAGCGCCACTACTCCGATCCACACGTATACAAAGGTCCGCAACAGATCGCCCTCTGGTGTATTAAGTATAAGAAAGTTGAAAACACTATGCAAAAGGAAGGCGAGGATAACTCCGCCGAGTACATACAGACGCTTGATGCGCTTCTTCTTGTAGAAAGAGATACCGATAGCTGCACCGATCGTAGCGGAGGCGAGAATGTGGAGCAGTGTCGCGCCCACAAAGCGAAGGTTTCCAGTCAGGAGAGTTTGGGTGAGGGTGGTTCCTGCAAGTGGGGAGAGCAAAAAGAGGAAGTTTTCAGCCGCCGCGAAACCGAGCGCGACCGTCACCATGTAAATGACGGGGTCGATGGGCTCGTCGTCGTCACGGCGGCGCAGGACGGTGAAGTATGCCGCGAGATATTTCGTAACTTCTTCAATGGTCGACCATGCGGTAAAGATTGCCATCTGGCCGACGAGAAAACCGGCCACGTATTTTTCTATCGGGATTACTATCGCGACCGCAACCATACCTGCGAGAAAGGCGAGTGCTATCAGCTTGCGCGGCTCCGGGTGTTTCCTGTCTTCGCGCCGCCAAAACCACAGCCAGGCAAGCGCGGGCAATAATCCTCCGGCCGCTGCAGCACCTATTGATATGAGCTCGGGCATTCAACTCATTATACCGTTAATTTTAAGTTCGACCGGCAGTGCCTATTGCGAACGGTACGAAAGTACCTGTTTTTTCGATTCTCACCGCCACTGTATGTCGTGATTGATCATTCATTGCACGCGAGATGTTCGCAACAGGCATTGCCGGTCTCACTATTGGGGCCATTTTGCGACCATGAGGAGGTCACACTCTTTCTTCGCCTCGCCGGAGCTTGAAGCGAGGGTGGGTTGTGGCAATTGCTGCCAGATAGCCTCGGTGACGAACGGCATGAACGGGTGGAGAAGTTTGAGCGAGATAATTAAAATTTCGTGCAAGGCTGCGGCGCGGCTGTTCTTGGCGTCTGCGTCAGAACCTTTCAAAATTTCCTTCGATTGCTCAAGTATCTCCGCGGCAAAACGATCCCACACGAAGTGGTAAACGGCATCAGCAGCGAGGTCGAGCCGGAATGAATCAATGTGCTTCGAAACTTCGTCAGCAACTTTCCTTGCTTCATCGACCAACACTAGATCATCCGGCAATATGTGGGACTTCGTAAGTCCCACATTGTTATCTAGAACAAATCGCGTAATATTCCATATCTTATTGGCGAAATGTTTGTAGCCGCGGATCTTTTCCTCCGATATCCTGCTGTCGGTCCCCGGCGCCATGCCGGCAATGAGCGACATGCGCACCGCATCCATGCCGTACTTTGCTGCCATGTCGAGAGGGTCGATGTTGTTGCCGAGCGATTTTGAAATTTTTCGCCCCTGTCCATCGCGGACAATTCCATGAAGCAATGCTTTACGGAATGGAATATCGCCAAGCAAAAATCCGGACATCAGTATCATACGCGCGACCCAGAAAAAGAGAATGTCGTAGCCAGTCTCGAGGACGGAAGTAGGGTGGTAATTTACTAAATCATTTTCCGGTCCGGGCTCGCCCCGTGTGGCCGTTTTTGCGAAGTGGGGCCATCCCAACGTTGAGAATGTCCACAATCCGGAAGAAAACCATGTGTCGAGCGTGTCGGGATCTTGCTGCCATTCGGCACCGGGAGATTCAGTCTGCACCTTCACTTCGTCGCCTTTAAACCACGCAGGAATACGATGGCCGAACCATATCTGCCGCGATATGCACCAGTCGCGCAGATTGTCTATCCAGTGGAAGTAAATCTTACTGAAATGTTCGGGAAGGATTTCCACGGCGCCGGAAGAAACGGTCTCGCGCATATGTTCTTTGAGCGTCATTTTCTTCCCGCCTGCCCTGAGCTCCGTCGAAGGGTCAGGAAATTCAACTTCCTTGTTGACCGCGATGAACCACTGCCGCTTGATTTGCGGCTCGATGATGCCACCGCCACGGCTGTTGGTCGCGACATTGTGCACATAACCGTCGTCTATTTTTGAAATGAGGCCTTTTTGCTTCAGTTTCTCGACGATGAGCGGCCGCGCTTTTTTAATGTGTTGGCCGGCGAATTCCCCGGCTATTGGGAGGAGAATGCCACGATCGTCTATTACACACTCGATATCGAGCCCGTGTCGCTGCGCTATCTCGAAGTCGATGAGCGAATGCGCCGGCGTAATCGTCATGACGCCGGAGCCAAACTCCCTGTCCACTGATCTATCCTTGATGATGGTCGCGGTAATGGGGCCATTGATCCATTCGAGGTCGATCTTTTGGCCGTGTGTGTAGTCTTTGTACCGCTCATCATCGGGGTGCATTACCACGTACTTGTCACCAAATTTCGTCTCGGGACGAACCGTGCCGATGTCGAACGGGCCATATTTGAAATGATAAAATGAATCTTGTTGTTCGACATACTCTATCTCCTCGTCGCTCACGGTCGTTTGCAATTTCGGATCCCAATTGACGATACGATCACCGCGGTAGATTAATCCGGCGTTGTACATTCGGACAAACGCTTCCATGACGGCCGCATATCGTTTCTCGTCCATTGTGTATGCATACCGGCTCCAGTCGAGTGACGCACCCATTTTCTTCGTCTGGTCGATGATGGTCTTTTTGCTTTCTTCAGTGAATGCATTGACGCGCTTCAGGAGCTCTTCGCGGCCGAGATCGTGCCGCGTTTTTTTCTCCGTTTTGTAAATATCGCCTTCGACTTTCGCTTGGGTCGCGATTGCGGCCGAGTCGGTGCCGGGTATCCAGAGCACTTTTTTGCCGCGCATGCGGTGATAGCGGATGAGAATGTCCTCGATGACTATCATGAGCGCGCTGCCCATGTGCAGGATGCCCGTTACGTTCGGCGGCGGCAATACTATTGAATACGGCTCCGCGTCAAACGCGGTTACACCATTTTTTATACACACGTCGGGATTGGCATAGTCGCTCTTTTCCCACAACTCCAACATTCGCGGCTCATTTTCCGCGGAATTGTACGGTTTCAGGAATTGTTCCGGTGCTTTTGATGGCTCCATTCAGCTACATTACCATGAATTAAAAAAAGCGGCCGTCATCCAAGAACGGCCGCGACTTTCTAAATCAGTTCAAGTTTATAATCAGCGTCGAGTAGATGTGCATTAATATACGCAACAGTGTTGACAATAGATGCTTCCATTTTTGTTGCTTTCGCAATAAGGGTTTGCAGGCTGTTCCACGATTTAATTAAATCATCAACAACGAATGGCATGATGCACGAGATGCCGCACCTACGACCTCGTTTGATTTCAGCATGGCATTGAAAATCATAGAACGGCTCGGGCCTTCGTATGCACGCCACGTGTAAGTCTGGGCGATTCGCCAACGACTCAATTGTTGCCGCAATTTTAGGAGCACACATGTTTCCAAAGACATGGTGCCACGCTTCGTGCATTTCGCGCACGACTGTGGAAAGATTTCTCCGGTCGCTTGTACCGTGGATCGATGTTGGCCTGCGATGGTGTCGAGTCTTCTCTTTTGGATTAAGACGTTTCTTCCGTTTCTTTTTGTGCGCCACTGCACACCTCCTTCACTACCATCAGTATAGATTAGGCGAGCCGCAGATTTCCTATGGCTGTGAGTAACGCTGGATCGGCGAAATCGCTCTTTAGTGCATGAAAATAGCCTACGAGTGCGATCATGATGGCATTGTCGGTGGCGAGCTCGGGTGGTGGAACAAGGAGCGATGGGCATCCTTCGCGCTCGAGCGCTTCGGCGAGGCAACGGCGGATATGGGTATTGGCAGATACGCCGCCGCCGACGATGACCGTGTTTGCCCCGTATTCCTCTATGGCCCGCAGTGTTTTTTTCACCAGCACCTCCGTGGCGGCATCTTCGAATTCGCGCGCGATACCGGACTTCATTTCATCGGAAAGTGGAGAGTTTGCCTCGACTATTTTTCTTACGGCCGTCTTCAAACCAGAAAACGAGAAGTCGAAATTATTCTCCCTTGGCCCGCCGGAGCTTTGCCATGCCCTTCGTAGCCTTGGCGAAGCAGGGGCAGAGGAGGCATGGAGCATCGGGCGGGGAAGTTTGAATTCTTGAGGCGATGCCTTTGAGGGTCCCAAGGCGTCGCCTCGGGAGCGTTCCTCCTCGGCGAGATGACTGATAAGAGGACCGCCGGGATACCCTAATCCAAGCAATCGAGCGACTTTGTCGAATGCTTCACCGACCGCATCGTCGCGCGTTTGTCCAATGATCTGGTATGTGCCGAACTGTTTTGAAAGAACCAGCTCGGTGTGGCCGCCGGAAATGAGCAGCGCGAGCACCGGAAAATCAATTTGTTTCAAACGTCCGAACATTCTCATATTCTGCAGAATATGAGAATGTTCTGATTTCGTCATTTCCATCATGGGGAGCACGATGTGCCCTTCCATGTGATTGACTGCGACGATGGGGATATCCCATGCCAGCGAAAGTGCTTTCGCAAAATTAATCCCCACCCAGAGTGCCGGTTCGAGTCCGGGACCATGGGTCACAGCGATCACGTCGATATCTGGTTTCTCGCGCATTGTGAGAAATTCCGAAAGTTGCTTGTGCAATTCCGGTTCGCGAGCGAGTATCGCTTTGAGTTCTGTGATGTGGGACTTCGTAAGTCCCACATTCAATGTATGAAGGCCCGCTTCTTGCAGTGTTTGCCGAAGCATTGGCACGAGATTTTTTGCGTGTTCGCGTTTCGCGAGATTGGGGAACACGCCGCCGTACTGCGCATGCAGCGCCGCCTGCGAGATGAGCGCATTGCCTAGAATTTTGAATGTAAAATCGGTGCCGAAAGCACCTTCGGCCTCAATGAGGCAGTATAATAGGCGGGGAAAAATAGACAGTGTTTTGAGTTGAACTCCCCATTGACGGCGCGGTGTAAAATACGCCGCATATGAAGAAAAAGTTCACGTCAGC
>LCQW01000038.1:0-5985 GCA_001004345.1 Candidatus Kaiserbacteria bacterium GW2011_GWA2_52_12
CGACAAAGCAACTGATGCGCTCGTGAAGTTCTTCAACAAAACAAAATTTGAATATTCATTCCTCGGCAAAAGTCGGATTTCATAGTGTTGGTTCAATAAATGGCTGCTCGATGGCTGAAAAAGCGGAAAAGGTACACACTTCAGAGCCGAGTGATCGACCTTAGTGTTTTTTGTGCTAGCCTTGGATGCATCCATAATCTTATGCCAGCTCCTATTTGGAAACTTGACGCGGGAGGGGTGGCATACCTCATAGAGATCAGGCGCGTAGCAAAATACATGCTCGTTTTGCTGGAGAGACACTTTGAACAGCCAAAGAAAACGAGTGACGAGGACAGTGATAACTACATGATTCTTGATGAAAAACATCGGCAACTTTTGGCCGAGATCCCCGAGGGTTACCACCTTGAGATGATGCACCTACCATTCCGAAATTTGTATGTGTCCCAGAAGCAGATTCAAAAGGACGGGTTGACCGAAGATGAGGTTCTAGCGGAAGTCATGAATTTCATCGGATACATAGATAAAGACCTCATCAAATACAAAAAATCGCAAGACGATTACAGCGAACCCACTTTGGATGAAATCGGTGAATATATTAATGAGGAAAACTCTTCCGCTACTATTAAACCAAACGAGACACATATTGTAGTCACTGACACACCCAATGAGACCATATGGATGAATATGCGTTTTCAGTTTACAGGTCGTCACTCGCTGCATGTATCAGTACCGAGGCCTGCATGGGCAAGAAATAATATGAGCCCGAAAGATTTTGGGCTTGAACGTAGTAACGGAAGGCCGAAAGTGCCATGGATAATACTGCAAACGATGTCCTTGAATGAGGGTAGATTTCCGCTTCAGAATTTGCCAGTCGGTATAGAAAGAGAGTCGAAGAGAAGACAGCTCACCGAACTGTCCCACACTTTGCAAGAAGTGTTCCCAAATGTTGTCGGCGGTCGTGCTCTACGCCCCACCTACGATGGAATGGGTTACGAGTGTGCCTTCACGCTCATTCCGATGCAGAATAGCGACGCCCCCGAGCAAGCAGTAGATGATCAGGCCGAAAACGACGCGGAGGAACACGAGGACGACGAATAGCCCTGTTCGGAACAGATTATTTTTTCCGTATCAAGACCCTTCTTGATAAATAAGGGTTTTTCTACGCTTGTCGGAAATTCTTGGAATTTCTGCACTGTATCGTATATGGCAGAAGAAAAATGGAGCGATGAGCGATTAGAAGACTTTGTTAGGGCATTGACGCCTCGGGCCGTGCGCGGATCAGCACAAGCAGCTGCACCGGTTGAAAAACGGGAGGGGCTATCCGACGCCTTCGAGGGTAAGATGCTGCATCCGTCGCTCGATAATGCCGACAACATAGTAACTCTGGGATTCCGATACCGAACAAAATCACTGAAAGAGGAGCGTGTGTTTTTTGTTGAGACGGGCGGTGTGGCACAGATCGTTACGGAGGACTCGTTCACAGTGAGGAATCGGGAATACTGCTACGAAACGAAAGGGGCACTCATGCCCTTGGAAGAGCGCTGGGGTGTGCAAGAGGCAAAGGCGTTCATAGAGTCCTATTCAGAGTCCCGCACCGAAATAAGAGCCGCACAACGAAACCTCGTCGACAGAGTGGTGGCGCACGTCCAAAAATACATTGGATTCGAGAATGACTGTGACGCATATATCCTCGCGGCGTGGATTATTGGTACGTACTTCCATCGCGGCTTTAATGCTTACCCATTTCTCCACATCAAAGCTCCGAAGGGATCGGGCAAGAGCCAGTGCCTGACGCTTCTCACGAAACTCTGTTTCAATGCAGTGAAAGCACGGCCAAGCCTGCCTGCCTTCGGTGACACGGTTGATGCACTAAGGGGCACGTACCTTATTGACCAAGCAGATTCACTCCATCGAAAAGGGAGTGAGGAATTGCTCGATGTTCTTGCCGACTCGTACAAGACTAGTGGTGGCAAACGTCGGGTAATGGACATGGAAAAGGGGCGGAAAGTCCTTGAAATCGAAACATATGCGCCTAAAGCTTTCGCATCCATCAAAGAACTCCCTGAAGACTTGCGAGACCGTTGTTTCGTGCTTCCGCTCATCAAGAGCAGTAAACCTTTTTCTGAACCTGACGACCCGTCGATAGATTGGCGTGCGTGGCGCGGCGAATTTTATAAGGCATTGTTCACGCAACATTTACTCGTGCCCATAGAGCACTCAAAGCGAAAATCCGAATACGTGCGAAGCGGCGAGGTCGTGGGTAGAAACCTTGAATTGTGGCTGCCGCTCGAAACGATGCTCGCTTGCTTCGGAGGGGCTGACAAAATTGAGGAAGTGAAGCGTCGATTCCTAGCTCAATACGGTTTCGCAGAATATGAGCCGAACGAACTTGAGGCGGAAGTAATACGCACCTTACTTTCAATAATAGGAGCCTCGGAGAGTATATGGACTTCTCCGGCCGACGTTGCCTCGGGGATCGACTCGTTCGCTTTCCGTAGCGATCATTCAGACAGTAAGCAACGAGCAGCGGATGTTGGATGGGCCATCAAGAAATTTAATCTTGCCTCCAAAAGTAAACGTGGCAGTGGTGGAAAAAGTTACCTCTTTCGACGAGAAGTAATCGAGAACGTACAGGCCAGTTATTTCCACAACGATCCTGCATCTCCTACACCTCCCGATTCTGACGCCTCCATTGAGCCAAAAAATGACCTGCATGATTCCGGTGTAGGAGATATGCAATTCTAATGACTCCTACACTAAACACATGCACGGGCGGAAACACTGCTGTTACACCACCTTTTGAGGGTAGTGTAGGAGGTGTAGGTGCTTTGCTAAATAGCCAAAAAAGAGCTAAGATGAAGGCTTCCGTACTGTTCTTTGACAAAAAAACGACTGATTCCAGCCCGAATATCGAATTGCTTACAATCGCCGAGGTGGCGGAAGCATTAAAAATCTCCGAATCCACTGTCCGGCGATGGCAACAGCAACGACTGATCCCTTTCCTCAAGATCGGGGGTAGCGTCCGCTTCTCTAAAAGCGATCTTGAAATGTACCTCGAAGAAAAGCGGGTGGCATCAATCGTCTAAATACACACATTATGGCAGTACGAAAAATTAAAAACACTTGGTGGGCGGACTTTATGTTCGACTCGACCAGATATAGGAAACGAAGCCCTGAGAATACGCAGGCCGGAGCGAAGGCATACGAGCTGGTACTCCGACAGAAGCTCGCACGGGGTGAATCTATAGAAAAACTGGCGATACCTGAAGATCAACTGTTCGAGAACTTCGCTTGGCGATGGTTTACCGATTACGTGATACCGAATAATAAACATTCGGAGCAGCGAACGAAAAAATATGTCATTTCTACGGTGCTTGTGCCGTTCTTCGGAAAAATCTCTGTCGGCAAGATTACTTCGCATCAGATCGAGCAGTTCAAAGCACGGATGAATACCAAAGGGGTTGGAAATAAGACGGTCAAGAATTATTTGACCGTGCTCAATAAATGCCTCGGCACTGCATACGAATGGTTGCAGCTCGACGGAACGCCTCCGAAGATCAAATGGCCGAAATGCAATCCGGCTCGAACGGACTTCCTGTCGCCGGACGAATGCGAACTACTCTTGAAGCATTCCGAGGGTGTCGTCCGTGAAATGATTCTAATCGCCTTGCGCACGGGAATGCGCCAAGGAGAGATAAAAGGGCTGCAATGGAATTCAATCAGCTGGGAGAACCGGAGTGTCGCGGTACGACATTCGAGGGATGACCGCATGAAAATGCTCGTCTCGCCGAAGAGTAACCGCGAACGACACGTTCCGCTTGATGCCGATGTCTACGAAATCCTGTATGCGAGGAAGAATAATACCGGCTATGTGTTCCTTGATACAGATAAGGAGCCGTTCGATTATCACCGCATGGAACGACGGCTGACGAAAGCGTGCAATGACGCTGGTATTCGTAAGGTCGGCTGGCACATTCTACGACATACATTCGCATCACATCTCGCAATGAAGGGTGTGCCAATGACGGCGGTACAACAACTCATGGGACATTCCAACATAACAACGACCATGCGCTACTCACATCTAGCTCCATCGACACTTCGAGCGGCAATAGACATGCTGAATCCCAAAACGATGGTTATCGAGGAGTTTAGGCAACCTGTTGTCAATCAGTGGATGAGGATGCAACAACTGGAGGCGACCGAAAAAATCCTCGTTCCAAAAAACCTTTGATACTCTTGCTAAAAACGCAAAAATCCCCGAGTGGGGACTTCTGCGAAGCTTGTTGCGGGGGCGGGAATTGCACCCGCGACCTCAAGGTTATGAGCCTTGCGAGCTACTACTGCTCCACCCCGCTATCGTTTCTGAACTTTACTATGAACAAGACGTTTTCACAAATAGAGGATAGAATAGAGGATAGAAAATTTCACCCTCCACCACTGAGAGCGCCGAGAATAATCTCTATTATCGTAAGAAGAACGAGAATGAGCGCCGCAAGAAGAAAAAACGTTACTTGATGCAGCAAAAACATGGCAAAAAATGCATACACGAGATACGTTGCCGTGGCGAGCAACAGGCCTGAATTGACGAGAAGTACATTCGCGATCACGGGGTATTTGTACCATACTAGACGAATTTGTCAAATTTCGATTGGAATAGTGCTCAAAAATGGGTATTATTGGCAGTGTTGCCGGCGTAGCTCAGTGGCAGTAGCGGACGTTTCATAAGCGTCAGGTCGCAGGTTCGATCCCTGCCGCCGGCACAATCGAGTCCCTTACGGTTTTTTTGGTTCACTCAACCTCGATTTGATCGAGGCTGGCCAGCATTTTTCTGCGACATAAAATACCCCATATCCGATGCCAATGCCGAGCAGTGCGCCGCCAATGATATCGGAAGGGTAGTGCACTCCCGCGACGACGCGACTTACTGCAATGACAGCAGCGGCGACAAAAAACAAGATTCCCCATTTTTTGTTATAGAAATATACGGCACTCGCGAGCGCAAAGAAAGTGATGGAATGACCGGATGGGAATGACCAGCTATTTTCCGCGATGAGCTGATGCACTGGATAAGTGACGAACGGGCGCGGGCGATGGTAGAGAAAGCGAATACCTTCGGTAACGACGCCGCGCACAAAAGACGATGAGAGAATCGATGGTCGGGGAACGACCAGCCAAGCCGTTGAGGAGGAAGAAAAGTTGTGTGTCGAGGGGCATGTGTTTAGAATATCATTCAATGCAACGATTGTCGTTTCGATGTCCGTTCAACTCTCGCGTTGCAAAAAACCCCGATTGCAGTAGAGTGCGGTCAGAAAATGGAGAGCACTCAAATGAGTTTTGTGGCGCAGATGAGTGGAACGTTGAACAATCGCAAAAATATCCGCGCTGAAATAGCGCGAGGATTACACAGTTTGGGATCGTGCGACTGTACGCAGTTCTACACGAAGACGGAACGATATCCGCCGTGGAAAGACAGTGATGTCGTTGTTGTGGGCGGAAAACTCAAGGTTTTCACTCGGGGACCAAACGATCCGCAAGATCCATTTTCGGATAAGTATTTATCGTCTGATTTCGTGGTTGTGCTGGAGAAACCCGACACGTTGCTATATCAGCTGCACACATTTCTGCCAAACTACCGCGCCGAGCTCGCGATGGTAAAAATGTATATCGCGATCCTGTTCACCGTTGTCGGTACGTTAGTCTCGCTTGTCGCCGCGCTGGTTTTCGGACTCGGATGGTGGAGTCTTCTGTGCGCGCTCGGAGCCGCGGTGATACTCATACTCTATTTCGCGTTTGAGTACTGGCTGCGAGCTGCACTTGCAGGGGTAGGCGGCGTAGTATATGTGTGGCGCCGGATTATTTTTGGCAAGCAGTCTCGTCAACAGTATCAAATACTCGTCGCACATTTGGCGAATAGCGAGGAGTACGATGTCGCCGTCATCAACAAGATTATTCAAAAACTTATCTGACCTTAAAGCACCTGGA
>LCQW01000038.1:6019-8379 GCA_001004345.1 Candidatus Kaiserbacteria bacterium GW2011_GWA2_52_12
GATGTCGCCGTCATCAACAAGATTATTCAAAAACTTATCTGACCTTAAAGCACCTGGAATCTTTCCAGGTGCTTGTCTTATCTGCCGAGGATAGTGAGTAAAATGAAAACTCGTTTTCATTTCCGAGCGACGCAGGCAGCAAAGGTGAAAACCCCGTGGCTTGCCGCGGAACAGTCCAAAAAACGAATGCGTTTTTTGGACGGGTCCATGGCCTGCCCTGAGGTTTGATACCTTTCATATGCGCGACCTCGTAGACGCTATTGGAACCAGCATCCGAGGGCATAAGGGCTACATTTACATACCCGACCTCAAGGAAAGGGCGGGGTCCGTGTAGTTTCCGGCTACGGCGTTTCCGACTATGTAGGCGGTAATGACCGCCACCACGATTGGTACGAGGATGTTCCAGATCACTCGGGACTTCCACCCCTCGCGCCGGTCGAGAATAAACTGCCGCTTCAACTGCAAAAGGGCTTTCTCATTATCAAGCCATCCGATCTCCAAGCCCTCTACGTAATCGTCATCGCTGTTAGAGAAGTTTTCGGAGAGATTGTGGATGCGTCGCGGTTTTTCCTCCTCTATCTCCAGCAACCTTTTTTCTATGGTTTCCAAAGTATCTCCGGATGAGAATAGCCCCATTCCTTTTCCCGCGATGAGCTCAAGAAACTTTGACTTGAGCATATCGCTACTTATGCTCGGCAATCCATTTCTCAAACGAGGTATCTTCTTGATACCCGAGCTCAAGAGCCAGCTTCCTCAAATCTTCACGTTGAATGTCAGTAAACTTCTCCGGCTCAAGTAGCGACGATAAATACTGTGAGATTATGGATATTTTCTGCTTGGTCTCTCCCTCCGCACTCTCAAGGTATTCCGAGACCTTTTTTATTTGTTCTTTGAGTAAATCTGTATTCATAGGGTTTTCCTTACCATTATAGACCTATCCACACACGCTTGGCTTACGACCCCATTTTGGTATACTACTGGTATAAACGTTCCAACCCGCCGATAAGAGCCCTCGGGCTCTTCCCGCAAGGGATAGGCGGGTTGGTCATTTGGGATAAGCATAGTAAAGGTTTGTCCCACCAGAAAAGACATCGAAACAGCTCTTGATCTGATCTTCTATTTCTTTCCTTGGGCGTGGTTCCGCCCGCTCTGCTCGGACATATATCGCCCAGCCGCAATAGTCCGCGATCTGACAGTTGATGTCGGATCGCGTGTCGTGGAAATAGATATGGAAGGGCTTGGCGAACTTCGCTTTCAGATATTGCTTCAAGCTTTTGTATGCACCTACTCCCGCACCGACTATAACAAGAAAAATAAAAACGAGCGGGCTCGGCGAAACGCCGAGCCCGAGGACCAAGAACCAAGTGTCTAAAGAGGACACAAGGTTCAGAGGTCGAAGTGCAATCAACTTGCGCGGACAGCCGCAGGGCCCTGACCGCCCCAGTGGCCGTCGAGCCAACGGAAGTCCGAGCGGTACGCACCGCCGTCCCAACAGCCGTAGCGGACGTAGAGACCGCCGTCGCGGTCGCGGAACTTGACCGCCCAGAAGTACAGGTAGATGGTGCGACCCAGCCCGTCCTTCTTCAGTTCGTCAGGGACGAGATGCGGGAGCTCCAGCAAGGCGTCGAGGATGTTGGGATGCTCGACGGATTTGCCGGTGAGGGCTTCCGCGAGCTTGTGTCCCTGCATCACTTTGCCGTCTTTCTGCCCTTCGTCGAGGTGGGCGACAATCTTCTTGCCGTCCACGTAGAGCGAGCCCTTCTTCAGCTCGACCTTGACCCAGCCGCTCGGAGCATTCTGATCGGGCTTGGGTTCCGCGCCGTCGAAGGGCAGTTTGAGCGGAGCGTCGAGATTGACCCAGATCAGGTTCTTGTTGCCGGTCAGCCGGATGCGCTGGGTGTTTTTGAACTCCGTCCCGAGCGCTTTCAGCTTCTCGACGAGCGACTTCTTGCCGTCGCCCGCGAGCCACGGGATGATGTCCATCCCGATGCCCATACCGCCGAGCGTGTCGCGCACGGTGGTGTAGAGGTCTTGCACCTTCGACATCAGAAGCCCGAGGGGCTTCCACTCGTTTTTCGATTTGGGTGATGGAACTTTCACTTGTCCTCCTTTGCCGCCTCCTTGGAGCTTTCGCTCCGCCGACTTGGCGTGGGTTGGTGCTGTTGTCCCGAACGGACTGGCTCTGCCACAATGGCTTCGCCACAGCAGAAAAACCTCTCTCAAGAGACCTTTCTGCTATGGCTAAAGCAAGTTGAATATCAAAGCGCGAATTCACCTTTGAAGTAGAACACCTGTATGTTTAGAACATATGGGATATACGCACATCGAAGCGAGCGAACGAAGAAGGATTGAGCGAGCGT